>CAUUIN010000004.1:0-65380 GCA_963545295.1 uncultured Campylobacter sp. | reverse complement strand
AAAATGAGGTAAAAGCGTTAAGAGATGAAGTGCAAAACGGCGAGATAAGAGGCGATGGCTTTGTTTTAGGAGAAAGTGGCAAAGCACAATATACAACGCAAAAATTTAATGTGCAAAAGTGGGTAAATGATCTTAGTGGTGTATTAAGCGATGAGTGGGTTGCAAATTTAAAAAGTCTAGCAGTAAAACATCCTGAAATGTTTAAAAGTAAAAGTGATGTTTTTAAGGTAATTAGGGAGATTAAAAACGAGCCAACACATTTTTTGAAAAACACAAGAGATGACATGGCACTAATAGCAAACTAGTGAAGCGAAGTAAAAAGTAGCTTTCGTCTATTTCAAAGCGAAGCTTCTAGGCGGGCTAGCGAGCTGGAAATCTCTCTCAAAACTTAGTTGTTTTTTTCATACTCGCTAGCCATTAAAATTCTGATATTTTTAGTTATTTTTTAAAAGAGAGCGCAGCGCAAGATTGATTGTTTTTTCTGATATATTAGTAAATTTCGTTATTTTTACAGCTTATATATCAGGTGAAAAATACAATAAAATTTCTCTAAATTTCTTTTCTGGAATTCGGGAACGATAGATATACTTGTTTTTTAACTTCGCTACGCTCGCTACTTTTAAAGAACATAGTTTTCATCATAACTTAATACTCATTATGTTTGTTATTAAGTTTCGTTGAGCCAAAAATGTATAGACTATTGGCTAGTCAAAGAAAACGGCTTAAAATGGTAGATCAAAAGTATTTTTTCACTCAGTTTAGATACGATGTACTTCAAAGAGCTAAAGAAAAGCAAAAGTTGATGTTAGATAGCGAAAAGACCAAGAAAACATTACTAAATTTATACGAGCGTCCATATCTTGGTACCGTTGGAGCTATCGCGCTTGATAAAAATGGCAACCTAGGTGTAACAACAAGCACTGGCGGCATGATAAATAAAATGACTGATCGCATTGGTGATAGTCCGATAATTGGCTCTGGAACATATGCAGATAACGACTCAGTGGCTGTTTCTTGCACAGGTACAGGCGATATCTATATGCGTGTAAATGCCGCACACGAAGTTTCAGCTCTTTATAAATACAAAACACAAGACGTGCAAAAAGCAGCCGAGGAAGCGGTGGCTCAGGTCAAAGCTCTAGGTGGTAGTGGCGGTATCATCTCTATTGATAAAAATGGCAAGACTGGCTTTGCATGGACAAAGGATAAGCTTGGTATGTATCATGGCGAGGCAAAACTTGGAGCTAAACCAGTTGTTTACTGGCCACTTGGTGAGAAATGATTAGATAGCTAGACCAGATACTATCTGGCCTAGTTTTTAAAGGAAAAAATTAAAATATATAAATTGCTACAAGAACGATAAATGCTCTTAGGCAAAAACCGCTAAGCAAATTTATATTAAGTGTTGTCTTATCTAGCCTACCTTTATAAAATTCTCTTGGTTTTTAAAAAATGGTTTTAGTCCCTCGTAGGCTGCTTGGATCTTTTTAAATTTAGCGCTGTATTCGTTTTTGATGCTTTCGCTTTTGTTTGAGTGTCTGTCTGGGTGGTAAATTTTAGCAAGGGCTAGGTAGCTATCTCTTACAGTTTCGAAGCTATCGCTATTTGAGCAGCCTAAAATTTCAAAATTCTCTTCTAGTAAATTTGCCAAAGCGCTGAAGCGACTTTTAAATTTGGCTGAGTTTTGGATCTTGTAGCTTTTCTTAAACTCTTTAAATTTACTCTCATTATAGTTAAAATTTACTATAAATTTTAGATGTTCGCGTCTTGAAATGATCTCTTCTATCAAGCCAAAGTCGCTTTCTTTTTTTATCTTTAGGCTAAATTTATGATTTTTCTCATCAAATTTAGACTCATTGCCTTTAAAATTTTGCAAAATGTAGCTAGCAAAAGCTCTTGGAGTGTTGTTTAGCTTAAAGATCATCTCGTCGTTAAAAAACTCAATGTCGATGTTGTAGATGTTTGTTAGGGCGTTTCTTTGCACTAAAGATAGCTTTATGGTTTTGTATTTTGCAAAGGTTACGTCAAGCTCATTGCCCTGTTTTTCGTAGAGTTTTTTTATAAATTTTAAGAAGCATTTTCGCTGCGGGATCTCGCTCTCTTCGTAAAAAGAGATGATCTTATCTTTGTTTGCTAGGGTTTTTGTGAAATTTTTACTTATTAGTGCGCGAAGCTCGCAAAATAGAGCGTCGCTATCGGTTAAAATGCTTAAAGATTCTAAAGTTTGGGTTATATTCATGGGTCGCTCCATTTAAAATATCCCAATTTAAAGCAACTAGTGTTCCAAAGTTAAATTTTCCTGATATTGCTATCTTTTGTATATGCCAAAAACTCATCTCTTAGCTTTTGTTCTTTGTGTAAGATCGCCTCTTCTTTTGTGTAAGAAATGGCCTCTTTTTGGGGCTTTTTAGCCACGCCTTGCTCTTTTGCAAGCTCTTTTTTGATCTCTTTTAGACTATCGAAAAAATCGTTCATTCTTGCTCCTTTTACTCAAAGGATTTTACTAAAAAGGTTATAAATTTAAAATGAATACAATCTCTTTTTAAGGAAAGTTTGGTTAATATCACAACTTAATTTTTCATGTGCGCTCGTAGCTCAGCTGGATAGAGCATTTGATTGCGGTTCAAAAGGTCAGAGATTCGAATTCTCTCGGGCGCACCATCCTTTTTCTTCCCCAAATTTTATTTTCAGACCACTTTTTAGATTAGTTAAATTTATAAAAAACTTTATTTAGATATAGCCCCTCAGCAGGTGCTGGTATGCGTGTTAGAGCAGAACGTCCATTTAGAGAAGCTTTGATGAGCTCGCTACCATCTTTTTGCTTTAGCGCTTTTAGTAAATTTGCAACCATGAGGCGCACCTGGCCGCGTAAAAAGCCATTTGCTTTAAAGACAATGATAGTTTGCTCTTTGTATGCGTAGCAAAATGCTTGATAAATTTCTCGCACCGGGCTTTTTGTGTCGCTTCCTGTCTTCATATATTCGCTAAAATCATGCTCGCCGATAAAATTACACAAAATTTCATTTGCTTTTTCGATATCAAATTTAGGCAAAAAGACCTTATAGTTTGAGCTAAAAACATCAAATTTGCCGTGATCTATCACATATCTATACGACCTTGCAACCGCGTCAAATCTCGCTTGAAAGCTATCATCTACTAAATTTATGCGTTTTATGTGAATGCTTGGGTGTGCGTGGCGGTTTATGAGATCTTGCAAGCGCTTTAAATCTTTAAAGTGATCGCCGCAAATTACGCTTGAGCTTTGGTTGTTTGCGTGCACGCTTTTATCTGTGCGCGAGCTAGAGACCACTCTTTCGAAAATGCCAACGTGAGCTAAGGCGCGTGCGAGTTCATCTTCTACGCCATTTTCGTGCGGCTGGGTCTGTGAGCCTTGAAATTTCGAGCCATCGTAGCTGTAGATTAGCTGAATTTTCATCAGTATCTTCGTGTGATCTTGGTTTTATAAAGCAAAACGCCAGCTAGTAAAAATACGAAAAATATGAGCGGTATCGCAAGTGCTGGCTTTGATGAAAAGAGCATGATAAGGGTAAAATATCCAAACAAAACGCCAAATGTGCCCACATAGACCATGCCCTTTTCGTATCTATATGTGACGATGCCAAGGCTGATTGCAAAGAGCGTGCTTGCAAGCGGGAAGAGAGCCACTAGAACGTAGGTGCTAAGGTCTTTTCTGCGTTTATCGCTGCTAGCTGCCTCCATCCAGTACTCTTTGATGCTGCCAACATCGCTTATCTCTTCGCTTTGAGCGGTTCTTATCTTCATTGATTTGAAGTTGCTTTGGTGATAAATTTCATCTCTTATGTCATACATTTTGCCCTCGTTTAAAGAGAGCTCTACGCTTTGACCCACATTTATGATCTTTGCGTTTTTGGCGGTTATTAGACGCTGAGACTCTTTTACAAATGGGTTAAACATCACGATATCTTTGTAGGTTGTGCCATTTTTATCTTCGCTTTCGCTGCCCACATATACCATCCAATCAGAAAATTTTTGTCCAAACTGGGTTGGCTTTAAATTTAGCTTCGCGACTGTCTTTTTATAGTCGATGAAATTTGCATTTAGCTGGGCGGCTATTGGTATCATTACGATGGCGATAACGAGCAAGGCGGCGCTTAAAATGGCTGAAAACGCTAGGAAAAATCTTGCTATTTTATTTGGTGAGCCACCAAGTGTAAAGATAACGATACTTTCATTCTCTTTTGATAGCCTAAAAAGCGTCATCGCAAGCGAGACGAAAAAGGCGATAGGCACGACAAAGAGTAGCACGCGTGGGAGCATAAATGAGTAGAGTTTAAAGAGCTCGCCAAAGCTGATCTCGATGTATGATGTGATACGCGCGATCTGGATGAAAAAGACGATCGACATGATCAAAAAAAGTGTGCTAAATAGCGATGCAAACGTGCCTAAAAAGTTAAACAAAAGATATTTATTTACTCTACTCATAAATGAACCTTAAAATTTCTAAAATTTGCCCATCAAAAGCGTAGGTGACAAGCAGTCCTAGGCTTAAAAATGGCACAAAGGCTAGCTCATAGCCCTTTTTGCGAACGAGCGCATAGACTGGAAGCGTAAGAAGTGCGGCTAGATAGATCGCCACAAGGGCTAGCTTGGCTGGTAAAACAGCCCCGATCACTGCTGCGATAAAGATATCAGCACTCCCCATGGCTTCTTTTTTCATAGCAAAGCTCACGATAAATCTTAGCGCCCAAAAAATAAAACCAAAAAAGAGTAAATTTAAAATTTGATCAAAATTTCCTTTAAAGATAAAAAGCAGCAAGGCATAGGCAAATGCAAAAAATAGCGCTGCAAAAAGAAGCGGATCAGGCACTGCTTTATACCTTATGTCTATGACGCTAAGAGCTAGTAGCATAATAAAGCAAAGCCCTAAAAATAGCGCATAAAGCAAGGTTTCTACGCTTAAAATTTCGCCGCACTCTTTGAAAAAGCAGATCAGAAAAAGTAGGCCAGAGACAAGCTCAACTAACGGATAGACAAGGCTTATCTTTTGTTTGCAAAAGGCACATTTTCCGCCTAAAAATAGCCATGAAAAAAGTGGTATGTTGTGATAAAAATTTAGCTTGTGGGAGCATTTTGGACAGTGAGAAGCTGGGAAATTTATGCTTTCATTTCGTGGTAAGCGGTAGATCAGCACATTTGAAAACGACCCCACGCAAACGCCAAGGACAAAGGCAAAATTAGCAAAAAATAAAACCAAAATATCCACCTCGCTACACCCTGCCAAATCTTCGCTCTATATCTTTAAATTTACTCACGATCCTAGCAAGCTCGTCCTTGCCAAAGTCTGGCCAAAGTGTCGGCGTAAAAAAGAGCTCGGCGTAGCTCGCTTGCCAAAGCATGAAATTTGAAAGCCTACTCTCGCCGCCTGTTCTAATGAGAAGATCGACTGGCTCACTCTCATCAAGTGCTGCATTTAGGCTTGCTTCGTTTATATCAGCACCTTCTAAATTTAGCTTTTTTACCGCCCTTATGATCTCATCTTTTGAGCCATAGTTTATCGCTAAATTTAAAAGCAAATTTGTATTTTCTCGTGTTGCATTTTTGGTGATCTCTATCTCATTTTTTAGCTCATCACTAAATGGCGAAATGTCGCCGATCGTGTTAAATTTGATCCCATTTTTTATAAAATCATCACGCTTTAAAAGAAGAAATTTTTTAAGCAAATTCATCAAAAAATCAACCTCTTTTTGCGGTCTTTTCCAGTTTTCGGTGCTAAATGCATAAAGACTTAAAATTTTCACGCCATTATCAATGCAAAATTCGCACATATCGCTCACCACATTTGCCCCGGCCTCGTGTCCATTTGTCCGCAAAAATCCACGCTTTTTGGCCCAGCGTCCGTTGCCGTCCATGATGATAGCGAGGTGGTTAAGTTTGTTCAATATCTAGCCTTTAAAGTCAATTATCTGCTCTTTTTTACTCCAAAGAGCACTTACGTTTTGTACCATAACTGCGGTGTTAAATTCGTTCTTTAGCAAGCTTGCAACGTTGCTAAATGGCGTTGCGATCTCATACAAAATTTCATCTTTAAATTTAAAAATAAGCGGCGCAAAATTTGAAAATACCAAAAAAACTCTCATCTCATTTGCCTCTTTTTTAAGCTGAAAAATGCCGTTTGTACCGCTATACGCAAATGGTATATGCACGACGTTTTCTTGCAGGGCAAAGAGCATTTTTGCTAACACTCTCATCTCATCTTTTGTTTTAACTTCGCTTAAGTTTTTAAATAAATAGCTGTAAAGCCACGATAAATTCTCGTTTTTTACCAAATTTTCTATCAAATTTAGCCCATCAGCCAAAACGTCCTCATCTAAAATTTTTGGCTTCTCGTATAAATTTTTTATGACGATGTTTTCGCCCTGACTATGCACCTCGCCCCAGTATCTAGAGCCCACGTTTAGCTCTTTTGCGCTTTTTGTGTTTAAATTTCTATTTGCGAAATTTAAGATGTATCTATTAAAGCCGACCTTTTGGCTCACCAAAATGCTAAGCGGCAGGGACGAATTTATCGCTACTAGCGGAGCTTGGCTGTTTTTTGCTATCTTTTGGATGCGTGAGATTTGCTCTATCATAAATTTGCTGCTAGCTCCACTATGCGCCTTGCGATCTCATCTTTTGAGGCAAGCGGCAGTAAAATTTCACTATCATTTGTGATGAAATTTACCTCGTTTTGCTCGCTTGCAAAGCCGTTTTTCTCACCCATTACATTTAGACAAACTGCGTCAAGTGCTTTTTTCTCTAGCATTGATCTAGCGTTTTTAAGAGCGTTTTGGCTAGAAATTTCAAGCTTAAAGCCGATCTTTTTGCAACTAAATTTGCTTAAGCTTTGCAAAATGTCAATGTTTTTGTTTAGGCTTAAATTTAAAACTTCGCCAACGTCCTCTTTTTTTATCTTGCCATCAACCTTTGTCGGTACAAAATCACTCACAGCAGCGCACATTACAAGTAAATTTGTGTCCTCACACTCACTCTTGCAAAGCTCTAAAAGCTCGCTACTTGAGCTAAATTTAAGGCTCTCAAACGGCTCACCACTAGTTTCAAAACTAGCAAGCAGTTTTACTTCTGCACCTGCGTAGTAAAAAGCCCTTGCCAAGGCTCTTGCCATCTTGCCACTTGAGAAATTTGTGATCGCTCTTACGTCATCTATCTTTTCAGTTGTTGCACCGCCTGTGATAACTACTTTTTTGCCTGCAAAAATAGGCTTGCTAAGCCTTTTAATGGCCGCCTCTACTATCACTTCAGGGCTTGCAAGACCGCCTTTGCCAACGTCGCCGCAAGCTAAAGTTTTAAGAACTGGCTCAACTACCAATGCGCCGTTTTTTTCTAAAATTTCAAGCGAATTTTGCGTCGCGAAGTGCTCGATCATATTGTTGTTTGCAGCTGGAGCGACAACCAAAGGCACGTGCGAGGCGGCTATTAGTGTTTGCATGAAGACATTGTCACAGATGCCAGCTGTTAGTTTATTTATTGTATTTACCGAGGCAGGTGCGATGAGCACTAGATCCATTTTAGAGTAGGCTATGTGATTTACGCCATCTTGCCAGTTTTGTGTTTGTGAGCTTAAAATTTTATGCTCGCTTAGTGCTTCAAAGCCACTTACGCTGCAAAATTCAAGCGCCCCGTCACTTAAAGCCACGTAAATATCAGCGCCTTGCTTTTTAAGTAGCGATAAAATTTCGTAAGCTTTATAAAAGGCGATACTACCGCAAACGGCAAGTAAAATTTTCTTATTTTTTAACATCATCTTTACCAAAGAATTTCTCAAAAAAGCCGCTTTTGTTCTCTTGACGACCTCTGCTAATCGCCAGCGCGCCACTCTCAACGTCTTTTGTGATGGTGCTGCCAGCTGCGATGATGACGTTATCAGCGATATTTACAGGGGCAACTAGCTGTGTATCTGAGCCAACAAAGACGTTTTTGCCGATCTTGGTTTTGTATTTTGCTTTGCCGTCGTAGTTGCATGTGATCGTGCCACAACCGATATTTGTGCCACTTTCTATCTCGCAGTCGCCAAGATAGCTTAAGTGTCCTGCTTTTACGCCGTTTAAGATGCCTTTTTTAACCTCGACGAAATTTCCTATGTGTGTGTCAGAAATTTCAGAATTTGGCCTGATGTGAGCTAGCGGGCCGATGTCTGAGTTTTTGATGACGCTACTTTCTATCACTGATGAGCTTTTGATGATGCTTTCTGTTATAACGCACTCACCAAGGATGCTTACATTTTCTTCGAGAACGCACTCGCCTTCAAATTTAGCCCTGCTGTCTATGAAAATGCTCTCAGGCATACGCATCAAAACGCCAGCTTTCATTAAATTTTGCTTTATCTCATCTTGCATGATTTTCTCAGCGATACTTAGCTGAAATTTATCATTTATCCCCATGAAATTTTGCTCACTAACATTTACTGCAACGCACTTTAAGCCCTTTTCATTTGCTATTTTTATAGCGTCAGTTAGGTAGTACTCTTTTTGTGCGTTTTGGTTGCTTATGAGTGGTAAAATTTGCTCTAATGCCTCGCGTTTAAAGCAGTAGCAGCCAGCATTTACGCTCTTTATAGCAAGCTGTGCTTCGCTCGCATCTTTTTGCTCGACGATGGCCTCAACTTTGCCATTTTTTATGATCACTCTGCCGTAGCCAAAAGGATTTGTTGCTTCAAATGAGCTCATAACTACGTCTGCTTCAGCATTTGCTAGGCGCATAAGATCGGTTGATCTAACAAGTGGCATATCGCCACAAGTTACTAGCACCTTTTCACCACTTAAATTTACGCCCTTTATCGCACCAGCAGTGCCTGGGAAATTTGCTAGATCTTGCTCGAAAATTTTAGTTTGAGGGAAAATTTCTTTTATCTTTTTGCTAATTAACTCTTTTTCGTAGTGAAGCACGACGCTAACGTCATTTGTGATCGCATAAGCTTGCTTTAAGATGTGAATGATCATTGGCTCGCCGCATAGCTCAAATAAGACTTTTGGTCGTTTTGATTTCATCCTGGTGCCAAGACCAGCAGCTAAGATTATGATTGAAGTATTATTATTCATTTTTAAGCCTTTTAACGTTAAAAATTTCGCAGATTGTAGCAAAAAATGGCAAACATTTTTTTTAATTTAACGATTGTTTCAACAAAAAGCTAATAAAATAGCAATTCTTAAGAATTTATAAATAAAGCGAGTTTAAATGGATTTAGGAACCGTCGTCGGCTGGGTTTTGACCCTGGTGCTTTTGTTTGGATCAATGGCGATAGGCGTTGGTATAGGACCATACATCGATATCCCTTCTGTGATGATCGTTTTTGGTGGTACTATCGGCGTTATGATGGTTGGCTTCAAGATGGAGACGCTTAAAGGTGTCGGTAAATTTTATGGTGTTGCTGTTAAGCCATCAGTTGTTGTAAATTTACCTGAGACTATAAAAAAAATAGTTGATTACTCAACCAAGGCTAGGCGAGATGGCATCTTGGCACTTGAGAGCGAAGTAAATAATGAGACAAATCAGTTTTTAAAAAAAGGCCTTTCGATGGCGGTCGATGGCAATGAGCCAGATGCGATTAGAGCGCTTTTAGAGATCGACATCGATCAGACTAGCACAAGGCATGCAAATAACATCAAAATTTTCGAGCAAGTTGGTGGTTTTGCAGGTGCGATGGGTATGATCGGTACGCTGATCGGTCTTGTTGCGATGCTTCTTAACATGTCAGACCCTAGTGCGATCGGTCCATCTATGGCGGTTGCGTTGCTTACGACACTTTATGGTTCAATGATAGGTAACATCATTGGCGCACCTGTTGCAAATATCCTCTCGATCCGCGATGCTGATGAGGCACTTGAGAAGCAGGTGGTTTTAGAGGGCATCATGGCGATACAAGCAGGGGACAACCCAAGAACGCTTGAAGCTAAGCTTTTAGCATTTTTACCTCCAAAAGATAGAAAAAGTCAGTTTGAATAATGAGTAAGTTAATAAAACCAGAAGAGTGTCCAAAGTGTATGCCTGAGTGGCTAGCGTCATTTGGTGACCTTATGTCGCTTTTGCTTTGCTTTTTCGTTTTGCTCCTTTCTATGGCGACGATGGATGCTAAAAAGATGGAGGCTGCTGTTGGCTCACTAGCTGGTGCGCTAAGCGTGCTAGAGGGTGGCGCAAGACCAGATAGTCAGGTAGAAAAAGAGACAGATCCTGAAAACAGACGCACTCCAAAGCCAAAAGCTCAAAAAGGCGCTCAAAATGAGGTCACTTCGACTGTTAAAAAGATAAATGAGCTACTAACGGCTAGTGGAGCACCTGAGATCACTATGGAAGAGAGCGAGGATGGCTTTATCGTTAGGCTTCCAGCTGCGATGCTCTTTGATAAAGATAGCGCTGAAATTTCTGGCGAGGATGCGAAGCTCTTTTTAAAGCGCATAGGCATGATCATAGCCAAAATGCCAAATGAGGTAAAAACAGATATCATCGGATACACTGATAATACAAATCCAAGTAAGGACTCTATATACAAAAACAACTGGCAGCTCTCTACTGCAAGGGCGCTAAGTGTGCTTGAAGAGCTAGTAAGTGATGGCGTGCCACAAGAGAGGCTTATCACTTCTGGCAGAGCCTCTTTTGATCCGATCGCTAGCAACAGCACGCAGGAGGGCAGAGCTAAAAACAATAGAGTAGAAATTCACTTCGTCTCGCTCGAGCCAAAAAATAAAGAGGCTACTAAGAAAAGTATCCTTGATACGAGGAATTAGTCGTGAAAGTACTGCTTAGTTTAGCGGTTTTGTTCTGTGTGGTTTTTGGCGCTGACCCTGCGCTACCAACTATAAATTTAAGCCTAAATTCACCGCAAAATGCCGAGCAGCTCGTAAATTCTCTAAATGTCTTACTAATCCTCACCGCACTTGCACTTGCTCCGTCGCTCATCTTTATGATGACTAGCTTTTTGCGCCTTGTCATTGTATTTTCATTTTTGCGCCAAGCTATGGGCACACAGCAAGTGCCGCCTTCAACAGTGCTCATCTCGCTTGCTATGGTGCTTACATTTTTTATCATGGAGCCAGTTGGTCAAAGAAGCTATGATGAGGGCATAAAGCCTTATATAGCCGAGCAGATAGGCTATGAGGAGATGCTTGATAAGAGCTTAAAGCCATTTAAAGAATTTATGGTTAAAAACACTAGAGAGAAGGATCTGGCGTTATTTTTTAGGATTAGAAATTTGCAAAATCCAGCAAATATCGAGGATATCCCGCTAAGCATCGCGATGTCAGCTTTTATGATAAGCGAGCTAAAGACATCTTTTGAGATAGCCTTTTTGCTCTATCTGCCGTTTTTGGTCATCGACATGGTCGTAAGCTCCGTTTTGATGGCGATGGGTATGATGATGCTGCCTCCTGTCATGATCTCGCTGCCATTTAAACTACTCATCTTCGTGCTAGTTGATGGCTGGAATTTGCTAATAGGAAATTTAGTAAAAAGCTTTCACTGATGAAAAAAATTTTATTAGCACTTTTGCCTTTGGCGCTACTAGGATCAAATTTGAGCGAGATAGCAAACAAAGCCACTCAAAACGAAATTTCAAAGATCAAAGAGCTTGAGCTAAAAAGAGCAAATTTAAATGATGAAGCGACATCAAGCGCCTACTTGCCAAGCCTTAGCCTAGAGGGCTCATACGGTAAAAACGCAAGCACTTTTCCAAGTATCGTCGCCAAAGAGTCAGCTGGAGTGCTAGCAAGGATTGATTTTTTACTATACGACGGCGGAGCGAGAGAGGCTAGGCTAAAGATGAGCCAGCTTTTAAAAAACAAAGCCGCCATCGCAAGTGACGAGGCTAAAAACTACCTTGCATTTAAGGCTGTAAATTTATACTTTAACGCCTGCGCGCTTGAAAATATAATAGCTGCCAAAAAGGCTCAGGCAAATTTCTTAAAAGGCGTTTTAGACAAGCTTGAAAAGGCAAATAAAGCAGGACTTGCTGCAAAAGATGAGCTAGAAAACGTGCGGGCAAAATATCACTTGGCAAATAGCACGCAGCTTGAATATAAAAACAAAATGGAGCAAATTTTAAATGAGATAAATTTGCTAACAGGTGAGCAAATTTCGCCACTTAGCGGGGCAAAAATGGCTGATATTGGCTCAAATTTAGCTTCAAAAAATGCCGAGCTTGATAGGCTAAATCAAGACATTTTTATAAGTGAAGCTAAGCTTAGCGAGACAAGAGCTGACTTTTTGCCACAAATCATGCTTTATGACACCTATGGATTTTACAAAAATAACTACGCCATCGATCTTGGCAAATATAGCGCCTACCAGCCATATCTTGATAAATATCTAAAAGAAGATACGCATGGTAATAAATTTGGCGTTAGCTTTAGGTGGAAAATTTTTGACTTTTTTGCCACTAGCAAGATGAGCCAAGCTAGCAAGATCGCGCTTGATGAGGCGAGGCTAAATTTAGAGTATAAAAAGCGCGAAAATGAGACAAAACTTAAAAATTTACAAAACGAGATCGCAACTCTTAGCTCAAAGATCGCCTCGCTAAATGAGTATGTAAAGGCGAGCGAACTTGCGCTTAGAGCGAGCTATGAGAAGTATAACTCTGGGCTTTTAGGATATAGCGATCTGCTCGAGGCGCTCTCGCAAAAATTTGATGCCATTAGCCTTTTTGAAGGGGCGAAAGATGAGCTGGAGATCAAAAAGGCGGAGTATTTTTTTGAGAGTGGGGAGAGCATTTTAGAGAGGATTAGGGATTGAAAAAGCTGATAATTTTAATGATATTTTGCATTTTTTCATTTGCGAGCGAGGAAATTTTTGCTGATTTTGAAGTCTATGCCAAGCAAAGCTCAAAGCTTGCATTTGAGAGTAGTGGCAAGGTGGATAAAATTTTTGTAGATATCTCAAGTCACGTTAAAAAGGGCGATGTGCTAGCTAGCCTTGATCAAACAAGCCTAGAGATCGCTCTAAAAAAGGCAAAAAACGACCTAGCGCTTGCCAAAAATGCCAAAGAATTTGCTAAAAACACCTTTAATAAATTTAGCCAAGTAAAGGATGTCACTTCAAAGCAAGAATTTGATGAGGTAAAGTATAAATTTGACGAGGCAGCTCTTAGGGTTGAGAGCGCGCAGATAGCCATTTTAAACGCAGATGATCACCTTAAAAAGGCTCTTTTAAAAGCTCCTTTTGATGGCGTCATAGCTAGTAAAAATGTCGAGCTTGGCGAGAGCGCTTCGCCGCTTGCTCCAGCCTTTGTTTTAAACTCCGAGGAGGTTAAAATTTTAATAGCGATCGATGAAAAATACGCAAATTTAGTAAAAGTTGGCGACACGTTTAAATTTAAACTTGACGCAACAAGCGAAGAAAAAGAGCTAAAAATCACGCTCATTTACCCAGAGATAAAAAGAGAGACTAGAAAATTTTACGCCCAGGCTTATGACAGCGGGCTAAAGCCAGGCATGTTTGGTCAAGGAAAAGTGATAATCGGCGAAAATAGATGATAAAAACAGCCATAAACCGCCCCATAACTACGCTTATGATATTCTTAAGCCTCGTTGTCTTTGGCGTCTACTCGCTAAAGACGATGAATGTAAATTTATATCCAGCCGTAAATATCCCGATCGTAAAGATCACGACCTACGCAAACGGCGATATGAACTACATCAAGACAAAGATCACGCAAAAGATCGAGGACGAGGTCTCAAGCATCGAGGGGATAAAAAAGCTCTACTCAACTAGCTTTGACAACCTAAGTGTTGTGAGTATCGAATTTGAGCTAAACAAAGACTTAGAGAGCGCTACAAACGACGTCCGTGACAAGATGCAAAAGGCAAGACTTGGCGCAAACTACGAGATAGAAAAGCTAAATGGCCTCTCATCTTCGGTATTTAGCCTCTTTATCACAAGGTTTGATGGCAACGAAACTAAGCTCATGCAAGAGATCGATGACGTGGCAAAGCCATTTTTAGAGCGCATAAGCGGTGTTTCGAAGGTCAAGACAAATGGCTTTTTAGAGCCAGCGGTTAAAATTTTACTAGATAGATTTAAGCTAGATAAAAATGCCCTTAGTGCAAACGAAGTGGCAAATTTGATAAAGGTTGAAAATTTAAAAGCGCCACTTGGCAAGATAGAAAATGAAAAAATCCAAATGGCGATCAAGTCAAATTTCAGCGCTAAAAGCGTAGATGAGATAAGAAATTTAACGATCAAGCAAGGGGTCTTTTTAAAAGATATCGCAAGCGTTGATCTTGCTTACAAAGATGCAAACGAAGCAGCGATAATGGATAAAAAAAGTGGCGTCTTGCTTGGTCTTGAGCTAGCCCCAGACGCAAACGCCTTAACCGTGATAGCTCTAGCCAAGGCAAAGCTAGATCAGTTTAAAAGCCTACTTGGCAAGGAGTATGACGTAAAAATAGCTTATGATAAGAGCGAAGTGATACAAAAGCACATCGATCAAACCGCCTTTGATATGATCCTTGGTGTCTTGCTAACCATCGTGATCGTCTATCTTTTTTTAAGAAATTTCTCGATCACTATCATCTCAGTCGTGGCGATCCCAACTAGTATCGTAGCGACATTTTTCATCATAAATGCCCTAGGATACGACATAAACCGCTTAAGCCTTATAGCTCTTACCCTTGGCATCGGCATATTTATCGATGATGCGATAGTCGTCACTGAAAATATTGCAAGCAAGCTAAAAGATGAGCCAAATGCCCTAAAAGCAAGCTTTGCAGGCATAAAAGAGATAGCATTTAGCGTCTTTGCGATATCGCTCGTGCTGCTTTGCGTCTTTGTGCCAATAGCCTTTATGAGTGGCATCGTTGGCAAGTACTTTAACTCCTTTGCCATGAGCGTAGCAGCTGGCATCGTTATCTCGTTTTTTGTTAGCATTTTTCTCGTGCCAACGCTTAGTGCTAGGTTTGTAAATGCCAAAGAGAGCAAATTTTATATAAAGAGCGAGCCATTTTTTGAGTGGCTTGAAAATTTCTATGAGAAAATTTTGACTTTAGCGCTTAAATTTAAGCTCATATTTTTAGCCATAACGCTTGCAGTCGTTGTTTGCTCGTTTGGACTGGCTAAATTTGTAGGAGGCGACTTTATGCCAAGCGAGGATAACTCGGAGTTTAACATCTACTTTAAGCTTGATCCATCACTTAGCTTGCAAGCTAGCAAAGATAAGCTAAAAGATAAAATTTCACTCATAAACGCTGATCCTCAGGTTGCTTACGCCTACTTTATACTTGGCTACACAGACGCTAAGCAGCCTTATCTGGTAAAAGCTTACGTTAGGCTAAAGGAGCTAAAAGATAGAGTTAATCACGAGAGACAAAACGCTATTATGCAGAGGTTTCGTGATGAGCTAAAGGGCGATGAGATGAGCGTTATAGTGGCTGATTTGCCGGTGGTTGAAGGTGGTGATGTACAACCAATTAAGCTTACTATCACTTCTGAAAATGGCAAAGATCTTGAAAAATTTGTGCCAAAGATCAGTCAAATGCTAAAAGAGATAAATGACGCAACGGATGTAAATTCGCCAGAAGAAGATCTGCTAAAGCGTGTGCAAATTTCAATAGACGAAGATAAGGCAAAGAGGCTAAATTTAGATAAAGCTAGCATTGCAAGTGCCGTTTATAGCGCATTTAGCGAGAACGAGGTCTCTGTTTTTGAAAACGAAAATGGCAAAGAGTATGAGCTTTACATGCGTCTTGATGATAAATTTAGAAATAGCCAAAGCGATATTTTAAAGACAAAGATAAGAAACAAAGAGGGCTTTTTTGTGACACTTGGCGATGTAGCGACGCTTAGTTTTGAGCAAAAGCCAGCTAGCATTTCAAGGTTTAATAGAGCCGATGAGATCAAATTTTTAGCAAATACTAAAAACAATGCTCCGCTAAATAGCGTGGCAAATGAAATTTCAAAGAAGCTTGATGAAATTTTGCCAGCAAATTTCAAGTATAAATTTCTTGGGTTTGTCGAGCTAATGGATGATACGAACGCCTCTTTTATCTTTACAGTAAGTGCGAGCGCAGTGCTTATTTATATGGTATTAGCTGCACTTTATGAGAGCTTTTTGTTGCCATTTCTCATCATGCTTGCCATGCCGCTTGCCTTTTGTGGTGTCGTGATCGGCCTTTTTATAAGCGGCAATCCATTTAGCCTATTTGTCATGGTTGGCGTCATCTTGCTCTTTGGTATGGTCGGCAAAAACGCCATTTTGGTCGTGGACTTTGCAAATCACTTTGCAAATAGTGGCATGGAGGCAAATGAAGCTGTGAAGATGGCTGCTAAGAAGCGGCTAAGGGCTGTTTTGATGACCACTTTTGCGATGATATTTGCCATGCTCCCTCTTGCGCTTAGCAGAGGTGCTGGCTTTGAAGCCAACTCACCTATGGCTATAAGCATCATCTTTGGACTCATAAGCTCAACATTGCTTAGTTTGCTTGTAGTGCCTGTTCTTTTTGCGTGGGTCTATAATCTTGATAAATTTATAAGAAAATTTTATGAAAGGGAGAGAATTTGAAGAAGATTTTGGCTGTTTTGCTCTTTGCTTTGCCTCTTTGGGCTGGAAATTTACTAGAGATCATCGCTCTGGCGCAAAGTGCGAAGCTTGAGAGTTTGAAAGAATTTAATAAAAATGAATATATAAATAAAAATAAGAGTAACAAACTAAATTTATCCCTTGATGGCAGATATACCTTTGTGCCTGACGAGCTAAAGGGCGGATATATGACAAAGGCTGGATCTATCACGGCAAAGGTTGAGTATCTCATCTTTGATGGCGGTGCAAGCGAGGCTGCGGATAAAATTTTAGACCACAAGGGTGTGGAGAAAATTTATAAAGATGAAGAGCTGATGAATTTAACCGCTTTTCAGGTCGCAAAGGTCTATTTTAACGCTGTTGCACTAAATTCTCTTATAAATTTAGAGACAAAATTTGTGGATAGCTTTGCTAAGGCTGCGGCTGAAAATGAGTTTTGGTTTGAGTATGGCGAGATAAGCAAGGATGAATTTGATGCGATAAATTTCACGTTAGATAAAAAAAGAGCCGAACTAGACGAGCTTGGGCTTAAGCTAGCCGAGCTAAACTCAAGGATAAATTTACTCTCAAACGGCGAGATCAGCTTTGTGGCTGGCTCAAAGATAGTGATGCCTGATTTTAGCAAGGATGATCTAAGTGCTAAGCTTGGGGCGATGGAGCAAGAAAAATATATAAAAGAGCAAGAAAATGAGAAGCAAAAGAGCAAATTTGCTCCAAAAATTTACTTAAAAGATACGCAAAGTGTGAATAATAACAGCTTTAAAAAAGGTGAGAGGACGACTTCGCAGATGGTTGATGCGTATGCTGATGCGAACAAGCCTAGAGTGGAGTTTGAGTGGAAACTGCCAGATAGCCTAAGCCTTAGCAAGCAAAGCCAAACTAAGCGCATAGAGGAGCAAAGGGCCGCACTTGATTTAAGCGATGAAGAAAATAGGATAATGGCTAGGCTAAAGGATCTAAGAGGCGTGATAGAGGGCTTAAGTGCTAGGCTAAATTTAGACTCGCTTAAGCAAGATAACCTTGATAGCGACTTTAATGATCTGCTAAGTGGCTATCTTAGCGGCAAGATAAAATTTGAGCAGTTTTTGTTTGTGAGCGAGAAAAATTTTAGCGATAGGGCAAATTTCATTTTAAATGGCGACTTGCTCGAACTAAACAAGCTTGAGTACTTTTTTGAATGCGCAAGAAATATAAATGAGGTGGTGATAGAATGAATAAACTGATCTTTGTGACCATTTTGTGGGCGTTTAGCTTTAGTTTGATAGGCGAGTTTTTAGCTGGCAAGGTCGATAGCTATCTGGCTGTTTTTGTGCGTGTGACGCTTGCAAGCTTAGTTTTTTTGCCATTTACGAAATTTCGAGGCGTCAGCCCCAAGCTCGCCCTTGGCATAATGGCGATCGGAGCGGTGCAAATAGGGCTTATGTATCTTTGCTACTACAACTCATTTTTGTATCTAAGCGTCCCAGAAGTCGCGCTTTTTACCATTTTTACCCCTTTTTATGTGACGCTCATATATGACGCATTTAGCTTTAAATTTAGGCCGCTTTATCTCTTTAGCGTTGGCGTTGCGGTCTTTGGCGCGCTTGTCATAAAGTATGGCGCGATAAATGAGGGCGTGCTAAAGGGCTTTTTGCTTGTCCAAGGTGCAAATATCTGCTTTGGAGCAGGGCAGAGCGCATATAAGGCGCTTTTGGAGAAGTTTGAAGTCGATCAAAAAAAGGTCTTTGGCTACTTTCACTTTGGAGCGTTTTTTGTCGCTGTCATAGCACTCATAACCCTTGGCAATCCAGCTAAATTCCACGTAGATCTAACCCAAGCTTTGGTGCTTTTATGGCTTGGCATAGTCGCTAGTGGGCTTGGATATTTTATGTGGAACAAAGGGGCTTGCGAGGTCGATAGCGGCGTGCTTGCCATTATGAATAACGCTCTCATACCAGCGGCTATCATCGTAAATTTAGTCTTTTGGCAAAAGGACGCCAACCTAACAAGGCTCATTTTAGGCGCTGTGATCATGTATCTTTCGCTACTAATTCACAATAAAATCATGAAATTTTACGGCGTAAAGGCTGTGTGAGGTTAAATTTGATCTACTTAAGCGCCTTGCATCTTTAAAAGCTGGGCGTTTAGCTGCATTATCTGGGCAAATATAGACCCTTTTTGGCTCTGAAGCGACGCCACTATCTCTTTTGCGTATGGATTTTGGCTGGCACTTGCCTGTTTTATCGCATTGTCTATCTCTTTTAGCTGTTTTTGCAGCCTTTCAAGGCGCTTTTTTAGGACATCAAGGCTGCTTTCGCTCTCATTATTTGTCTCGCTAGCTAAATTTGAAGCGTCGTGTAAAATTTCACTCTTATCTAGTTTTGGCAAATTTTTGCTCTTTAAATTTACATCGTCAGTAGCTGTAGAGCCGTTTTTATTTAAATTTATAAAATTTGAGTTTATCTGCATCGCCTTGCCTTTAAATTTAAAAGCATATCGGCAAATTTAGATAAAAATTTTTAGTAGATAGAGTAAAAATGCGCTCATGCCAAAGAGTGGTGGTAAAAGTGCTGCTGATTTAAATTTAAGGGATAAAAGCGCGCAAGCGTTATAAAGTAAAAAGACAAATGTACCAATCTCTAGGCTGCTAGAGCTTAGTCTAAAAGAGAGCATCTTGCTTAAAATTTCATCAAAAATGCCGCCATATCCAAATAGGTGAAGTAAAAAGCTCAGCGGATAAAATATGCTAAATATGTAGTTTAAAGCTAACACACTAAGCTGCAAGAGGCTAATGAGCGGAAAAAAGTAAAGCACTGCAACCTCCATAGCAAAAAAGACATATAAATTTAAAAGTAGCGAGTTTGCCAGCAGGCTAAATTTGGGCGCAAAGTATAAAAGATAGACGAAGATATAAAAGACGCCAAGGCATGAAAAATAAAAGCCAACACTAAAAAGAAGCTGCGGAAATAGGGCGACGCTAAAGAAAATAACACCAAAAAGCGTGTAGAAATTTAAGATCTTTATCTTTTTGCAGATCATATAAAAGCCAGCCACGCTCATCAAAAATGCCCGCAAAAAGCTTGCTATAAAGCCGATCATATAAAAATAAAAACAAAGCACCAAAAATACGGCGATAGAGATGTCAAAGATATATGAGCGATATGGCAAAAACCTTGCGTAAATGGGCCTTAAAACGAGCCTTAAAACAAAAAAGCAAACCGCGCTTATGACGCCAAGATGATAGCCGCTAATGGCGATGAGGTGCGCCACGCCCCAGTTTGAGACGTCATCTCTTAGCTCGCCAAAGACGTTTGTGCCAAGAAAGAGCGCTGAGAAAAGCTGTGAAATTTTGGCATTTTCGTGCTGAGAGGAGATGAAATTTATAGCTCTTTGCCTTAGGCTATCATCCTTTTTAATGACGGCTCTATCGTAGCTTGGCATGTAAAATGAGCCGCCAAGATAGTTTCTAAAACTAACATCTATTGGCTGAACGCTAAGCGCCACGATGTCATAAAGACTGATCTCATCTTTTTTAGAAGCGACGCTGTAAAAGCTAAAATTTGAGGTGTCGATCCTTATTATCTGACGTTTTTTGCCGTTTTTCTCTTTGGTGAAATTTACGCTTACTTTGCCAACAACGTCTTGCTCGCCAAGCTCCATAAAAGCGCTATACTCATGAAATTTAATGGCTAAATTTAGACCAAAAATAAATAGGCAAAGCAGGATAAAATAAAAAATATGCCTGCTTTTTGGCAAATTTACTCTTTAAATTCAGTTGATTGCACCGGTGTGGTGGCTATATCGCAAAAGCGAGAGTATTGCTTTTGAAAGAGCACGTCGATAGATCCCACTTCGCCGTTTCTGTTTTTGCCAACGATGATCTCGGCGTTTTCTTGAAGCTTGTTAAAAACGTGCTCGCTTTTATACTCTTTGCCCTCGGCTGCTGCCTTGCTCTTTTTCTCGTTCTCCTCTTGCTCCAGATAGACCTCGTGCCTATAGACAAAAAGGATGATATCAGCGTCTTGCTCGATCGCGCCTGACTCTCTTAGGTCACTTAGCATAGGGCGCTTGTTTGCGCGTGCTTCAAGGCCGCGGTTTAGCTGCGAAAGTGCGATGATAGGCATATCCAGCTCGCGTGCTAGAAGCTTTAGGCCACGAGAAATTTCAGCTATTTGTATGTGGCGGTCGGCGAAGTTGTTCGTGCTCATCATAAGGCCGATGTAGTCGATGACACAGAGTGAAATTTCAGGGTGAGCTGCCTTTAGCTTGCGAAGCTGCGTCCTTACTTGGTGGATATTTACGTAGCCGCTATCGTGCACAAAGAGTTTTGCGTGTGAAAAGTCGCTGCATGCGCGGCTAAAGTGAGCTAGCTTCTCATCATCAAGGCTTGCTGTCATGATCTCTTGAAGCGGGATCGAGGTCTTGTCTGCTAGCATTCTCATCATGATCTGCTCTGCTGGCATCTCAAGTGAGAAAAAGACGACGCCAGCACCACTTTTTAAAACGTGCCCCATGAAATTTAGACAAAGCGTCGTTTTACCCATGCCAGGGCGCGCTGCGATGATGATGAGGTCGCCATTTTTAAAGCCTTTTATCATCTCATTTAGCTTTTTAAAGCCGGTGTTTAGTCCGATGATATCGCGCTCATTTAGGGCTGCTTGCTTTTGCATATGCACGATCAAGCTTTTTATGATGTCCTCGCTATCTCTGATGCTGCCAGTGCCGCTGCCATCGACTAGCGAGTAAAATTCTTGACTTAGCTCATCGACCATATCGCGGCTAGCTTTGTCCTCATTTACCTTACTTGGGATGTCGTGAGCGATCTTTACAAGACTTCGTTTTATCGATTTCTCTTTTAGCTCGTTTGCGTATCTTTGGATGTCGATGATCGAGTTTGTGGCCAAAATGCTTGCCATGACGTTATCATCGTAGTTTTCGCCAAGCTTGTTTTTGATAAATGTCGATGCGATAGGCACGTCGCCGTTTAGACAATCAACCATTGCTTTGTAAATTTGCGCGTGAGCCTTTAGGTAAAAGTCCCCAGCCTTGATCGTGTCAAAAATTTCGCCCAAAGCATCGTTGTTTGCGATGATCGAGCTTAATATGGCTCGCTCCATATCAAGGTCGTAAAGGTTGCTAAATTCTATCTCGTTAAGTCTCTCTTTTACCACTGCTTTATCCTCTGCTCTTTATCTCGTCGTCGATCTCTTGTAAAAATCTATCCACAAGCTCGCTCTCAGGCAGCCTAGCGACCACTTCGCCGTGTCGCATTATCATGCCATTTCCTTTGCCAAATGCTATGGCTACGTCTGCGCCTTTTGCCTCGCCGATAGCATTTACCACGCAGCCCATCACTGAGACGTTTAGCGGCTCTTTTATCCCTTTTGTCTTTTCTTCTACGAGCTTTACTGCTGCCATTAGGTCAGCTTGCAAACGCCCACAAGTTGGGCATGAGATGATGTTTAGCCCCTCTTTTTGGCGACCGCTATCTTTTAAGATCGCCTTTGCGACTTTGATCTCCTCTTCAAGCTCGCCCGTGATGCTAACCCTCATCGTATCGCCGATGCCCTCAAGCAAAAGCCCGCCAAGTGCGATCGCGGACTTGATCGTGGCGTGAAAAGTGGTGCCAGCTTCTGTTACGCCTAGATGAAATGGGTAGTTTGTCTTTGGACGAAGCGCTCTATATGCTTGCATAGTGCGCTCGACGTCGCTTGATTTGAGCGAAATTTTAATGTCCGTAAAGTCAAAATCCTCAAGAAGCTTGATGTTGTATAAGGCACTCTCCACCATAGCCTCCACCGTGCGGCCGTAGCGGTCCTCAAACTGCTTTTCAAGCGAGCCAGAATTTACGCCTATGCGGATAGGTAAATTTCGCTGCTTGCAGGCATCAACGACTGCTTTTATGTTTTTAGCTGAGCCAATATTGCCGGGGTTTATGCGGATAGCATCGACAAATTCGCTAACGATGAGCGCGTAGGTGTGGTTAAAATGTATGTCTGCAACGACTGGGATGGGTGAGCTGGCGACGATCTGCTTTAGCGCGCTGGCGTCCTCTTTGTCAAAAACTGCGCAGCGCACGATGTCACAGCCTGCAAAATATAGCCTTTGTATCTGCTCTAGCGTGCCTTTTACGTCCTTTGTCTTTGAAAATGTCATCGACTGCACGGAGATCGGTGCATCACCGCCTATTAAAACATCGCGAATTTTTATCTGTTTTGTCGGGTATCGTTGCAAAATTTTGCCTTTAAATTTTATTGGGGATTATATAAAATCTTGGCTTTTAAATAAATTTGTTAAAAATAGCTACACATATTTTTGTTATATGCCAGCAACATAATCTAGTGTGTAAATTTTTATTTTACACATCCCAGCTCTAAAAAATCTCTCTCTTTATATATTTTGTATTTTGTCTTGTCGAAAATAGTTAGAGTTTTTCCTGCATTTTCACTAATTGATTTGTTAATCAATTCTATATTTAAGTATTTTGATAGGCTTGAGTTTTGATCATACATCTTTTTTAGTATCCTTTGATAGGCCACATCGCCACCATGAAAGCCATCAACAAATTCGCAACTATCCTTATAATAATCTCTCATATCGTGAAAATCGTAATTTTCTATATCTGTGCTTTTTACGAGTTTTCTAAATTCAGAAACATAGTTATATTTATCGCCAAGACTATTCATTTTTTCAACAACTTCGTTTGCCAAAGGCGGTATAAATAATATTAATTTTATATCATTATCTTTTGCAAATTTTATAATCTCATTGAAAATTTCAACTCTCTCTTTAGAGATGTGGCTAGCGTATTCAAATCCGCTGTTGCCATGATTTATTCTGTCATAAGTATTTGAAAATTTTATATCTGAATTTTTTTCGTCTCCTAAGATAAAATTAGAATATTGGTATGAGCCATCTTTTCTATAGCCATTTGAGTATTTAATGGATCTTAGTCCTATGTTTTGGTAGTTTGTTATGTCATTTGTATCTTTTAAAATATATTCAAAAATATCAAGGTCAATTTCTCTTTTTAGGATTATGGATAGTGTTTGGTTGATTTTTGCTTTTATATCAATTTCTGTTTTATTTAAGTAATTAAAAACTCTTGGCTGATCAAGTTTTTCATTGAACCACCAAAAGTCTAAACCTAAAATTATGATTTCTGGTTTATAGATTTTTTTCATTTCTTGTAAAAATAAATATCCTTCGTTTAGATGATGCATTGCTCCGCCAGTTGTAATAAAACTTGTATTAAAACTTTCTTCTCTAAATTGCATAACTCTTGATGATCCTATGGCTACAATTTTTGGCTTAATATTTTTGATTAACTCTAATTTATACTTAAACCTATCTAAGTTCAAGTAGTTATATATTGCATTTTTTTCTAATTGAAATTTTGTAGCTTCTTGTAGTGACAAATCTTCTTTTGCTTTAAGTAATATTTTATATACAAAAAAAGAAGGTATTGACACTAAAAAAAATGTAACAATAAATGTAAAAAATATAATTATTGAAAATTTCTTGTTTGTTAGCATTTAAAATCCTAAAAATTAAAATATAGAAATTCTGTTTTTACAGCGATCATTGAGTAAAAGGAGAATAATAAAGTAATAACAAGATAGATGACATTTAAATAACTCGGCTTAAATTCTGTTGTTTTCTCTATAGAATTTTTAAAAAATAAAACCAAAATAAAGCCAAATAGTATAAACAAAAATGTACTTTTATCTCCAACCTTTTCTATAAAGTTATTAAAATCAACTCCATACTTAGATAAAAACCCAAGCTTTGCTAATAAAAAATTTGGTAAAACAATGCCACTCAACCCAATCATACCTTTCAACACCTTTATAGCATCGTCCCACTCTTTTGCTCTAAAGAATATCCAAGTAAAATTTATAAAGTTAAATGTTATAAACCAAGCCAAAATTTTATTCATCTTAAAGCCAAGTTCGCTCCAAATCCTATGAATAACCAAGGCAACTCCATGCAAAAACCCCCAAAAGACAAATGTCCAGCCAGCTCCGTGCCAGATGCCACCTATTATAAAGGTTGCCATTAAATTTGCGTATGTTCTTAGCTTGCCTTTGCGGTTGCCACCTAGCGGAATATAGATATAGTCTCTTAAAAAGCGGCTTAGTGTTATGTGCCACCTGCGCCAAAAGTCTTGAATATTTAAGGCTTTATAAGGTGAGTTAAAGTTTATTGGAAGCTTAATGTTAAAAAGAAGTGCTGCACCGATAGCCATATCGCAGTATCCGCTAAAGTCAAAGTAGAGCTGAAATGTATAGCTTAGGCTAGTCGCCCATGCTTCAAATAAATTTAAGGTAGTAGCTTTATCAAACCCATTTGTTGCCCAAACAGCAAAACTATCAGCGATAACTACCTTTTTAAAAAGACCTATTGAAAATATAAATAGCCCAAGTGCTATGTTTTTATAGTTGATTATTTTATTTCTAACATTTGCAAACTGCGGCATCATCTCTTTGTGATGCACGATCGGACCAGCGATTAGTTGTGGAAAAAAGGTAACAAACAAGCAGTAGTTTAAAAAGTCATACTGCTTCGTACCCCCCCCCGTGGCACTATCAACCAGATAGGCTATTTGCTGAAATGTAAAAAATGATATTGCAAGAGGCAATAGTAAATTTAAATGAGGTATCTGGGTGTGAAAGATAAAATTTAGATTGCTTATGAAAAAGTCTGAATATTTAAAATATCCAAGCAGCATCAAATTTGCCGCGATGCCCAGTATAAAAATAAATTTTTTTGAGATTTTACTATTCTCTTTGTTTAGCTCTATTCCAAAGCAGTAGTTAAACACCATAGAGCCTAAGATTAGCGGCAGATAAATGATATTCCACCAGCTGTAAAAAAATAAAGACGATAGAACCAAAAAGCCCTTTGCCACCTCTGTAAGACGCTTTTTGTTTAGATAAAAATATGTAAAAAATGTAAATGGCAAGAATAAAAATATAAATTCGTAAGAGTTAAAAAGCATAGATGTCCGTTAAATTTTTGGTGAGATTATAATCAATATTAGCTAATCTCTAGCTAAAATTCACAGGGTCTATGTCAATGTCACTAAGTTCGCTTTTGCAAAGGTTTGCGGCCTTTAAAAGCATGGCGTGTGAGTTTGAGCGAAGCAGAATTTCATATCTAAATTTACCCCCAAGATATTCGATCTGACACTTGCCATATCCCACGATCTCGAGTTCATCTCCTTTTAGTGGCTCTAACCTTTGCACAAATTCGTTCATTGCGCCCTTTGCCGTGCTCTCATCTTTATGCGAAATGACCACGCGAAGTAGCCTAGTAAATGGCGGATAGAGCCCCTCTCGGTAGCCTATCTCATCTTTTAAAAATGCGTCATAATCGCTGACAAAGCCCTCGAAAAACTCCCTTTGCTTGCTTTGGATGATGACCCTGCCAGCTCCGTTTCTGCCGGCTCTGCCAGCTACTTGCATGGCAAGGGCAAGTGTCCGCTCTCTAGCTCTAAAATCAGGAAAATTTAAAAGCTCGTCAAAGCCCATGATGACGGCAAGCTCGACGTTGTGATAATCATGCCCCTTGCTTAGCATCTGCGTGCCAAGCAGGATGTCTATCTTGCCATCATTAAATTCCTTCAAAGCCTTTATGAGCTTGTTTTGCGTCGTGATCTCATCTCTATCAAATTTAGCGATCCTAGCGTTTGCAAACTCGCCCTGAAGCCTCTCAAGTAGCTCGCTTGTGCCGATCTTTTTAGCCTCTATCATCTCGCTGCCACACTGATGACAAGTCTTTGGCACGGCCATTTTGTGCTCGCAGTATTGGCACTTTAGCACGTTTTGCTTTTTATAGTAGCTCATGCCGATGCTACAAAATGGACACTTCACCGTCTCGCCGCAGTTTTTGCATACTAGATATTTGAAATTTGCTCTTGTTGGTAGGCAGATGACAGCTTGCTTTTTGTTTGCAAGGGTCGTGGCGATCTGTGCTTTTAAAATTTCGCTTATGCCAGTCTCGCTCTCGTCAAATATATAGCTCTTTTGTGACGCAAAGTATGTCCCTTTTAGGCGAAAATGCTCCTGCTTGTAAAAGCTAGTAAGGCTTGGCGTGGCGCTTCCAAGGACTACTTGCAGGTCAAATTTGCTAGTTAGAAAGAGGGCAAGATCTCTTGCGTTATAGTGGGGCTTTGAGCCTGTGTTTTTGTAGCTATCGTCGTGCTCTTCGTCAATGATGATGAGTTTTAGCCGTTCAAGTGGCAAAAATAGAGCCGATCTAGCGCCTGCTATGAGCCTTGCCTTGCCACTTTTAATGTCTCTTAAAATTTGCTCTTTTTTCTTTGGCGTGATCTTTGAGTGCCACACAGCCACGGCCTCGCCAAAGAAGCTCTCTAAGCGCTTTTGCATCTGTGGTGTCAGCGAAATTTCAGGCATCAAAAATAGCGCCTGACCGCCTGCGTTTAAAATTTCTTTTATCTTTGCTATATAAATTTCGCTTTTGCCACTTCCCGTGTCGCCAAAGATGAGCGAGCTTTTGCGTGTGTTTATAAAATTTAGCGCTTCAAGCTGCTTTGGGCTTAAATTTGGCTCTTTAAAGCTAGGTTCGTCTTTGTAAATTTCATCTTCTGCAAGGCTTTGTGGCTCAAACAAATTTATAGCAACGCCAAGCTCGCAGGTATAGTAGTAGGCGATAAATTTAGCCAAAGTTGCTTGGATATCGTTTAGTTTAATGGGTAAAATTTCATCAATGAGGCTTGTTTTAAAGCTTGGCTCACCCACTTCGCGCAGGATAAAGCCAGTTAGACTTTTGCCTCTAAGTTTTGCAGTGACGGCGCGAAACGGTGCAATATCTAGCTCGCTTTTATATGTGAGTGCAGCTAAATTTACCCCGCTAAATACGACCTCGTAGTATCTCATCACTCAAGAGCGCTGCAAAGTCCGTCGCTACTTGTGCAGTCAAATTCACCAGTGTTTTTATTGTAAGTGAAATTTGCTGTTTGTCCGTCTAGTTTGAAGGTGTAAGTTGTTGCTCCAGTTTTATGCCAGCCGTTTTTTGTGCCGCTGTCAGCGATATTTATGCTTATTACTTTGTTAAAAAGTTTATTTCCATCATCAAGCGTTTCTGGGTACTTTGGAGTGCCTTGTAAGACGCTATCGTTGTATTTTAGCGAGATGCCGCTTTTTATGGCGGCTATTTGTGTTTTTGCATTTGCGACTATGGCGTCGCTTCTAGTAAAGAAAAGCTTTGGTATAGCAACAGCACTTAAAATGCCAAGTATGACGATAACAAATATGATTTCTATTAGGGTAAAAGCTCTTTTTTTCATTTATTTTCCGGTTTTAGTTTTTCTTCTATCTCTTTTGCAACATCCTTTACGACGCGCAAATTCGTGTAGCTCTCGTAGCTCTTTTCGACAAAGGCGTTTATAAGCTCACGAGGCTCGATAAATTTCTTTCCCCCCATAAATTTCTGCCAATCACGCTCAAAAACTTCAGCAAAATCATCATCAAGCGTTATCGTATAGTCGCGAGATGATACGGTGAGCGTGATCTGTTTCATCTTTTATGCCAAAAATGCCTAGCTTATCTACCAAGGACAGCTTCGATCTTTTTCATTACATCATCAGCTTCGCTATTTTTCTTATCTAAATCCTCTTCTAGGCGCATGATCTGGTTGGTTTTTGCCTCATTTTGTGCTTTTAATGTTACGATCTCATTACGTAGCTCTTCATTTACTCTGCAAACTTCATCGTATTTTTTGATCAGTTCATTTACTTTGTCTGTCAGGCTTTCTAGTATCGCATTATCTTCAAACATAAAGGTTCCTTTAAAATAATAATTAATGCCGTATTCTAACACGCAGAGGCTAAATTCTTTTTAAAATTCTCATTTGACAAAGCACTATCTTTGCTATAAAATTCGCCCAAATTTAAAGGCGATCAATGAGTAAATTTGAAATTTCATCTAAATTTAGCCCAAGCAGCGACCAAGCAAGAGCTATAAAAGAGATAGTAAAAAGCATAAAATCAGGCAATAAATACCAAACACTTCTAGGCGTGACAGGGTCTGGCAAGACCTTTACCATGGCAAATGTCATACGTGAGCTAAATATGCCAACGCTCATCATGACGCACAATAAATCCCTTGCCGCTCAGCTTTACAGCGAATTTAAGGGCTTTTTCCCAAAAAACCACGTGGAGTACTTCATAAGCTACTACGACTACTATCAGCCAGAGGCCTACATCCCACGAAGCGACCTATATATAGAAAAGGATAGCTCGGTAAATGATGAGCTTGAGCGCCTGCGTCTCTCTGCGACTGCTAGCTTGCTAAGCTTTGATGACGTCGTCTGTGTGGCTTCAGTCTCTGCAAACTACGGCCTTGGTAATCCAAGCGAGTATAAAGGCATGGTCGCATACCTAAACGTCGGCGATAAAATCAACCAGCGCACGCTACTGCAAAAGCTAGTGGATATGGGATACAAGCGAAACGACGTTTATTTCGACCGAGGCGACTTTCGCGTAAACGGCGACGTGGTGGACGTATATCCCGCATATTTTAACGACGAGGCGTTTAGGATCGAGTTTTTCGGCGACGAGATCGAGACGATGTATAGCCTGGACGTGCTGGAAAACAAAAAAAGACACGACCTGAAAAAATTTATCCTCTACCCGACCAGCCAGTTTATCGTGGGCGCTGATAGGCTAAAGATCGCTATGAAAGAGATCGAAGAGGAGCTTGATGCGCGTTTGAAAGAGTTTAACGAGCAGGGCAAGCTAGTCGAGGCGCAGAGGCTAAAGCAAAGAGTGGAGTTTGACCTTGAGATGATGGCAAGCACTGGCATGTGCAAAGGCATCGAAAACTACGCGCGCCACCTAACTGGTCAAAAGGCTGGAGAGACGCCGTACTCGATGTTTGACTACTTTGAGATAAGTGGCGAGGACTATCTGGTTATCGTCGATGAAAGCCACGTGAGTTTGCCGCAGTTTAGGGGTATGTATGCAGGCGATAGGAGCCGTAAAGAGGTGCTCGTGGAGTATGGATTTCGTTTGCCATCAGCGCTTGATAACAGGCCGCTTAAATTTGATGAGTTCATAAGCAAAAAGGCGAAATTTCTCTTTGTCTCAGCCACTCCAAACGAATACGAGCTTGGTATCAGCCAGGGGCACGTCTATGAGCAAATTTTGCGTCCTACTGGGCTACTTGATCCGATCATCGAGATAAAAGATAGTGACAATCAAGTGGAAGCGCTATTTGACGAGGCAAAGGCGGTCATTGCAAGAGGTGAGCGTGTGCTTGTCACGGTGCTAACTAAAAAGATGGCTGAGGAGCTAAGCCGCTACTACATCGAGCTTGGCATAAAGGTCAAGTATATGCACTCAGACATCGACGCGATCGAGCGAAATGAGATCATTAGAGGGCTTAGAAGTGGCGAGTTTGATATGCTAATAGGCATAAATTTGCTCCGTGAGGGGCTTGACCTGCCTGAAGTGAGCTTGATAGCGATCATGGACGCTGATAAAGAGGGCTTTTTGCGCTCGACCACGAGCCTTATACAGACGATGGGGCGTGCGGCTAGAAACGTAAATGGCAAGGTGCTAATGTTTGCCAAAAAGATAACAAAATCTATGAAAGAGGCGATCGATACGACGACTGCTAGGCGTAAATTTCAAGATGAATACAACAAAGCTCACGGCATAACGCCACACTCTGCCAGCAGAAATATCGAAGAGAGCCTGCACGTCGAGGACGGTACGGAGATTTTAAGAAAAGGCGCAAATCTGGAAAAAATGCCTGCGAGCGAGCGAGCTGCGATAGTAAAAGAGCTAAGAAAGCAGATGCTTGAAGCAGCGGCGCAGTTGGAGTTTGAGAAGGCGGCGGCGCTGAGAGATGAGATAGCAAAGATGAGAAAATTATAAAAAGGCTCGTCTCTTGCGCGCTTTTAAATGAACTAGAAATTTTCTCCCTTGATGAACTATATGTTCTATCTTCGGTCGAAAATTTCTTCGTAACATTTAAAATCATCACAAGATACTTTGCCTTGATATTTTGGTAGCCAAAATTTAGATTTTTTATGCGTCTAGTCTGCGCAAATTTTAAACTACGCAACATTTAAATCTACTACAAAATACTACCGCTTAAGTTTTGTGTCTCAGTTCTTTTGTGACACAAAACTTCACCTCACCTCCTCGTAGCGAAGTCTCGTTGCGAGCTTGCAAAGAAAAGCATTTAAAATCATCACAAGATACTTTGCCTTGATGTTTTGGTAGCCAAAATTTAGATTTTTTTATGTGTCTAGTCTGCGCAAATTTTAAATCTAACACAAAATACTACCGTCCAAGCATCATGGTTTATTTCTTAAATTTAAGCCTTTCTGTCTCTTTGCATAGAAGCAAAGATTTTCTTATCTTTTACAAGTTTTGCCTAAATTCGAGCTCGTATCAAATTTCACCTAATTAACAAAATTTAAAGCCTAAAAAGTAAAATTTATAAAATCAGTTCTAGGTGCGAGAAATCCGACTGCATCTCTCGTAGCTTTTACGCTAAAGTTGGGTATGGCAGAGGATAGGAAATGTTGTCATCTGGTGCCATTTTGCGCAAAAGAGCATGGTAAAAGCGAGATCGCAGCATTTCAGGTGTCAAAAAAAAAGAGGTGGTGAGATATTGCAGCATTAGAAATGACAGCAAGGCTGTGCTTTACGCTGTTAGCAAGCTATTTTTATAAATTTAAATTTTGCTTACTGGCTTTAAAAAGTAGCTCGATGCCGCGCAGATAAGTGAAACTGCGGCGATAAAGTAAAATGAGTGCGTTAGGCTAAAGAGGTCAGCGATCTTGCCGATGACTGTTGCAAATATACCGCCGATTGTTATGCTAAGACCAAGTGTCACGCCTGAGGCTAGGCCGATTTGATTTGGCAGATAAAGCTGTGCAAGGGCGATAGAGGGGCTAAAGGATAGGCTGATGCAAGCACTCACGCAGATGGAGGCTACCAAAAATATGGCGTAGCTATCGATAAAGAGCATTAGCACGACTAGCGGCGCGGCGATGCTTAGGCTTATTTTGATGAGCTTAACTAAGCCGTATCTATCAGCTAGTGCTCCGCCAAATAGCGTAGAGATCGCACCTGCAGCAAAGAACATACTTAAATTTACATTTGCAGCCTCTTTGCTAAGGCCAAAAATTTTGATGAGATAGATGCTAAAAAATGCCGAAAAACCAAATGCGACGATCGAGCGTGAAAATATGCACAAACAAAGCCTTAAAAATGCGCCCAGATCGTCTTTTAGGAGGGTAGTTTTTTGTGAAATTTGCTTTTTGTGATTGGCTTCTAGCGCTTTTATAAATTTGCCCTTTTTAAGATATAAAAGTGTTAGAAAAATTTGAGGGATTATAAAAACTAGCGTCCCTTTTAGACCAAAATTTCCCACAAAAACGGCGACTAGAATGGGCCCAACTGCAAAGCCGAGATTGCCACCAAAAGAAAATATACTTATACTTTTGGCTCTATTTTTGGCGTTTGAAGCGTAGTTTACGATCCTTGCGGCACTTGGGTGAAAGAGTGCGGCGCCGATACCGCTTACCATCACACAAACTAAGATGAGGTAGTAGTTTGTCACAAAGCCAGTGAGGCTCATGCCCCCGCCTGCCAAAAGTAGCCCAAGCGGGATGACGTAGGGAAGCTCCCTTTTGTCGCTTAGGCGGCCGATTAGTGGTTGGATGAGTGAGCTTGCTAAATTTGTGGCGGTCACGAGTGAGGCGGCTGTTGCGTAGTCGTAGTGGTAGCTCGCGATGAAAAATGGCAGCATCGCACCAAGCGCACTTTGGTTTATGTCACTACAAAAGTGCCCAAGCCCCATTAGATACTTTAAATTTTCCGCCTTTTTCATCTAAAATAGCCCTTTTAAAAGCCCCTTTAAATTTTGCTTGTCGCTGCTTGAGTTGCTATCTTTGCCGCCTAATTTTTTATCTAAAAATCTACCTATCTCTTTTTTGACCTTATTTTCAAGATATTGCGAGCCGACATCGTATTTTAGGTTGTCCGTCGTGCCTGAGATCTTCACGTTTAGGTCGGTCTTTTCGAGCCTGCAAACAAGCGGTGCATTAAGCATTTTTGTAGCGATATTATAAGTGCCATTTGCAACCTTTATATCGCTCTTTGGCGAGCTTAAATTTACGTTAAAGACGACGTTGTCGCCCTTTATGTCACCGTAAATTTTGCCGTCTTTGTAAATCTCTTTTGTGATGTCCTTGCCAGTGAAGGTTTTTATGTTATTTGTGAGATTTGTGCTGGCTAGGTGACCCTCTTTTAGTAAGATGTCAAATTTACCGAGCTTTTGCTTTGTCTCGTAGTCAAATTTCGCATCGCCGTTGCCGTCATAGAGATGATCAAGCGCTAAGGTCTGCGTTAGCCCTTTGACTTCGAAATTTTTTAGCACCGCATCAAGCACGCCGCCTTTGTAGTTTGCCTCGAGTTTGCCCTTAAATAGATCATCTGAAGTGACTTTTACACTTAGATCATCCACTTTGCCATTTGCGGTAATGAGCGCTGCAAATTTACCGTGAAGCTCACGACCCGCTAAAAATGCAAGCTTGTTTAGCTCTGAAACCACCGCTTGAAGCTTTAAGTTTAGCATGCTTTTACCCACATCAAAGCTACCATCTATGCCCTTTATATCAGCTAGCGAGCTAAGAAAGTCGCCACTAAATTTCGCTATGTCGCCTTTGTAGTCTAGGCTCAAATTTGAGCTAAATTTCTCATTTTCAGGGAATTTTTTATCAAGTATTTTACTAAGCGCTGCAGCGTTAAATTTGCCCTCATTTAGGGCGATCGTTGCGGCGATGCTTGGGCTTTTACTAAAGATATTTTGCCCCTTTGCTTCGATGTTTGTGCTAGCATTTGCCAGCCTCTCGTTGCCGCTAAGCGCTAATATCTCTCCAAGCTGCGCCTCTTTTAGGCTAAGATCAAGATTTTCATTTTTTATGGTGGCGTTTAGCTTACCAGCAAAGGCATCGCCGCCTAAATTTAGCTCATCTATCTTGCCCTCTTTGACCTTCACATCGCCCACAAGCGCCATCTTTGAGCTCACCTCAAAGCCACTTGTCGCCTTAAATTTCTCAGGGTCGCTAATTAGCAGGGCAAATTTGCTAAAAATTTGGCTATTTTTTAGGTCATAAACGCCCTTGATATCCTTTAGCTCGCCAAGGTCACTAAGCACATTTGCGTCAAAATTTACTAGCTCGCCTTTTGCGACAGCACCACCTTTTAGCTCAAATTTAGCTGCATTTTTAAGCTTTGCAAGATCTTTATTTATAAGGCCGTTTTTTATATCAAATTTAGCCTCGCCTGCAAGCTTTTTAAGCTCGTCAAAGCCGTTAAAATTTGCGTTTAAATTTATCTCTCCGTCTGCGTAGCTAGGCTGCAAAGCAAGCGCTAGAAGCTCTTTTAGCTTGATATTTGCGGCATTTAAGGCTAAGTTTTTACTATCAAAATTTGCATTTATCTTGCCACCAAGGCCATTAATGTCCGCTTTTAGGTTTTTAAGGGCATTTTCTTGCATTAAAATTTCGCCGTTTGCATCCACAGTGCCACTTAGCTGCTCGCCCAAGAGCTTGCCAAAAAGGGCAAGATCAGGCACGTTTAGCAAAAAGTCGCTCTTTAAATTTTTACTAGCTAGATCATAGGTCGTCTCATTTGCCTTTAAAGTAGCTTCTGGTGCGATGATAATGGTTTTTGCGCTCACTTTTTCATTTGCAAATTTAGCATTTACGCCACCTTTAAAACTTATATCTTTTGCTAAATTTAGTCCAAATTCATTTTTAAGAATTTCTTTGTTTATCGCCGCGTTGCTAGCTAAAATTTGAGCGTTAATGATGGGCTCATTTTTCTCATCAACTCCTTGCATGTTGCTCGTTAGATCAAGCTTGCCACTAGCTAAATTTGGCTTTTGCGCCAGGGCAGAGATCTCAGAAAGCTCGATATTTTTAGCATCAAGATTTAGAGCTTTTGGTAGGTAGTCTTTTAAATTTGCGTTTAAATTTATGTTAGAGCCAAGCGCCGTACCAGCTGCCACTACTTTAAAATCGCTAAATTTACCGACCACACTTGCTTTAAGCGCGACAGGCTCTTTTAGCCCAAGCTCGCTAGCCTTTGCTTTGTCAGTGTTTATATCTATGTTTAAATTCATACTTTGAGCAAGCAAGGATAGGTCGCCATTTGCCTTTAAATTTATGGCATTCATCACGGTCGCTTCTAAATTTAGCGTGCTAAATCCTAGGCTAAAATCTTTAAATTTGACATCAATGCCACGAGCGAGTGCCTCTTTTTCTATTTTGCCAGCGATAAATTTACTCCCAAATGGGCTAAATAAAAGGCCAAAAATGCAAAGGATTATCAGCACCAAAGCCGCTACTATATAGGCTATTTTTTTCATAAAATTCCTTTATATTAGTTTTACATATCATAAAACTTTAGTCACTTAGACTAAAGTTTTTAATAAAATTCACTATAAATTATTGACTTTTTTAGAAAAAAATGCTAGGATTTCATCACTCAAAAATAAAGAGTGCTAAAAAAGACAATTAAACTAAAAGGATGAACAATGAACTTTCAACCATTAGGCAAGCGTGTCCTAGTCGAACGCGTAGAAGAGACAAAGACGACAGCTTCAGGCATCATTATACCTGATAACGCAAAAGAAAAACCTTTAAGCGGCGAGGTAAAAGCAGTTGGTGCTGAAGCTGAGGGCGTAAAAGTTGGCGAAAAAGTAGTATTTGCTAAATACGCTGGCACTGAGGTAAATTTAGATGATAAGACATATCTTGTTTTAAGCATCGACGACATTTTAGGTGTGATTAAATAATTTAAAAAGGAAAAACAATGGCAAAAGAAATTTTTTACTCTGATGATGCAAGAAACCGCCTATACGAGGGCGTAAAAAAGCTAAATGACGCTGTAAAAGTGACAATGGGGCCAAGAGGTAGAAATGTCCTTATCCAAAAGAGCTTTGGCGCTCCAAACATCACAAAAGATGGCGTTAGCGTGGCTAAAGAAGTTGAGCTAAAAGATACTATCGAAAACATGGGTGCAAGCCTAGTTAGAGAAGTAGCAAGCAAGACAAACGACCAAGCAGGCGACGGTACTACAACAGCGACTGTGCTAGCTCACGCGATATTTAAAGAGGGTCTTAGAAACGTAACTGCTGGCGCAAATCCTATTGAAGTAAAACGTGGCATGGATAAAGAAGTAGCAGCTCTTATAGATGCACTAAAAAACATCTCTAAAAAAGTTTCTGGCTCAAAAGAGATCGCTCAGATCGCTACTATCTCTGCAAACTCAGACGAGAGTATCGGCAAACTTATCGCTGATGCGATGGAAAAAGTCGGCAAAGATGGCGTCATAACAGTTGAAGAGGCAAAGTCTATCCAAGACGAGCTAAGTGTTGTTGAGGGTATGCAGTTTGACCGCGGATATCTAAGCCCATACTTCATCACAAATCCTGAAAAGATGCAAGTTGAGCTAAGCAATCCTTTCATATTGCTATTTGACAAGAAGATCACAAATTTAAAAGATCTACTCCCTGTGCTTGAGCAAGTACAAAAAAGTGGCAAACCACTTCTAATCATCGCTGAAGATATCGAGGGCGAGGCGCTTGCAACGCTTGTAGTAAATAAACTTCGTGGCGTGCTAAACATCTCAGCTGTTAAAGCTCCTGGCTTTGGTGACAGAAGAAAAGCGATGCTTGAAGATATCGCCATTTTAACAGGTGGCGAAGTTATCAGTGAAGAGCTAGGCAGAACACTTGAGAGTGCTACTATAAACGATCTTGGACAAGCTTCAAGCGTAGTTATCGACAAAGATAACACAACTATCGTAAATGGCGCAGGCGAGAAGTCAGCAATAGACGCTAGAATAACTCAGATCAAAGCTCAAATAGCTGAGACTACAAGCGACTATGATAAAGAAAAACTTCAAGAGCGTCTTGCAAAACTAAGCGGTGGCGTGGCAGTTATCAAAGTAGGTGCTGCGACTGAGACTGAGATGAAAGAGAAAAAAGACCGCGTTGATGACGCTCTAAGCGCTACTCGTGCGGCTGTCGAAGAGGGCATCGTAGTAGGTGGCGGTTCAGCACTTATCCTTGCTTCAAAGAGCGTAAATTTAAATTTACAAGGTGATGAGGCAATCGGCGCTGAGATCGTTAGAAGAGCGCTTCGTGCTCCGCTTCGCCAAATCGCTGAGAACGCTGGCTTTGACGCAGGTGTAGTAGCAAACGCAGTTGAGACAAGCAAAGATGCAAATTTTGGCTTTAACGCTGCAACTGGCGAATATGTAAATATGTTTGAAGCTGGTATCATTGATCCAGTAAAAGTTGAGAGAGTTGCGCTTCAAAACGCTGTTAGCGTGGCTAGCTTGTTGCTAACCACTGAGGCAACTATCAGCGAGATAAAAGAAGAAAAAGCAATGCCTGCAATGCCTGACATGGGCGGAATGGGTGGTATGGGCGGCATGATGTAGCAGCCCTTTTCGAGCTAGAGCTTTCTAGCTCGAATTTTAAATTTATACTTCAACATTAAAATTCACTAAATTTATAAAATTATTTACTCCTTTTTTAATTTAATTTTGTATCATTTGACTTTCTTTTTGGGGAGAAATTTACAATGAAATACGACGAAATTTTTAGAGAATACGACATTCGCGGCATTTTTGAAAAAGACTTGACAGAAGAGAGTGTCAAGGCTATCGGGCTTGCTTTGGGTAAAAAATTTAACGAATTTGGCGTGAAAACTTTAAGTGTTGGTTTTGATGCAAGGCTAAGTGCTAGCACGCTTTTTAGGTATCTGCTAAGCGGCCTAAACAAGGCTGGTGGCTTTAAAATTTACAACATCGGTCTGCTACCAACTCCTGTTGGCTACTTTAGCGTTTATGCAGATTATTTTGATGCAAACATCATGATCACAGGCTCTCACAATCCAAAAGATTATAACGGCTTTAAGATCACTATCAAAAAAGATAGCTTCTTTGGCAAAGATCTGCAAATTTTAAAAGACAAAGTTAATGAGATAATCGCTTCTAAAACGCAGATAGCAGACGATGAGAGCTGTGAGAAATTTAACATTTTAGAAAAATATGTCGAGTTTTTTGTAAAAGAATTTAGCGAACTTAAAAATTTCAAAAAGCCTTTTGTCATCGACTGCGCAAATGGTGCAGTTGGCGTGAGCTTGGTGCCGATCGTAAAAGCACTTGGGCTAAATGCAAAAATCTTATATGAAAACCCAGATGGAAATTTCCCAAATCACCACCCAGACCCAAGCGAAAAAGAGAATTTAAAAGAGATATTTTCGCTCATTGAGAAGAAGGAATTTGATCTTGGATTTGGCTTTGATGGAGATGGCGACAGGATCGCTGTCATAACGCCAAAAAGAGATATAAAAGGCGATGAGCTAGCCTATCTTTATGCGCTAAATATGAAACATCCAAAGGTGCTTGGCGAGGTAAAATGCTCACAAAATATGTATGATGAGATCGCAAAGATCGGCGAAGTGTTTATGGGCAAGACAGGACACAGTAATATAAAAAAGATGATGAAAGAGCTAAATGTTGATCTTGCAGCTGAGGTGAGCGGACACATCTTCTTTAAAGAGCGCTACTTTGGCTTTGATGACGCGCTCTATGCGATGATGAGGGTGCTTGAGCTAGTTCATAAGGGCTTTGATCTTGACGGCGAGCTTGATAAGATGCCACTTGTCTTTAGCACCGATGAGATCAAGATAAAGACGACTGACGAGGCTAAATTTAAGATAGTTGCCAAGCTAAAAGAGTGCGTGAAAAACGAGAGCTGCGACCTGCCAAAGATAAAAAACATCATTGACATTGATGGTATTAGAATTCAGTTTGAAAATGGCTGGGCACTGGTGCGTGCATCAAATACGACGCCAGTTATCGTCACTAGATTTGAGGCAAAGAGCAAGGAATTTCTAGCAGAGATTGAACAAAAAGTGACAAATTTGCTAAAGAGCTTGATGTAGCTTGAAAAAGCATTTTGGATCAAATTTAGCCAAAATGCTTTTTAAAATTTTATTTAAACATTCAAAAACTAAGTTTTATTTTTTATCCTTTTATAAATTTTTCTCTGCATAGATACCATTTAGAAGTTTTAAAATAGTTACCGTATCTTTAAATTTATCAAATAGCCCAGCGCCATACGGATAAAACAATTTAATCTGCAAGTAAGCCCATATCTAGTATAGGTGCATTTCAAAAAAGTTCATTATCACAAGGTTTGCCTACAACTTAGGTATGCAAGAGCGCTCATTGTGGATATTAAAGCAGTGTCATCTGCTGGTAAAGATTTTAGAAACACTATATTGTAAAAAAGAGGGACTTAGCTGCTAGCTTGCTGATGATATTGCAAGATATCCGCTGTCATGGATTTTAAAGCGATATCGCCTGTTATAAAAGCTTTGCGAATATATTTGTTAAATTTAAAAAAGAGATGGCGTAAAGATTACGCCATTAAATTTAGAGTTTGCCGCCTTCGACGACTAGAGATTCGGGATTTACGCTGTCACCATATATCGGTTTTAGCGTCGCGTCATAGTTTTTGTGGAAGAAATTTTCTTTTCCAAGCTCAATGATCTCGTTATTTAGCCAATCAAGCAAGGCTTTGTTGCCCTTTTTTACAGCCGGAGCTATCACGTCCACGTCGCCAAGTGCTTCGACACCCACAACAAAGCCAGGATTCTCTTTCGCCCAGGCAAAAAGCAAGGCATTATCATGCGCTAGCGCAGCACCTCTTTTATCAACCAAAGCTGCAAAAGTTTCGGTGTTTTGATCGTACTTTAAAAGTTTGATATCAGGATAATTTTTTGTAAAAAATGCGTCTGCGGTTGTGCCTTTATTGACGATCAAGGTTTTATCTTTTAGCTCATCGACGCTCTTTATCACAGCGCCCTCAGGGCTAACGATGCCAAGCGAGACCTTCATATATGGAAGCGCAAAATCAACAACTTGTGCGCGCTCAGGCGTCTTTGTGAAATTTGCAAGCGTGATATCGACCTTGTCAGCGACTAGCACTTCGACCCTGCCAGCAGCCTCTACTAGCTCAAATTTGACCTTGCTCTCATCGCCTAGCAAGTCTTTTGCGATGCGTTTTGCAAAATAGACATCATAGCCTTGGTTTTTGCCGTCTTTATCGACGTAGCCAAATGGCGGTTTATCGCTAAAAACACCAATTCTTACATATCCACGCTCTTTGATTTTTGCAATAGCGTCAGCTTGATTTGAAGCGGCTGCTTTGTCCGCACCTTTGTCATCACCACAACCCGTTAGAAAGACGGTAGCGATTAATGCTAATAAGAAAAATTTAAATTTTCTCACTCTTTCTCCTTTGAAAAATTTAGTAAATAAGAGCGGTCAAATCTCGCTCTAAACGCATTTTGAAAACAGGCAAATTATCTCTTATTTTTTCTAAAATGAGAATAAATTTAGAAATTTCTTCGCTCTCTCGCTCTTTGGGTTGGTAAAAAACTCCTCTGGCTCGCTGATCTCCACGATCGCTCCAGCGTCCATAAATACGATCTTATTTGCAACCGCCCTTGCAAAGCTCATCTCGTGAGTGACTATCAGCATCGTCATGCCATCTTTGGCTAAATTTAAGATCACATCAAGCACCTCTCTAACGATTTCTGGATCAAGCGCAGCCGTGACCTCGTCAAATAGCATGATCTCAGGGTTTAAACAAAGGCTCCTTACTATTGCTATGCGCTGCTTTTGACCGCCGCTTAGCTCCTTTGGATAGGCGTATTTTTTATCAAGTAGCCCAACCTTGCTAAGCCACATATCAGCCGTTTTTTCAGCCTCGGCTCTATCTCTTTTTTGCACCTTTAAAGGCCCAAGAAGGACGTTGTCTATGACGTTCATATGGTCAAATAGCTCATAGCTTTGAAAGACCATGCCGACCTTTTGGCGGATCCTTTGCCACTCGTCAAATTTAGCGTCTATCACTTCGCCATCTATTATTATCTCGCCACTTTGGATATGCTCAAGCCCATTTATGCACCTAAGCGTTGTGCTCTTGCCACAGCCCGATGGACCAAGCAGAACGACCACTTCGCCACTTTTTACCTCTAAGCTTATATCTTTTAAGGCGTGAAGCTCTCCATAAAATTTATTTATTTTTTTAAGTTCTAATATATTTTCGCTCATTTTAGCTCCATTTTTCTTCTAGTTTTTTTGATAGTTTTGAGACTGGATAGCAGATCGCAAAATATAAAAAGAATATGAGCGTATATATCCAAAATGGCGCCATAGGATTTGTAAATACATTTCGCTCGATGATCTGCTGGCCGACCTTTACGACCTCGACAACGCCGATTAGAACGACGATAGAGGTTGTTTTTATCATACGGCTTAGTAAATTTACAGCTCCAGGCACCAGCCTTCTTGTAGCAAGCGGGATGATGACGTGAGAGTAAATTTGAAATTTGCTAAGCCCTAGTGAGGCGGCTGACTCAAACTGGTGCCTTGGTATCGAGGTGATCGCTCCTCGCACGATATCCATCATCTCAAAAACACCCCAAAGGCTAAAGACGATGAGCGAGGCCGTAAATGCTGAGATGTGGATATCAAAAGCCTTGCTAACGCCAAAGTAAAATAAAAATAGCCAGACGATCTGAGGCATGATACGCACGATCTCGAGGCAAATTTTTAAAACAAGATAGATAAATTTGTTTTTCATACTCATCAAAACGCCAAGCACCAAACCGCCAATAACTGAAATAATTATAGATATAAAAGAAATTTCAGTGCTTACCACAAGACCTTCAAGCAGTCTTAGTAAATTTTGCGTGTCAAATAATATACTAACTCCTTGCATTTCTCACCCTTTTTTCGACGTAGCTAAGCGCCAGCGAGACTGGCAAGATGATTACAAGATAGCTAATGACTAGCATAAAAAGTGCCTCATCTGTCTTGTAGTAAAGCCCAATGAGATCCTTTGCGACATAGACTAGATCAGCAAGTGCTACGATACTAACGATACTTGTCTCTTTTAGTAAAAATATGACGTTTGCGCTGATGCTTGGCAGTGCCACGCTAAAAGCTTGCGGCAAGATGACATATCTTAAGAGCTGATTTTTACTAAGTGCGATACTAAGTCCTGCCTCTATCTGCGACTTTCTAACCGCTTCAAAGCCAAGTCTAAAGCTCTCGCTCATATAGCTGCCACCAAGAAAGCTAAGTCCAGCGACCGCACAGGCAAAGCCACTCATAGATATGCCAAGCTTTGGCAAGCCGTAGTATAAAAAGAAGAGCTGGATGAGAAGCGGTGTGTTTCTTGATAGTTCGACGTAACAATCAACAATCTTTGAGAGAAATTTTAGCTTGTAAAATTTAACTCCCATGCAAAAAATGCCTATCAAAATAGAAAAAACGATCCCCAAAAAGGCGATCTGACAGGTGAGCACCCCAGCCTTTACAAAAAGGGGGTAAAATTTCTCAATAAACTCAAAATCCATAAACATTAATCCAATCTGAAAAATGGAGTTATTTTATCCCATAATCATAAATTTAAAACTAATTAGATATGATCATGCTTTAAATTTAAGCTTACAAAAAGGATAAAATTTGATCGATCTTTTTCAGATCATCGGTTTTTTAGGGATGATTTGTATCGTGATGGGCTACTTTTTGCTTCAGATCGGCCGTCTAAATAGCCGCGATCTAGCCTACCAGATAATAAATTTAGCAGGTGCGGTGCTGCTTATAATCTCGCTTTTTGTGCACTTTAACCTCGGCTCATTTTTGATAGAGGTCTTTTGGATAATCATTACGATTTATGGAATTTATAAAATTTACAAGGAGAGAGCGTGAGAGCGTATGCAGAGTGGGAAGAGCAGGAGCTTTTGTTTTTATCGCTGCCACACAGCAATAGCGACTGGGAGCCTTATTTGGAGGAGATTTTGGCGAGCTATGAGGAGCTTGTGGCTGCTATCGTGCCGTTTGAAAAGGTGGTGCTCATCTGCCCTGATGAAGCAAATTTTGCTAGGTTTAAGAAATTTAAAAATGTAGAGTTTGTTAAGCTTGAGACTGACGATACTTGGATCAGAGATTACGGTATGATCGACGTTTACACTGAAGATGGCGTAAAAAGTTACGACTTTAAATTTAACGCTTGGGGCGGTAAATTTAAGAGCTCAAAAGATGATGCGATAAATTTAGAGCTAGCTAAAATTTACAAAACAAAGCTTGAGCCAGTTGATATGATACTAGAGGGCGGGAGTGTCGAGTTTAACGGCGATGGCGTGCTTTTAACCACCTCAAAATGCCTACTAAATGAAAACAGAAACAAAGCACTTAGTAAAGAGCAGATAGAAGAAAAACTAAAAAATTTATTTGGCCTAAAGCGTATCATCTGGCTTGAAAATGGCTTTATAAGAGGCGATGACACAGATAGTCATATCGACACTTTAGCGCGCTTTATCACGCCTGATACGATAGCTTACGCAGCTTGCGATGATAGGAGCGATGAGCACTTTAACGAGCTTAAAAAGATGGAGAACGAGCTTAAAAAAACGGGCTTTAAGCTACTTGCTCTGCCGCTTCCTAAGCCTAAATTTTATGAGGGCAAAAGGCTTGGCTGCACCTACGCAAATTTTATCTTTATAAATGGCGCACTAATCGTGCCAACATATAACGACGAAAACGACGAAAAGGTGCTAAATTTACTAGCCAAGGCGCTGCCAGATAGAAAGATCATCGGTGTAAATTCGCTAGTTTTTGTGCGTCAAAATGGCTCGCTTCACTGCTCAAGCCAAAATAGATACAAGAGGTCTTAGTCTTGTCAAGTCCGTTTGATTATGAATTTAACCGCATAAATAAGCAGGAGTGCACGCAGGGCGAAAATAAGGCCGTTATCGCAGCTGGAGCTTGCGCCTTTTTGCTTGCACTTGTGAAATTTGCAGCTGGACTTTTTAGCGGCTCGGTCGCTGTGCTTGGCTCGGCGATAGACTCGATGCTTGATTTTATAGTTTCGCTTTTAAATTTATTTGCGCTTAGAAAGTCAAGAAAGCAAGCTGATGAGAGATTTAACTTTGGCTACACAAAGCTAGAGGCGTTAGCAGCGCTATTTGAGTGCGTCATCATCGTGTTAGCGGCTGGTTTTATATTTTATGAGAGCGTTAAGAAATTTAGCGAGCCAAATTTAGAGATAGACCTTGGCCTAAGCCTTGGGGTGATGATATTTTCAGTCGTAGTGACGCTATGTTTGGTGCTATTTTTAAACCAAATTTCTAAAAAAAGTGGCAACCTTATCATAAAAGCAGATGCGCTGCACTATAAGATCGACCTTTTTAGCAACCTAGCAGTCATTATCTCGCTACTTATTATTAAATTTAGCGGATTTGTGATGATAGATGCGATCTTTGGTATCGTGATAAGTGGCTACATCGCTCAAAGCGCCATAAGCCTTGGCAAAGACGCCCTTGGTGTCTTGCTAGATCATGCAGCAAGCCCTGAGGTCACAAAGGGGATCATCAAAATGATAAAGGCAAAAAAGAGAGTTTCAGACTTTCACTACCTAAACACAAGACAGAGCGCAAATACCATATTTTTAACGCTGCATTTAGTTTTTGACAAAGATATCTCGCTTTACGACGCGCACGAAGTGGCCGAATCGCTTGAAGTTGAGATAAGAGAGAAATTTAAGGATTATTCGTGGCAGATAACCACGCATTTAGACCCATACAACGACAAAGAAGGGAGATGAGATGAAAGTAGCACTACTTCAGCAAGAATTTAAAGGGACAAAAGAGGCGACCATCGCAAAGACGCTCGAGTTAATCGCTGAGGCAAAAAAAGGCGGCGCTGATCTAGTTGTCTGCCAAGAGCTGCACCAGACGCAGTACTTTTGCCAAAGCGAGGATACAAATTTCTTTGATCACGCAAATGAGTGGCAAGAAGATGTCGCTTTTTGGGGCAGGGTGGCAAAAGAAAATGGCGTGGTTTTAGTCACTTCGCTCTTTGAAAAGAGGGCTGACGGGCTTTATCACAACACCGCTTTTGTCTTCGAGCGTGACGGAAGTGTGGCTGGCAAATACCGAAAAATGCACATCCCTGATGATCCTGGATTTTACGAGAAATTTTACTTCACGCCTGGCGATATCGGCTTTGAGCCTATTGAAACTAGCCTTGGCAAGCTTGGCGTTTTGGTCTGCTGGGATCAGTGGTATCCAGAAGCTGCAAGGCTGATGGCGCTAAAAGGGGCGAAAATTCTCATCTATCCAACGGCTATTGGCTGGTTTGAGGGCGATAGCGATGATGAAAAATCTCGTCAGCTTGAAGCGTGGGTGGCGGTGCAAAGAGGTCACAGCGTGGCAAATGGCCTGCCAGTGGTCGCAGTAAATCGCGTGGGCTTTGAAAAAGATGATAGCGGCGTGATGGATGGGATTAAATTTTGGGGAAATAGCTTTGTTTACGGGCCGCAAGGCGAGCAGTTATTTCGCGCAGATAGCCATAGCGAGCTATGCAAGATCGTTGAAATTGATATGAAAAGAAGCGAAGAAGTGCGCAGAATTTGGCCATTTTTAAGAGACCGCAGGATCGATGCCTACGCAAATATCACAAAAAGATTTATCGACTAAATTTAGAGCTAGAATTTCTAGCTCTTTAAAATTTAGAATGCTCTTAAAATAAATATAAATTTATTCTTAAGAAAATATTTTTTTAAGCCTTGATTGTGTAGAATAGTTGCAACTTTACCAAAATGGCATAAAAATATCATAACAAAAAGATGCAAAACTAGATTTATAGAATAAAATAGCCTTAAATTTTTTGAAAGGATTTTAGATGAAAACTACTTCTTTGGCACTTGCTGGATTGCTTTTAGCAACAACACTCTCAGCAAAAGAATTTATCAGTATCGGCACTGGCGGTATGACAGGCACGTACTATCCAATAGGTGGAGCGATCTGCCGCTTGGCAAATAAAAATACAGACGTAAAATGCTCTGTTCAATCAACTGGCGGCTCAGTTTATAACGTAAATAACGTTCTCAAAAAAGAGCTTACATTTGGCTTTGTTCAAAGTGACGTCGTCTATGATAAATATAATGGCACTGGCAAATTTGACGGAGCAAAAGATGAGAATTTACGCTCAGTAGTTGCGATCTATCCAGAGCTTCTTGCATTTGTTGTAGCAAAAGATAGCGGTCTAACAAGCGATCTATCTTCATTTAAAGGCAAAAAATATAACGTCGGAAACCCAGGTAGCGGCAACGAAGTTAGCACGCTTGAAGTTTTTAAAGCAAAGGGCTTTGATGTTAAAGATTTAGGCTACCGCGGCGTTTTAACAGTTGGCGAATGCCCACACGCACTAAAAGATAAAAAGATAGACGGATATAGCTTTGTTGTCGGCCACCCAACCGCAAACATTACTGACGCAGCGACATCTTTGCCTATTGATATCCTAAACATCGAAGGTAGCGAGATCGACAAGCTTCTTAAAGAGAAACCATACTTTGCAAAAGGTGTGATCCCAAAAGGCTCTTATGATGGCGTCGATCACGATGTAAATACTATCGGCGTAAAAGCTGTTTTAGTAACTAGCAAAGATACAAAAGATGAGGCTGTAAAAGCTGTGATAAAAGCTATTTTAGACAACTTTGATGAGTATAAAACTCTTCACCCAGCACTAAAATCAGTTAAAAAAGAAGATCTCGTACAAGGTCTTTCAGCTCCGCTTCACCCAGCTGCGGAGGCTGCATTTAAAGAGGCTGGTATCTTAAAATAATCCATTTCCAGGGGCTTTTGCCTCTGGATAAAATTTAAATATGCAAATTCTTTTAAATTTATATATTTAAATTTTAAAGGAGATAGATGAACGAAGTTAAAGACAACGAAGAACAATTTGTCGAGGTAAAAACAAGGGAGATAAATAGCAATTTTTATAACTATTTTATTGCGATTGTATGCTTTTCTTGGTCAGTTTTTCAGCTTTATATAGCGTATTTCCCGCTAAATACTAACATTTCACGCTCTATTCACCTAGCTTTTGCGGTTGGGCTTGTATTTTTGCTATATCCAGTCACTTTTCATAAAAAGGCTCACTCTAGTTTGCCGTTTTATGATCTAGTTTTTTGCGTGGTAGGCGTTGTTACCGTGCTTTATCCAGCGGTTTATTTTTATGAGCTAGCTGATAGGACAGGGGACTACATCACTCAGGATATCGTCATATCGTTTTTGGCGATCATTGTCTTGCTCGAAGCTGGCAGGCGTGTGATGGGACCAGCGCTTCCTATCATTTGTATATTATTTTTGATATATGATCACTTTGGACCTTATATGCCAGACATCATCGCTCACCAGGGCGCTAGCTTAGAAAAGATCGCAGGTCATATGTTTTTGACAACTGAGGGTGTTTTTGGCGTGCCTATTGGCGTTAGTGTTAGTTTTATCTACCTTTTTGTTCTTTTTGGCTCACTACTTGAGCGAGCAGGCGCTGGACAATACTTCATAAATTTAGCCTTCTCACTTCTTGGCAAATATAGAGGCGGTCCAGCTAAGGCTTCAGTCATCGCAAGTGGTCTAACAGGCATGGTCTCAGGTAGCTCAACAGCAAACGTCGTAACCGTTGGTACATTTACCATACCGCTTATGAAAAAAGCTGGCCTTTCACGCACAAAAGCTGGAGCTATCGAGGTTGCAGCTGGTGTAAATGGACAGCTCATGCCTCCTATCATGGGTGCGGCTGCTTTTATCATCGCTGAGTTTTTGGGTATGACATATACAAATGTTATGATGGCAGCGGTTATCCCAGCATTTGCTTGTTATTTGTCGCTATTTTTTATCGTGCATTTAGAGAGCGTCAAGCTTGGGCTAAAGGGCATAAATCAGAGCGAATTTCACTCAAGATTTAAAATTTTTGTTAGCGGTCTTCACTATATAACTCCGATTTTAATCTTGCTTTACACGCTACTAATCGCAAAAGAGTCAGCCATAGCCGCAGCGTTTAATGCGATTGGATTTTTATTTTTGATAATGATCTTTCAAGAGCCAACTAAAAAGCTAGCAAGTGGCGAAAAAGTAGGGCTAAGCGATGTGCTTCTTGGCTTTGAGGATATATTTTGGGCGATGGTTGCAGCTGCAAAAAGCATGACTACAATAGCCATCGCAACTGCACTTGCAGGCATCATCGTGGGCTCTATCTCGCTAACTGGCCTTGGTCAGGTACTCTCTGATCTAGTCGAGCTTTTAGCAGGCGATAACATCATGATGATCCTAATTTTAACAGCTCTTATGTCGCTCATCCTTGGTATGGGTCTTCCAACGACAGCAAACTACATCGTCGTCTCAAGCCTTGTTGCACCTGTCATTTTATTTTTAGCACATAAAAATGGCTTCTTAATCCCAGCCATCGCAGTGCATCTTTTTGTATTTTACTTTGGAATTTTAGCTGATGACACGCCACCAGTTGGCATCGCAGCCTACGCAGCAGCTGGTATTGCCAAGGCAAATCCAATAACCGTTGGTGTTCAAGGATTTTTTTATGATCTAAGAACGGCGATCTTGCCATTTGCCTTTTTCTTTAACAATAAACTTATGCTAATTGAGAGCATAAATACGAGCGATCCGCTTGATTCAAAAGGGATAGTCTGGATGAGCAACCCGCTTGAAATTTTGCTCGTCTTTGGCATGGCAGTTGTAGGTATGTTTGCCTTTTCAAGCTTGCTGCAAGGCTACTACGTCACTAAGCTTAGAATTTGGGAGAGGGTGCTACTTATCCCAGTCGTGCCTCTAGCTCTTGTGCCAAATATCTGCGTGAAATTTGGTCTAATGCCAAACGAATACACAGCCTACATCGTAGCAGCTGCTCTTTATGGCTTTGTCTTTATAACTCAGTGGGGCATAAAAGATAAACCGCTTGATCAAATAAGAGCGATTTAATATTAGGCAAGGGCTCTCTTGCCTAAACTTTTAAATTTATCTATAAATTTCTATTGATTTTGTAAAAAGTGAGATTTAGGCTTTAAAAGCCTAAAGTTCAAAGTTGTTTTGAGCGTTTTAGATCGCCTGCAAACTCGCAAGACATCTTATCGCTTAGCTTGCAGCCTTTTTCTAAAAAGGTATAAGCCTCTTTAAATTTCTTAGCTTCTATTAGTATCGAGCCTATCATACCGCAAGAGTAGCCATCATTTTGCTCGCAAGCTTTGTTAAAAAGCTCTCTTGCTTTTTGTGGATCGCTGTTTAGAGAAATTCCGCCAGCTGCTGAGCAACCCTCTTTTTCGCCACCTTGGCAAGCTTTGTTGTAAAACTCTAGCGCCTTGTTGCTATCTGGCACGTCAGTTTTGCCAAGCTGATATATAGCACCTGCTTTTGCGCATGATCTTGCGTCATTTGCTGCGCATCCTGCTTCAAATTTAGATAAAGCTTCAGTGAAATTTGAGTCAGCATAAGCTTTCAAGCCATCTTCAAAATCACCTGCTAGAGCGCAAGCTGCAAGAAGTGAGATAAAAATCATTTTTTTCATCAAATTTTCCTTTTTGTAAAGTAATGTGCAATTTTAACATATTAAATTTACACTTACTTGATGAAAAATAATTACGATTTTAAAATTTGCTCTTGCTCTTTGTAATCAGGCATAATGGCTTCTATAAATTTATAAAAGCTGTTTTGATGATGCGGATAGAGCAGGTGAGTAAGCTCGTGAAGCACGACATATCGCACGGCAGAGAGTGGATTTTGGATGAGCCTTAGACTTAGGTTTATATAACCTTTTTTATGGTTGCAACTACCCCAGCGAGTTTTGCTATCTCTTATTACGATGCGATTAACTGGCTTATTAATGTGTGGCTGATAGTAGCTTACAAGCTCTGAAAATAGCTCTTTTGCCCTTGCTTTTTTAAATCTCTCAAGTGCCTTTAAATTTGGCGTAATGATAAATTTATCTTCAAAAAATGGCTCTTTTAAGCTCTCATCAAATTTGATCTTATAAATTTGCCCAAGAAATTTCATCTCATCATCTTTTGGCAAATTTAAAAGAGCTTTTTTATATGAGTTTTCAAGCCAAATTTTATGTGTCTCAAGAAAGCTATGAGCCATCTTTTGCGTGCCGTAAAATGGCATAGAAAGCGTGATCTTAGCATCCTTGCCAACTCTTAGTCGCATAGCCTTTACATTTGTTTTAAAATTTATTAAAACGCTTAGACCATAAAAGTCTAAATTTACGCTCTTTTGCCTCAAACTAGGCGTTTTTCTTGCCATTTTTTGCTTCTCCAGCGCCAAGTATTTGCAAGGCCTCTTATCCACTCATCAGCGCAAAATCCTATCCAAACGCCAACGATGCCCCAGCCAAGATGTATGCCTAGAAAATATCCAAGTGGCAGCGAAAGCCCCCACATAAAGATAAGCCCAGTCGCTAGTGGAAATTTCGCGTCACCACTTGCACGAAGGGCATTTACGATGACGATGTTGAAGGTTCTGCCAGCTTCTAACACGATTGAGAGCGTAAAGAGTGGTAGCATTATCTTGCGCAGGCTCTCATCTAAATTTAGTGCGTCCATGATCTTATACTTTAAGGCGTAGGCGATCAAAACGACAATAAGTGTGATGAAAATGCCAAGCCACAGGGCTTTAAACGTTCTGACATAAGCCTCGTTAAACTCGCTTGCCCCAACTAAATGCCCAACGATGACCTCGTTTGCCACGCTGATACTTGCGCCACAAAGCAAGATGAGAAGTGTGATCTGAAAGTAGATCGTTTGCACGCTAAGAGTTGCCTCACCCATGCTCGCGATAAAGCCAAAAGCGACCATGTATTGCGCCATCCAGAGTAAATTTTCGCCAGCACTTGGCAAGCCAACTGAGAGGATCTTTTTTAAAATTCCAAACGGCACGACAAGCAGTTTGCTAAGATAAATTTTAACTTTTGCCACGCGTATAAGCATGTAAAGTAGGACAAAAACGCCTATTAGTCTGCCCACAAATGTTGAGATAGCAACACCTTGAAGGCCTAAATTTGGCAGATCAAACCAGCCAAAAAGAGCGATGGCGTTGCCAAAAATGGTGATGACGTTCATTAAAACTGAAGTTAGCATTACGCCAGTTGCTAGGTTATAGACGCGAAGCACCGCAGCTAGTACCATACCGATGCCATCAAATAGCAGCGCAAAGCCAAGGATGTGAAGGTATGAGAAGCTATCGTTTATGAGATCATTTGGCACGTTTAGTAAATTTAAGATGTTGTAGCCAAAGACGTAGATGATGATGGCTGAAGCTATACCAAAGATCGTATTTGACGTGATGCTTGCGTGTATGACGCTTGAGGCTAGCTCGTTTTGCTTTGCTCCAAGAGCTTGTGCGACGACGACTGAGCAGCCCATGCTTAGAAAGTTAAAGATTGTCATAAAAAGATCCATCACTTGATTGCCCGCACCCATAGCGCCAACTAGATGCACACTCACTTTTGTCACCATGTAGGTGTTTATGATGAGCGTGATAAAGTGCAAAAACATATCTAAAAATATAGGGACGACTAGTTTTTTCATAGAAAGATTCATAAATTTCTCGCTTTTAAATTTTGGGGCGATTATAGCCAAATTAGGTTTTAGCTCCCTTTTGATATAATCCAAAAAATTTAAAATTTGAGAGAAAAATGGCATTAATAGACCTAATAGACGTAAGTAAAAAATTTGGTGCAAATGAAATTTTAAACAGCGTAAGCCTTAGCGTAAATGAAAATGAAAAGATCGCCATCATCGGCAAAAACGGCAGTGGCAAGAGCACGCTTATGAAGATCATCTCTGGCGAGGTGGCAGCAGATAGCGGCAGGCGGATAGTACAGAATTTAATAAGCGTCGAGATGTTAGCGCAAAATCCAAATTTTAACGCCACATTTAGCGTAAGAGATGCGTTAAATAACGAGCTAAAAGAGATATTTGACGCGATAAGCGAGTATGAAAAAAGTGGCGTTTTGCTAGCAAATGACCCAGAAAACAAAGAAATTTTAAAAGAGCAAGAGAGACTTTTAAAATTTATAGAGGCAAAGGATGGCTGGAATATCGAGCATAAGATCGAGCGAATTTTGCAAGAATTTAAGCTAAAAGAGTATGAAAATAGACCTATTTGCTCGCTAAGTGGTGGCGAGATCAGGCGTGTGGCTCTTGGTGCGCTCATCCTTAAAAAGCCAGATGTGCTTTTGCTTGATGAGCCAACAAACCACCTTGATGTCTATATGGTTAAATTTCTTGAAGATATGCTTAAAAGCTCAAATCAAAGCATAGTTTTCATAAGTCACGATAGGTATTTTATCGATGCGCTCGCAACTAGGTGCGTTGAGGTCGAGGAGGCAAGTTTAAAAAATTTCGAGGGCGGATATGCAAACTATCTAACCAAAAAAGAGGAAATTTTAGCAAGCCTTGCAAAGTCACATGAGACGCTGCTAAAACAGCTAAAGGCCGAAGAGGAGTGGCTAAGGCGCGGCGTAAAAGCTAGGCTAAAGCGAAACGAAGGCAGAAAAGAGCGGGTGCTTGCTATGCGAGAAGAGGCTAAGAAAAACCCAGGCGTGATAAGGCGAGTGAGACTTGAGCTTGAGCGTGCGAGTAAAAATTTCAACCAAGTTCAGAGTCAAAACCGCAAAAAAATGCTCTTTGAGTTTAAAAATTTAAGCAAAAGCATAGATGGCAAGGTGCTTTTTGAAAAATTTGACGCAAGAGTCTTGCAGGGCGAGAGGATCGCCATAGTCGGACGAAATGGCAGTGGCAAAAGCACGCTACTTAAAATTTTACTAGAGCTTGAAAAGCCAAGTAGCGGCGAGATAAAAAGAGGAGAGGTAAGCATTGGCTACTTTGATCAAGCTAGAAATGTCCTTGATGATGAGAAGAGCCTAATTGAAACCTTTTGCCCAAATGGTGGCGATCATGTGCTAGTTCGTGGGCGAAATATGCACGTTTATGGATATCTCAAAAATTTCCTTTTCCCGAAGGAATTTCTAGATAAAAAGATAGGCGTTTTAAGTGGCGGCGAGAAAAACCGCGTGGCTTTGGCGCTTCTTTTTACAAAGACCTACGATGTGCTAGTGCTTGATGAGCCGACAAATGACCTTGATATCGCAACTATCAACATTTTAGAAGACTATCTGCAAAGCTTTGAAGGGGCGATCTTGCTAGTTAGCCACGATAGATATTTTGTCGATAAGATGGCAAATAAGCTTTGGGCGTTTGAGGGCACAAAGATAAATGTCTTACATGAAGAGTATAGCGTCTATTTGGAGCTTGAAGATGAGATGAAAGAGCTTGATAAATTTGAAAAAGAGCTAGGGGCTAGCCAAAATGAAGCGAAGCAAAAGAGCAAAACAGGCGCAAAACTAAGCTACAAGCAAACGCAAATTTTAAACACATATCCAGATAAAATTTCAGCTCTCGAAGCAAGAGTAGCTGAGCTAAACGAGGGACTTAGCGATCCTAAAATTTATCAAGAAGTGGGTCTAGCTAAGCTTTATGAAGAGCTTGAAAAGGCAAAAGCTGAGCTTGAAAACCTAGAAAATGAGTATTTTGAAGTGCTAGAGATTGCCGAAGGGCTAGAGTAGCTTGAAAAAGATCGGTAGGATTGGCGCACTAAATACAAGAGTTGTTAGGCAAAATTTAGTCATAAGCATGAGCCTTTTGATAGCTAAAGATAGATTTAGTGGGGTATTTTCACCAGAGATAGAAAAATATGAAGTAGGCGATCTAGTGGAGATAAAATATAAAAAAGTTGGATTTTTAAATAAGATAGATATTATTAGGCTCATTGCAAAAAGTAGCGAAGAGTCAGGGCTTTTTGCAAGGCTTAAAAATTTATTTTATTTGCTTGTTGCCTTGTATTTTTGTTTTCTTGCTTTGGGAGTTATCTATTATGGGATTACGTTGGAATTTAGCATTTATAGGCTTTTTGTTATGTTAGCAGCCACTTGTTTTCTATTTTGGATGGGCAAATCTGCATATATTAGGTTTTTGATATTTAGATATTTTATATTTGGTTAGCTGCTTTGAAATTTAAATGTATGAAAGGTTTTTGGCATAATGAGGTCTTTAAAATTGTTTGATATGGAGCTAAAATGCTAAAAAAACATCCGCTAATCTCTGTTATTATCGCTATTGTTGTGATATTTTTTGCTACCTATTTTTTTATCTTTGGGTTAGCTACTATTTTAGATGACGACATTGGCGATAGTAAAGAGTTAAATAATAGCTTTTTTTACATCAAAGATGACAAGGTCTATGCCATGGTGCCAAGTGGCGGTAAATTTGAGCTAATAGGCGTGAGGGCTAGCAAATTTAGATACATTGACACTGGCAAATACGACAACAGAAACGTTGGCGCTAGCGATGAGGCAGTATATTGTGGCAACCTCGTGATGAGCGGGCTTGATCCAAATGGCGTTAGAGCGCTTGGCAATGGCTATTTTGGTGATGGCAAGATAACATATTTTTGCGATAGCGTAAGCGAGACGAACCTTGAAATATCCGCACTTAAAGAGTTTTGGGACATCTTCTCACATAAAATGTTTAATACCCCAAAAGCGCAAACTCATATCTATAAATTTAGACAGGTTGATAGTACAAATTTAGTAGCGATCCTAGGCTTTGGCTATGCAAGCGACGGCGTGAGAGTCTATTATGAGGGCAAAGAGCTAGAGGGCGCAAATGCTAGCAAAATGCGTTACATCGAGCAGGCATCTGGCAGAAAGAGTGTGCATTTTACGACTGACGGAGAAAATGTCTATTATGACAGCACAAAACTAGGGATTAAATTTACCCCGCAAATGCGTGATATCGGCGAGATATGGCGCATTCACTATCTTTATGAGCCAAATTCTGGCATGGTCTATGCAAATGATCACGAATTTGACCCAAAATTTGCCCCATACGAGCCGCTTTTTAACCTAGAGGACAATCACTCCTATCACGCTCTTTTTCGTGGCAAAGGCGGGATCTATCACTGGGAGCGAAAGTGGCAGTGGTATAACAGCATAGATGAGGGCGAGTTTGTAAGAGACGGAGATGATCCATTTAAGGGCGAGATAAAGCAGCTCTTTGGCGACGTGGTGATAAATGACGGCAAGACATATTTTCTAAAAATCTATGAAATTTGGCACAACACGAAAAATGATCACAGCCTAAGCTCACGCCACACGTCTATCGTAAGGCTTGATACAAAAGAGCAGTGGCGAAAGATAGGGCTTGTAAGAAACGGTAGCTATGGAGCGGTCTATGCAAACGGCGATAAGACATATTACTTTGATAACGTTGGCTATGGCTGGCGTTTTAACAGCAGTGTTTATGATATAAACGACCTTGGCGTGGTTGAAATCCTCACTCGTCCTTATGGCCCAAATGTTGAGAATTTAAAACTTGATGAGATAGTAAAAATGGTAGATCAAGGCGCTATGACGCCGACTGAGGGCGAGGTGGTGATCGATGCAGTAAGCGACTTTGATGATTACTCGCAAAAATATGCCTACTGGATATTTTTTGCCATTGCATTTGTAGCCTCGGTAGTTGGCGCCATTTTTAAAAATAAAAAACAAGAAAGTGGGCTTAAAAAAAGGATAGATGATTATAGATCATGAGAAAAATTGCTATTGGATTTATTTATTTTTTAGTCATTTTGACGCTACTTTTTGTTTTGGCGATGCTTTATCTGTGGCATGAGGGCGAGTATCAAAGAGGCTTTGCAAACATAGATAGTAGCGAGTTTTACCGCTCGCCTGAGGGTAAAATTTACGTTCAAATTTCAGGTAGCGGCAAGTATGAGTTAAAAGGCATTGATGAGGCTACTTTTAGGGTCTTAAAGCTAGAACACGCGTATGACTACTCAAACGTGGCGGCTGATAAAAACAGTGTCTATTGCGCTAGAGAAATTTTGCCTGGCCTTGATCCAAAGAGCACCAAAGTGCTTGGCAATGGCTATATAAGTGATGGCAAGATAAGCTATTATTGCGCCACTAGAAGCGAGAAAGAGCCAGGATTTAATGAATTTATCGCCGTTATGAAAAGCGTCGCTCACGTTTTTATAAAAAGCTACGATGATAGCTCATATTTTTATAGGACAAAGCGAGTTGAAAGTGCAAATTTAGAGCCTGTATTTGACGCTGGCTTTGCAAGAGATGGTGGCACGCTTTACTACAAGGGCGAAAAGATAGATGCGCAGCCTAACGAGCTAAAATACATCACGACAGAAAATGGCGCTCATAGTGGATATTACACAGATGGTAAAAGCTTATTTTTAGGCTTTTATAAGCTTGATGCGAGCTACACAGATGAGACGCGCCAGATATGCTACGACCCTAAGCATGATATAGAGTATCTTTTTGAGCCAAAAAGTGGGGTGGCGTTTGCAAATGAGCATAAATTTAGCGCCCAAAATATGCCTTATAGCGCCATTTATAGCGTGGATAATGTGCATTCGTTTTGGCCTCTTTTTGCTAGTAAAGATGGAATTTACTTTTGGGATAGCACGAAAAACGAACAAACTAAAATTTCAGACTACCAGCTAAAAGGCGAGCTAAAAAGACTCTATGCTGATGTTTTTGTGGATGAGGCTTGGGCGTATTTCTTACAGCAAGGCGAAGAGTGGCGGCGCTCAAAGCATGGCAGGCACTTAGAGGCGCAAACAGTCTCTTTATATAAATTTGCCCCAAGCTCATCTTGGCGTGAGATAGGGCTAGTAAAAGATGGCGAGTATGGCGCAGTATATGAAAACGGCGATAAGCTCTATTTTTTTAGCAAGATAAAGCCATTTTATGGCATAGAGCGTAGCGTTTATGAGGTGGCGGATCTTAGCGTCGCCCAAATTTTAACAAGAGCATCTGCGAAGCTTAGCGCAGAAGATATCAGCGGTATGATAAAGCGTGGCGAGCTAGTGAAGGCAAGCGGCGAAGAGGTCGCAAGATCAAGGATAGAGTATGACTCGCCAAAGATCATTTTGTATATCACATTTGGTATCGCTTTTGTCGTCATGGTGCTAATGGCTCTTGCAAAACCAAAGAGAGATAAAAGCGACTTGAGATAAATTTCAGAGTAGCTATTTTTGGCGCTCAAAGCTTAAAATTTCATAAAAAATTTAAAGATAAAATTTGACCTATTTACTCTTTTTTGTTAGTTTGAAAGGAAGCTGAAATTTACAAAAAAGGAGAAAAATGTTTAAATTTCAAAGGTCAAAATTTAACAATTCGGTGTTTATCCCATCGCTTGTTATCATAGTTTTAATAACGGCATTTGCAGCGATATTTCCAAATTTCTCAAATGAGTTTTTTAAAGGTATGCAAAACTACATCGCAGCCAAATTTGGCTGGTTTTACATCCTAGCAGTCGCTATCATACTACTAAGCGTCATCATCCTTGGCTTTAGCAAGCTTGGCGAGATCAAGCTCGGAGCTGATCACGTAAAGCCAGAGCACAAAAATATCTCGTGGTTTTCTATGCTGTTTGCCGCTGGCATGGGCATAGGTCTAGTATTTTTTGGTGTGGCCGAGCCGCTCATGCACTATCTAAACCCACCAGTTGGCGACCCGCAAACTATTGCAGCGCAAAAGCTTGCGATGAATATCACATTTTTTCACTGGGGCATGGGCGCATGGTCGGTCTATGCTATCGTGGCGCTAATTCTCGCCTTTTTCTCGTATAGACACGGCTTGCCGCTTACGCTTAGATCGGCGTTTTATCCGATCATCGGCGATAAAATTTATGGCAAGATAGGCAATGCTATCGATACATTTGCCGTCGTGGCGACCCTTTTTGGCGTGGCGACATCGCTAGGATATGGCGTACTTCAGGTAAATGCGGGTCTTACGCACGTCTTTGGCTTGCCAACCATGCACATCACGCTTCTTATCGTGCTTTGTTTGGCTGCCACTATCTCAGCAGCTAGCGGTGTGGATAAGGGCATCAAAATCTTATCAAACGCAAACATCGCGCTAGCTATATGTTTTATGTTTTTGATACTATTTTTGGGCGATACGACGCAGCTTTTAAAGTCATTTGTGCAAAACAGCGGCGACTACGTCTCTACGCTCATTTCAAACACCTTTAACCTCTACGCCTACGAGAAGCAAAATGAGAGCTGGCTTGGCGGCTGGACGCTGCTATACTGGGCTTGGTGGCTATCTTGGTCGCCGTTTGTGGGGCTTTTTATCGCTAAAATTTCAAAGGGCAGGACGATAAGAGAATTCGTTATCGGCGTGCTTCTCGTGCCAACTGGCTTTACCTTTGCTTGGATGAGCTTTTTTGGTAACTCAGCGATCGCGCTTGTGCAAGGTGGCTTTAGTGAGCTAGCAACGACTGTAAATTCTGACTCAGCATCAGCGCTTTTTATGTTTTTAGAAAAATTTAGCTTCTCAGGTGTGTTAAGCGTCATTGCAGTCTTTATGATAGTCATATTTTTCGTAACTTCTGCCGACTCTGCGGCGATCGTTATGAATATGCTTTGTTCAAACGGCAAGGACGATACGCCAGTTTGGCAAAAGGTCTTTTGGGGCGTTGCAGTGGGCATCGTGGCGGCATTTTTGATGCTAGCTGGCGGACTTGGCTCGCTTCAAGCACTTACGATCACGACTGCGCTGCCATTTGCCATAGTGCTACTTGGCGCTATTTACGGGCTATTTAAGGCGCTGCGCGTGGATCTAACCAAAAAAGAGACAAACAACTTTAGTAACATGCCACTTAGTGATCTTTCAAAACCGTGGCAAGAGCGTCTAAGTGCGATTATTACGCTACCAGGCAAGAAAGATGGCAAGAAATTTTTAAACGAAGTCGTACTAAAAGCGTTTAGCGAACTAAAAGAAGAATTTGCTAAAAATGGGCTTGAGGCAAAGGTTACAAATGGCGAAAATTTCGTAAATTTAAACGTCGGACTTGGCGATGAGATGGACTTTAGATATGGCGTATATCTTACCAAAAGCCAGAGCCCAGACTACACCAGAGAGCTTGATGGTGACGATCTTTACTACAGAGCCGAGGTCTATCTAAAAGAGGGCGGTCAAGACTACGATGTGCTTGGCTGGAGCGAAGCGACGCTGATAAACGACGTCATCGAGCAATACCGCAAACATATGCAGTTTTTACACGTCGTTAGAGAGTAAATTTAAGTGAAATTTGATTGATTTTCAACAAAACGCATGCGGCACGATAGTGCTATCGCATGCCACCTCTAACGTTGTCGGAGTTAGGGGATTGTTAAGGGGGAAGAGAGCGACTTCGTAATTCAAGCCTCTTCCCCCTTAACAAAGAAACAAAACTTTAAATTTCAAAAAACTACTTTTACAAATTTTAAAATTCCATTCACTCCTAAGAATTGACTACTGATTTTAGGTCTCGCAAAGCTTGCCACTAAAATCAGAGCCGAAATTACTCGCTCATGAAATTTTAAAATTTGCTCATTAGCTACCACTATAATTTTATAAATCACTTTTTAAAATTTATGGTTGAAAATATCCCGCAACACCGCTATGTTAAATTTGCCCTGCAAAGATAAAAATTCCGTCCATAAAAGTCCTAAAAATTAGTAAAAAAGCCAAATTTAGACGCAAGCATCGCATGCTGCTAGCAAAATTTAATCAATTTTTTTATATAATCCCTATTTTTCACAAAGGTAGATAATATGGATAGAAAATCGTGGAGTTCAAGACTTACATATATTTTAGCTGTTGCAGGGGCTACAGTCGGCTTTGGCGCGACGTGGCGGTTTCCTTACTTAGTCGGTCAAAACGGCGGTGGGGCCTATGTTCTCGTGTTTTGCATAGCAATGATAGTCATTGGTATTCCTATGATTTTGGTTGAAAATGCCATCGGTAGGCGACTAAAGTGCAACGCCGTTGATGCATTTGGTGGCACAGTAAATGGCAAAAAGATCAGCAAAAAGTGGCAGATAGTGGGCTGGATGGGGCTTGTGGGCGCATTTGGCATCATGGCTTATTATATGGTTATCGGCGGCTGGGTGCTAAACTACATCGCTCAAATTTCATTTGGCTTGCTTGATCTTTCGCACATCGTAAGCTTTGAGCAAACTAGCGCATTTTACGAGCAAAATATCGTTAGTAACCCGCTAGCCATCAGCTTTGCAACTCTTGTTTTTGTGCTTGTAAATTACGCTATCTTGGTGCAAGGTGCAGTTGGTGGCATCGAGCGCTCAGCAAAATATCTAATGCCACTGCTTTTTATCCTAATGCTAGTCATGATCGCTAAAAACATCACTCTTGAAGGCGCGATGGAGGGTGTGAAATTTTATCTAACGCCTGATTTTTCAAAGATAAATTTAAAGCTTTTTGTTGAGGTCTTGGGGCAAGTTTTCTTTGCACTTTCACTTGGATTTGGCGTGATGATAACGCTTTCAAGCTTTGTAAAAAAGGACGAAGGTTTAGTTAAAATTTCTATCATCACAGGCATCTTAAACACCGTCATAGCTGTGCTTGCTGGTTTTATGATATTTCCGTCGCTCTTTAGCTACGGTGTCTCGCCAGATAGTGGCCCAAGCCTAGTTTTCAAGTCGCTTCCGATCGTCTTTTCGCACATGCCCTTTGGCGGATTTTTCGCGGTAGCGTTTTTCGTGCTTCTTATGATCGCAGCGCTTACGACGTCGTTACCGATATATGAGGTGATCATTACTACATTGCAAGAGAAATTTAAGATAAAACGCAAAAAAGCGATATTTTTAGTGCTTAGCGTTATTTTCGTGCTAGGAAATTTGCCATCGCTAATGGCTACAAATTTACTAAGTCACGTCACCGTTTTTGGTAAAAATATCTTTGACGCATACGACGCGATAAGTGCGACCATATTTTTCGTGCTAACCTCACTTGGATGTGCGATATTTGTGGGCTGGGTGCTAAAAGATGAAGCGAAAAAAGAGATCTTGCAAGGCAGCGAAAGGTACGCAAAGCTTATAAATATTTGGTTTTTCTACATCAAATTTATCGTGCCTTTTGTCATTTTGGTGTTATTTATCAGTAGCTTTTACGACAACTTTTTGAAGTAAAATATGCGTGAGCTTGTAAATTTTGATAGCGATGAGCGTTTGGGGCTTGGCGTAGAAGATATTGCTTTAGTGAGTGTGAGCCTAAAAAACGGCAAAACAAAGCAGAATAAAAAAGAATTTGCAAGCGAGCAAGAGGTCAAAAAAGCCTGCGTAAAAAAGGAGTGGGAGAGCCTAAAAAAGGGCTTTATCTTGCAAGATAACGAAGCAAAAGTCAGTGAAGCGAGCCTTCATGTTTATATCGGCGGTGGATACACTGGAACACTTTCGTTTGCTAGCATAAAAGATGAAATTTATCTTTATAAAAGTGGCGGTCAAAAAGATGGCGGCATGCTTGACGATGTCTTGCTTAGGCTTGATAAAAATGGCGTCATAAAGGAGCAGATAAGCTTGCCAAAGCCGCTTGCGTGGGATGCTCAGTGCGTAGGCAAAAATCTGCTTTTAGACCTTGATCATGAAATTTACATTTTTGAGCCAAAAGAGGCTAAATTTCGCCAAATTTTAGCCGAGCAAAATATTAAGAAAAATAGCGAAATAGCTAGCTTTATTTGCGCTTCAAATAACGTGGCAGTTTTTGGTATGTTTGGGCAGATTTTTGCCTTTAGAAATGGCGAAATTTCAAAGATCGGCGAGTATAAATGCAGCACAAAAAGCTATGTGCCGATACTTTGTGCGGCTCTTAGTGCGGATGCTAGCATGCTTGCGCTTTGCACCAAAGAAAATGAGCTGCAAATTTTAAACGCAAAAAATGGCGAAATTTTAAGCGAGCTAAGAGCTGAATTTGGCGCGCTTGATAAAATTTGCTTTTTAGATGAAAAGACGCTTTTGGTTAGGCGCTACCTTGAAAACAAGCTATTTTGCGTAGATATCAAAAGCGCAAAAGTGACAAAGCAGCCTTGGATAAAGGATGAGTATCTAAGGGCGAGCGAATTTTGCCTAGACGCCGTAGCTGGCAAGCTTGTGGTGATCGATCAAAGCAGAGTCTATGCTATCAATCTAAAAAAGGGCGATGTGGTGGTGGAATTTAGGCTAGATCATGTAGTAAAAAACTGCGAGGCTAAATTTATAGATGGTAAACTGGCCGTTAGGTCGGACTACGGCTGCTTTAGTCTTTATGAAATTTAAGGGAGAATATGTTTTATATACTTTTATCTATCTATATTTTTTATGTGATTTTTAAGCTTTTTTTGGCGAATTTGCAGATCGGCTTTGTAAGGGCACAAGCACAAAAAGAGCCTGTTGTGCTTGAGGCGAGCGAATATAAAAACGCTGCAGATGTCGCTGTGACAAATCAAAAATTTGAAATTTTTAGCCTCATCTACCACGCTATCATTTTCTTTGCGTGGATAAGTTTTGGGCTAAAGATGCTCTCAAATGCTTGCCTAAAAGAGGGCACTACACTTGAAAACATCATCTTTGTGATGAGCTTTTTGCTGATCTCATCGCTGCTTGATCTACCGCTAAATATCTATGAGAGCTTCGTAAAAGACAAAAAACTTGGCTTTTCAAATATGAGCGCAAAGATATTTTTGGTTGATACCATTAAGTCGCTAGCTCTTATGCTCATTTTTGGCTCGGCCTTTGTATGGCTCGTGCTTTTATGTATAAATTTTCTTGGTGATTTTTGGTGGTTTTGGGCGTTTTTGCTAAGTTTTGGCGTCGCAATAATTATAAATTTGATATACCCAACGCTGATTGCGCCTATCTTTAACAAGATGTCGCCGCTTGAAGATGGCGAGCTAAAGGGCAACATAGAGGGCTTGCTCGCAAAATGTGGCTTTAAAAGTAGTGGCGTTTTTACGATAGACGCTAGCAAGCGCGACAACCGCTTAAATGCTTATTTTGGCGGGCTTGGCGCGACAAAACGAGTGGTGCTTTTTGACACGCTGATAAAAAAGCTAAGCACCGAAGAGATCGTGGCAGTTTTGGGGCACGAGCTTGGGCACTTTAAACATAAAGACATCATAAAAATGATAGTGCTAAGTGCTATTATGCTATTTTGTCTATTTTTTATATTTGGAAATGTGGGTGTAGGCGCATACGAGGCGATAGGACTTGGGCAAAATGGCGCTAGTATCATCATCTTTTTGGTGCTTTTCTCACCTATTTTTAGCTTTCTTTTTTCGCCGATCATCTCATATTTTAGCCGTAAAAATGAATTTGGCGCAGATAGATTTTCAAAAGAAATTTCAAACAAAACCGACATGATAAACGCCCTAACCAAGCTTGGTAGCGAAAACAAAGCATTTCCAAAGTCGCACTGGCTTTACTCATTTGTCTATCACTCGCACCCAAGCCTTTTTGAGCGGATAAATGAGCTAGAAAATGAGAGTTGAAGAGGCTCTTAAAGAGGCAAATTTAAGGCTTAAGCCACTTTGTGAAAACCCAAGCAGAGTGGCTAAAATTTTGCTCATGAGCTACCTTGATGTGAGCATCGAGTGGATATTTTTAAACCAAAAGAGCGAATTTGACGAGAGCGGCTACTTTGCCATTGTAAAGCGCTTTGAAAACTATGAGCCGCTTGAGTACATTACTGGTAAGGCTGGCTTTTATGGACTAGAATTTGATGTAGAAAGTGGGGTTTTGATACCTCGCCCTGAAACTGAAATTTTAGTCGATAAAGTGCTTGAGATAGCAAGCTTGTATAAAGCACCAAAGATCGCTGAGATCGGCACTGGCAGTGGGATAATAAGTGTTATGTTAGCTCTTAAAACAAACGCCAAAATAGTAGCCACCGATATAAATGAAAAGGCTCTAAATTTAGCCAAAAAAAATGCGCTAAAATTTAATGTAAGCGAGAAGATCGACTTTGTGAAGTGCTCATACATCGATGAAATTTCAGGTGATATCGATATCTTGGTCTCAAACCCGCCATATATCGCGCAGGATTATAAGCTTGATAAATTTGTGATAAATGAGCCGCATGAGGCGCTATTTGGCGGAGAGATTGGAGACGAAATTTTAAAAAACATAGTCTTAATAGCCAAAAACAAAGGCATAAAGCATATCGCTTGCGAAATGGGCTATGACCAAAGGGCGAGCATGGAGATGGCATTAAAATTTAATGGCTATGATGGTACGTTTTACAAGGACTTAGCGGGCTTTGACAGGGGCTTTTGCGCGAGATTAAAACTATAAAGGAGAGAGATTGAGAAGTATCTATTTTTTACTATTAGCAGCGGTGATCGGCACTGAGCTAACGCTTGGCATTTTGGTCGCGCCAGTCATTTTTTCCCCGCAAAGCATCATAGGCGAGGGGGTGCTCACGCATTTTATGAGCGGACAGATGATGACAAAGATATTTTTAAAATTTAACTATGTTTTGCTGTTTATTAGCGCATTTGTGGCAGTTAGCGAGCTCTTTGATCTAAGAAAAAAGCTTGCATTTTCACTAAAATTTAGCACATTTATGCTCTCGTTTTTAAATTTAGCCCTAGCGCTAAGCTTTGTCTTCATCTTTACGCCTTTTATCGTGCACGCCCAAAGTCTTGGCGCAGAGGCGACGCAGACAGAGGAGTTTGCCAAGATGCATAGCGCAAGCGAATATGTGATGAAAGTGATGCTTGTTTTACAGCTCATTTTATTTTTTGTGAAATTTAAGATCAGTCAAAATGAACGCCAAGCCTGATATCCAAATCTTAACAAATTTCCTCGCCGAATACACTACAGCTATGGTGAGCGCTGGCACATACACTGCGCGCATAGAAAAGTGCGTCGACCGCATAGCCAAGCACTACGGCTACGACGTTAGCGTGACGATTTTTGTGAAGTATTTTACCATTAGCGTGATGGACTCAGCCGACAACTCCTTGCGCCGAACTTATGTGAGAAAGATCCCTCTAGGGCATGTTAGCTTTAACAGAATTTCCGAGCTCTCGTCGCTTAGCTGGCAAATTTTAGATGAGGGTTTGAGCTTAGATGAAGCTAAAGAGAGCTTTGATAGCGTGATGAGCGTCAGTGCAAATAAATTTACTAGCTCACTTATCTTAATAAGCCTTGCAAATGCGGCATTTTGCAAGCTTTTTGGAGGCGATGCTGGCTCAGTTGTTTGTGTATTTTTTGCAACGCTTGTTGGCTATACTCTTAAATTTGCCCTTGCAAAAATGGGCGTAAATTTAAAAATTCAATACGTATTGACCTCATTTGTCGTCTCATTTATCGCCTATCTTGGTGTATCTTACGGGCTTACGCACACAAGTGACGTAGCTATTGGCTCGTCTGTGCTTTTTATGATGCCAGGTGTTTTTCTTATAAATTCAGTCTTTGACATCCTAAATGACAACACTCTTGTTGGCATCAGTAGAGCCATAAGCACAGGCATCCTCATACTTTGCATGGCTGTTGGCGTCTATATCACGCTAACGCTTAGCAACGCGGAGATACTAAATGTTTGAGCTTTTAAGTGAAACGCTTGTAGATGCTGGCTTTGCTGCGGTGGCTGGACTTGGCTTTGCCTATGCTAGCTCGCCTCCAAAAAGAACTCTCATCTTTTGTGCCTTGCTTGCTGCATTTGCGCATGCTAGCCGTTTTTGGATCATGCAGATGGGATTTTTTAACATCAGTGTCGCAACACTCATCGTCTCTTTTATGAGTGGAATTTTAGGCATGCTCTTTGCTAAACGGCTAAAGGTGCCAGCTGAGATCATCGCATTTCCAGCGCTTTTGCCTATGGTGCCAGGGGTTTTTGCGTATAAAGGGATATTGGCACTTTTTTCATTTTTAAATGAGACAAGCATTGCTAAGAAAAACGAGTATTTGATCATATTTTTTGATAACGCTATCACGACTACGACGGTCTCGCTAGCACTTGGCGTGGGAGTTTCGGTGGTGCTTATCTTGTTTTATGATCAGTCGCTTACGATAACTAGAGGCGCTAAA
>CAUUIN010000003.1:0-67559 GCA_963545295.1 uncultured Campylobacter sp. | reverse complement strand
ATATTTTCAAAATTTACAACTTCAGCTACAAAATTCATAGGTGCAAGCTGATGGATAAAAATTTCCTTGCCATTTGCCGTAGTTTTATAAAGTTTAACCGAGCCAGTTATCAAAAATGTAAGCCACTTTGGCTCCTCGCCCTCTATAAATAAAAACTCGCCTTTTTTATATTTTTTAACAACACTTATTGCTTCAAGTTTAGTTAGGTCATTGGCGCTAAGGCCTTGAAAAAATGGGATTTGTGCTATCATATTTCACTCGCTTTTAAAGATGAAAAAGCATTTTAGCATAAAAAATAGGACAAAATTTAACGGATTTCAAAGGGAGCTTTCTCCCTTTGATTTAAGAATTTATTTTTTAAGAAGATCTCTGATCTCAGTTAGAAGTGCTATATCAGCTGGAGTTTCAGGCTCTGCAGGAGCTGCCTCTTCTTCTTTTGGTAGTTTATTTTTAAGTGTATTTAAGGCTTTGATGACGCAAAAAATACAAAACGCAATGATTAAAAAATCAACCATTGTTTGTATAAATGAGCCATAGTTTATCGTAACAGCTGGCGCACCTTCTGCTGCTTCTTTTAGTGTTAGCTTAAGATCAGTGAAATTTACACCGCCTGTTATAACACCAACCACTGGCATAATAATATCACCAACTAGTGATGAGACGATCTTTCCAAATGCCCCACCGATGACAACACCAACTGCCATATCTATGACATTTCCGCGCATCGCAAATTCTTTAAATTCGCTGATAAAACTCATTCTTTCTCCTATAAATAGTTAAATTTTCGTGCGGATTTTATAAAAAATATGCTTTGCTTAGCCTAAAAATTTAAAATTACATAACTTTAAATTTATCAAGCGAGTGTTATAATCCAAACTTCAAATTTAACGTAAGGAATGAGCTTATGTATCGTTTTGCACCCTCTCCAACAGGAGATATGCACATAGGAAATTTACGTGCTGCTATTTTCAACTATATTTGTTCTTTGCAAGATAAAAGTGGCTTTATTTTACGCATAGAAGATACCGACAAAGAGCGAAATATCGAGGGAAAAGAGAAAGATATCTTAGAAATTTTGAGCAAATTTGGCATAAAACCAGAGCAAATTTACATCCAAAGCGAAAATTTAAAATTCCACAGACAGCTTGCATCAAAGCTTCTCATCGACAAAAAGGCATTTGCTTGTTTTTGCACCGAAGAAGAGCTCGAAGCAAAAAAACAAAAAGCAAAAGAGCAAGGCGTGGCGTATAGATATGACGGCACCTGCGAGAGACTAAGCGACGCTGAAGTTTTAAACTGCGAGAAGCCATTTGTCATCCGCATGAAAAAACCAACACGCACGATGAGCTTTACAGATGCGATCAAAGGCGAGCTTAGCTTCGAGCCAGACGCTGTTGATAGCTTTGTCATTATGAGAGCAGACAAGACTCCAACCTACAACTTTGCCTGCGCAGTTGATGATATGCTAGAAGGCGTGACCTTTGTCATACGCGGCGAAGATCACGTGAGCAACACGCCAAAGCAAGACCTCATACGCGAGGGGCTTGGCTACACCGGCAAGATGAACTACGCGCATTTGCCTATCCTTTTAAATATAGAGGGCAAAAAAATGAGCAAACGCGAGAACGAATCAAGCGTAAAATGGCTCTTTGAGCAGGGATTTTTGCCTGAAGCGATCGCAAACTACTTGATACTTCTTGGTAACAAAACTCCAACTGAAATTTTTACGATTGAAGATGCAGTGAAGTGGTTTGATATAACTAAAATTTCACGCTCACCTGCTAGATTTGACGTGAAAAAACTTGAGCAGATAAATAGAGAACATATAAAGCTTGCCTCAAAAGAGCGCATAAAAGAGATCTTTGGCGTGGATGAGAGCAAGGCTGAGCTAGTTAAATTTTACACTCAAGAAAGCTCTCTAGTGCCTGAGATAAAGGCAAAAGTTGAGGCTATCTACTCGCCAAAAATAGCCCCAGATGAATACAAAAACGAATTTGAAACCATCAAAAAAGCAGCTCTTAGCTTAAAACCATGCGAAACTTTTGATGAGTTTAAAAAAGAGCTTATGAGCGCTACAAATTTAAAAGGTAAAAACTTTTTTATGCCGCTACGTGCGCTTCTTACAAACGACCTTCACGGCCCTGAGCTTGGCGAGCTTTATCCACTCATCAAAGATGATCTAGCAAAAATTTTAATCTAGGAGCAAAAATGATACTTTCTACCTTATTTTCAGCGATCGCAAACATTTTGCATCTTATCATCACGGTCTATACTTGGATCGTCATCGCAGCAGCTCTGATTAGCTGGGTTAAGCCTGATCCTAGCTCGCCAGTCGTGCAGCTACTTTATAGGCTTACTGATCCTGTTTATAGCTTCATCAGACGCCATATAAAAACAGAATTTAATGGCATCGACTTTGCCCCGCTCATCGTGCTTTTAGCACTTCAACTCATAGATCAATTTTTAATAAGGCTTTTATTTGTTTTTGCTACGTCACTTTAGTATCCTCTCTTTAGCCTGCGTTGCTCTTTTAGCTAAAATTTACACCTACGAGGAGCTAAAAAACGAGCCAAAAAGCCTTGCAAAAGACTACTATATAAACCGTCTCATCAATGAAGGCAGCTACACAAAGGAGCAGATAGCTGAGCTTTCGCGCGACGTTTTTAGAAAAAGCGGCTTAGTTCAAAAATCAATCAACAAAATTTTGCCTCCAAAAGCAGCTCCTAGCAAATGCCCTGGCATAAACGCAAGCAATATCACAACTGCTAGCTTGGCTTGCCAAAATTTACTAACAACGATGAGCTTTTCTCTAAAACTTGAAGCTAAAACTCGTGAAGCTTTAGCGGCAAATCTTGCAAGCACAAATCCAGAAAAAGCTAGGATTTTACGCACCTTAAACGAGCCAAATCCAGCTCTTAGCTTTGCAAATGCAAATGATACAAAGAGCTTTCTAGAGCTTTTTAATGCCTCAAGCCCACAAAGCAAAAGCGCTCTTTTTAGCGAGAGCTTTGACGCAAATTTCATGACCAAGCTCTATTCACAAAAGGGCTTTACAAATTTATTAAACGACGTCGTATTTAATAAAAAATATGAAGGCTTTAGAAGAAATTTACTTAGCATAGATCCAGCAGTAACTGAAAAAAGCGACGCATTTACGCTTGGACTAAACGCTATCTTGCTTGGTCAAAATGAGGTTGCATTTAGTTTTTTCACAAGAGCTAAAAATACCTTTGATAGGGCTTGGCAAAGAGACAATGCAACCTTTTGGCAATATAAGCTAAGCGGCGATGAGGGCTTTTTAAAGGAGCTAAGTGCCAGCAAAGATGCAAATATCTACTCACTTTATGCAAGGGATTTGGTCGGTGGAGAGCCGCTTGAAGTGATCGTACCAAGACCAAGCAAGCAAAATATAGAAAATTTTGATGTGAGCGATCCATTTTTGTGGAACAAAACAGCAGCGCTTGCAAAGGATATGAACGCCACGCAGGCAAGCGAATTTGCAATGAAATTTTACACAAACGAGAGCATCGGCGCATACGCATACTTCATGCAAAAGGCGCACGGCTGGGAAAAGCAGTACTTTTTGATGCCAAGCTCACCAGAGCTTGAAGGCATCAGCACTGAGCGAAAGTCGATGATCTACGCACTAGCAAGGCAAGAGAGCCTCTTTATCCCAAGCGTCGTTTCTACCTCTTACGCCCTTGGCATGATGCAGTTTATGCCATTTCTTGCAAATGCGATCGGTAAAAAAGAGCTAAAAATTCCAAATTTTGACCAGGACGATCTTTTTAAAACTGATGTTGCCTTTAAATTTGCAAATCACCACTTAAACTACCTTGATAAATTTCTTTACCATCCGCTCTTTACTGCATACGCATATAACGGCGGTATCGGCTTTACTAAAAAAGTCATCACAAGAGATGATATGTTTAAAGAGGGAAAATTTGAGCCATTTTTATCGATCGAGCTAGTCCCTGTGGCTGAGACTAGAAACTACGGCAAGAAAGTGCTTGCAAACTACGTGATCTATATGGCGCTTAATGGTTCCAGTATAAAGATTTCGCAACTTTTCGAAAATTTAACAAAACCGGCTTTGACTGATAAATTTCGAAACTAAGAGCGAGATCGTCACTTTGCTTACTTGGTGCGGTCACTTCGTAATAAACCGCCCAAGGCATTGAAAATCCAGCAAATTTAAGCATCTTGTCATTTTCATCAAGCTCTCTTGCATTTGTGGCATTTGAGTCGCCATTTACCTTTATATTGCTCAAATTTTGCGCATTCTCTTTTGGGTTTATGGCTACTAAAAAGTGCTCTTTGTTCTCGTCTAAATTTGAGTTATATATTGGATTTAGATAGGTTGCGATTATAAGTGTTCTATCGGTGCCATCTATGATCTCGCTCTTGCTTGTGTAGGCTAAAAGCTCATTTTTTAGTGGCTCATGCACGATCACTTTTTGATCAGCGCAACCAAATATCATCAAAATAAATATAAAAAATAGTGTAAATTTTCTCATAAAAAACTCTTAAAACATTAAATTTTCTCGCATTTTAGCATTTTATTTTTTAAATTTCACTCATAAATTTTAAAGCCAATATGAGCTATAATCGCAAGAAATTTTAACAAAAAAGGCTCTTATGAAAAGACTTGCCATTGCTTTTTCTGGCCCTTCAAATAGCGGAAAAACGACACTTATCTTAAAAGTCGCAAAAAAATTTATAGATGATGGGCTAAAGGTCGTTGTCGTTAAGCACGACCCAGGCGACAAGGCCAAATTTGATGTTGAAGGCAAGGATAGCTTTAAATTTTCCGAGGCAGGAGCTGACGTGGTCGTGATGAGTCCGACTAGAACGACTTACTTTTCGCAAAGCTCACAAGAGATCGGCGAGGTCATAAGAATGATCGGCGAGTTTGACATACTCTTAGTCGAAGGTCTAAAGACTCTGCCACTGCCAAGACTAAGTGTCTTTAGAGGCGAGATCGATGAGGCATATCTAAGCTTTTCAGACGCGATCGCCACTTATAAAGAGCAAGTCCCTTACGAGATCACAAATCTAAATTTAGACGATATAGACGCCATTTGTGCGTGGATAATCAAAAATGCAAAGGCTGTATAATGCAAGAACTAAACCAAATTTTTAACACCATTAAAGATATCGCAAAAGAGATAAGCGAGGTCATAAAATACGCCGATCTTGGCTACACAACCCACGAAAACGCCACCGGCGACACGCAGCTAAAGCTTGATGTGAAAAGCGACGAGATCATCACAGCTAAATTTAAGCAGCTTGCCTGCGTAAAAGCGCTAATTAGCGAAGAAAAAGAGAACGAACTTGAGATAAATAAAAACGCTAAATTTATCATCGCTTACGATCCGCTCGATGGCTCAAGCTTAGTTGATGTAAATTTCGCCGTTGGCTCGATCTTTGGCATCTACGAAGACGAGGCAAAACCAGAAAATTTAATAGCCTCAGCTTATAGCATCTATGGTCCAAGACTTGAGCTAGTAATTGCCGAGAAAAAGGGTGCTTTGCCTAAATTTTATAGACTTGGCAAAGATGGCGAGTTTAAATTTGTAAAAGAGCTTGAGCTAAAAGAAAAAGGCAAGCTAAATGCCACGGGAGCTACGCAAAAAGGCTGGAGCCAAACACATAGAAACTTCATAAACGAGCTATTTAATGAGGGCTACAGACTAAGATACTCAGGTGCGATGGTAAGTGACTTGCATCAAATTTTACTAAAAGGCGGCGGTCTTTTTAGCTACCCAGCAACGAGCGATCATCCAAATGGCAAGCTAAGGGTTGTCTTTGAAGTGCTGCCATTTGCCTTTATATATGAAAACGCAAAGGGCGCAACGACAAACGGCAAAAATCAAACACTTTTTGATATAAAAATAGAAAAAATTCACCAAACAACGCCATGCTTTTTTGGCTCGCGTGATGAGATTTCTCTTTTGCATAAATTTTACGAGCAAAAATAATGCAAGAAGCACAAGAAAACGAGCCACTTGACGCATTTGAGCTAGCCCTAAAACAAAAAGCAAAGATCATGCAAGAGTGCCAAGAGCAAAAAGGGCGAAAAAGCTGTTTTAACTGCGAGGCATTTTTTGACTGCGAGACAAGGATAGAGTATGTAAATAGCTGCTATAACTCGATGTCAAAAGGCAACACTGGCAGTGACGGCGGATTTGATTTTTAAATTTAAAGGAAAAATATGAAAGAAAAAGCTTATATAACCACCCCGATATACTACGTAAACGACGTGCCACACATCGGCCACGCCTACACGACTATCATCGCTGATACACTTGCTAGATTTAACCGCTTACAAGGCAAAGAGACCTACTTTATGACTGGCACAGACGAGCATGGTCAAAAGATCGAGCAAGCAGCTCGCGCTAGAGGCAAAACGCCAAAAGAGTATGCAGACGAGATTAGCGCGAAATTTAGATCGCTTTGGGATGAATTTGAGATAAGCTACGATCATTTTATAAGAACGACCGATAAAGAGCACAAGCAAACCGTGCAAAATGTCTTTGAAAAGATGCAAGCAAATGGCGATATCTACAAGGGCGAGTACGAGGGCTTTTACTGCGTTAGTTGCGAGACATTTTTCAACCAAAGAGACCTGCTTGAGGACAACCGCTGTCCAGATTGTGGCCGTGTGACATCTTTAGTTAAAGAAGAGAGCTACTTTTTCAAGCTTTCAAAATATGAAGACGCGCTTTTAAAATGGTATGAAAATGACGAACTTTGTGTTATCCCAAAGGGTAAGAAAAACGAGGTCGTAAGTTTTGTAAAAGGCGGGCTAAAAGACCTTTCTGTCACAAGAACGAGCTTTGATTGGGGCATAAAGCTACCAAAGAGCGCAAACGACGACAAGCACGTTATGTACGTCTGGCTTGACGCACTCATAAACTACCTAACAACGCTAGGATACTCAAGAGATAACGCTAGAATGGACTTTTGGCCGCATACGACACACATCGTTGGCAAGGATATTTTGCGTTTTCACGCAGTTTATTGGCCGGCATTTTTGATGAGCCTTGGCTTGCCACTACCAAAACACGTCGCAGCGCACGGCTGGTGGACGATAGATGGCGAAAAGATGAGCAAAAGCAAGGGCAACGTCATAAACCCAAGAGAGGTCGCAAGCGCTTATGGACTTGAAAATTTCAGATACTTTTTGCTTAGAGAGGTGCCATTTGGTCAAGATGGCGACTACAGCCAAAAAGCCTTGATCGAGCGCATAAACTCAGAGCTTGGCAACGGACTTGGCAACCTGCTAAGCCGCATTGTCGGCATGAGCGCAAAGTATAGCGACTATAAGATCGACTCAAAAGACGTTATCAAATTTCACAAAGCTGAGCTTGATGAAGCGAAGGGCTACCTTGATGAGGCTATAAAAAATTTAGAAAATTTAGTGACAAACCGCTATTTAGAGGATCTTTGGAAGGTTGTAACTCTTGCAAACGCTGCCGTTGCGAAGTATGAACCATGGTCACTTGTAAAAGCTGGCAAAAGTGACGAGGCAAACGCACTTGTCGCACTTTGTGCAAATTTACTAGCTAAAGCTGCCATTTTGCTTAGCCCAGCTATGCCAAAAACTTGCGCTAAGATAGCTGATACGCTTAGCTTTAGCATAGATACGGCTTCTTACGAGAGCCTTGTATTAAAAAATGAAATTTCAAATTTTATGGCAAAAGCTACTGAGCCACTCTTCCCAAGGATAGAAAAAGAGCTAATGGGCGAGACTAACGAGCCAAAAGTAGAGGCAAAAGCTGAGCCAAAAGAGGAGAAAAAAGAAGAAGGTATCATTAGCATCGATGACTTTGCAAAAATAGTGATAAAAGTAGGCGAAGTGCTAGAGTGTGAGAGAGTTGAGGGCAGTGAGAAGCTGCTTAAATTTAAGATAGATCTTGGCGAGGAGCAGCCACGTCAAATTTTATCTGGCATCGCCAAATACTACGAGCCTAGCTCGCTTGTGGGCAAACAAGTTTGCGTTTTAGCAAATTTAAAAGAGCGAACGATGATGAAAAAATATGTCTCTCAAGGCATGATCCTAAGCGCATCAGACGGCTCACTAACGCTTCTTGGCACGCAGGGCAAGGTCAAAAACGGCGCGATCGTTGGCTAAATGACGATAGAAAATTTAACCCACATAATAAATGGGCAAATTTTAAACAACCCAAGCATCTCAAGCGTGACTAGCTTCGCGTTTGAGGCTAAAAATATAAAACGAGGCTATGCTCTTATCGCCACGCAAAGCGATCAGATCGAGCCTGCGATAAAACAAGGCGCCTACGCTATCATAGCAGAAGAGGATATCACGCCAAGCGACGATGAGATAGCCTTTATCAAGGTAGCAAGCCTGCAAACAGCTATCATCAAGCTCATGCGCTTTGAAGCGATCCACAAAAATATCAAATTTTGCGCGGTCAATCCCTTTATAAAAGCACTTTTAGAGAAGTCACACCTTGAAAAAAATGCCCACGTCATACCTGAAAATTTAACCGAGCTTTTTTATAAAATTTTCCACGCAAATTTGTTTGACACATTTTTTAGCGACGATACGAGGATACTTCAAAGGCTCTCGTTACTTTACGAAACAGCATGGACTGACACAAACATAAGCGTGCTAAATCCAAGCTCGATCTTTTTTACAACGCTCATTTACGATGACAAGTACTATCAAAATTTAAGCATACCACGAGTTTTTGCTGGGATGTTTTGCGGACTTCTTGACTATCTTAAGAAAAATAACATCGGCTTTAAAGTGACTGAGAGCAGAATTTCATCGCACTTTGAGCCTATCTTTATCGACAAAGACTTTAAGCCAGTTAGCTTTGGTAGCAGTTTTAGAGCGGTGATCATTGAAGAAGACGAGGAGCTATTTTTGACTGAAAGTATATTTCTAAGGCGAAATTTCAGCGAAAGCGAGCTTAAATTTTGCCTACCAAAAGATAGCACGCTAAAGGTTGAAAACGCCATTTTTTATGAAAATTTAGACGAGATAAAAGAGCTACAAAATTTCGTCTATGCCCTTGTGCTTTGCAAAAAAGAGGATCTACTTGATAGCCTAAGCCAAAGCAAAGAGCAAAGCGGACTATTTTAAATTTAAAGCCAGAGCCTAAGCCCTGGCATTTTATTACTCACCCAAGAAGTATTTTAGATCAGCTTGTGCGTCGCCGCTAATTGGTCTAACGTTAAATTTATCCACTAAGAAATTTATGATCTCTTCATTGAAAAATTTAGGCAAACTTGGTCCGACGTTGATATTTTTGATACCAAGGCTAAATAGCGCTAGCAAGATGATGACCGCTTTTTGCTCCATCCACATTAGCACGATAGAAACTGGTAGGTCATTTACTGCGATGCCTGTTGCCTCGCTTAGTGCAAGGGCGATTTTAACCGCGCCGTTGCTGTCGTTGCACTGACCAAGGTCGATGTAGCGTGGTAGCTCGGTACCTGGGACGTTGCCAAAGTCGATATCGTTAAATCTAAATTTACCGCAGCTTGAAGTAAGTATGACGCAGTCTTTTGGAAGGCTAGCAGCTAGCTCTCTATAGTACTCACGTCCCTTGCCAGGTGCGTCACAGCCAGCGATCACGAAAAATCTGCGTATCTTGCCTGTGTTGATCGCGTCTAAAATTTGTGGGGCTAAAGTTAGGATAGTCTTATAGTGGCCGCCAGTTACTAGGCTCTCGTCGCTATCAAAGCCGCTAACGTCGCCACAGGCTAGTGCGCACTCGATAAGTGGTGTGAAGTCGTCGTTTTCGATGTGTTTTACGCCGTTTGTGCCTGCGATTGAGTAGCCAAATAGCCTGTCAGCGTATGTGCAATTTGAGCGTAGTGGCACGATGCAGTTTGTGGTCATCAAAATCGCGCCTTTAAATTCGTTAAATAGCTTAGTTTGGTCAAACCACGCCTTGCCGACGTTGCCTTTTAAGTGGCTATACTTGCGTAGTTCTGGGTATCCGTGAGCTGGGAGCATCTCTGAGTGAGTGTAGATGTTGATGCCTTTATCTTTTGTCGCCTCAAGTAGTGCTTTTAGAGCGTGCAAGTTGTGGCCACTTACTAAGATCGCCTTGCCCTCGACCTTGTTTTGGCTCACTCTAACTGGCGTTGGTATGCCAAATTTAGCCGTGTGAGCTTCGCTTAATAAGTTCATCACCTCAACGCCAGCACCGCCTACTTCAAGAAGCTGTTTGATGTGCTCATCGAAGTTGAAATTTGAGTTTGTAAGCGTAAAATAAAGCGTATCAGCCATAACGCGATCGACATTGCTAGTATCAGCGCCAAGCTCGTGCGCGTGGTGGCGATATGCACTAAGGCCTTTTAAGCCAAAAACCATCGTATCTTGCAAAAGCGCTAGTGTGTCGCTCTTGCCACAAGTGCCCATAGGTTGGCCCTTTGCACCGCATCCATCCTCAGCGCTCATCTCGCACTGATGGCAAAACATCTTCATATCTTTCATCTTTTCTCCTTGTGAATTTAAAAATTTAAGCGGATTTTATCCTAAGTGGCTAGCCATTTTGGTTGATAGCAGTCAAGGAAAGTTAAATTTAAATTTTAGTTGTTAAATTTAAGGTTTTATGATTATGGATATCAAAATATAAATTTGAAATTTGCCACAAAGAGTTAATAAAATTTATAAAAAAACGATTTACATTTGAAATTTATTTAAAAGGATGAAAATGAAAAATTTTTTACTAGCGATAATTGCTGCTTTTATGCTTTGTGGCTGCGCTCCAAAGGGGATATTTGTGACCTTGCCAGACGAGCAAACGCCTTCAAGCATTAGCAAAAAGACAAAAATTTACATCGAAAGCGTCAAAGATGTGAGGGCTTTTGAAAACGACCCAAAACAAGCAAGCACCCCATCTTTATACAAACACAATGTAAATGAAGTTAGCGCAAAAGAGAAGCAAAGATACATCGGCAGAACCAGAAATAGCTATGGCAAGGGGCTATGGAATGTCATTTTAGAAAATAAGCAAAGGACAACTAGCGTAATAAGGGCGCGCATAGAGGATGCCTTTAGAAGCAATGGCTTTTTGGTCGTAAAAAACGAAAATGAGATAGACAAGGATACAATAAACGTCAATGCAAGGATAGAAAAACTTTGGACTTACATGACACTTGGTGCGATGAAAGTTGGTCTAAATGCCGATATAAGCACAATTTTGAGCGTAAATAACAAAGAGCTAAGCACGGTCATAAAACGCAAAGAGGAGTACTTTTTGATAAATCAAAATGATTATGCAAATATCATCAAAAGCTCTTTGGCTGAATACAAAGAGAAGCTTGCAAAGCAAATAAGCGAGCTAAATTTGAAGTAAATTTTAGGCTAGCTACTAAATTTATAGTGGCTAGCTTTTAAATTCCAAGGCAAATTTCACTTTTTATAAGGGATTTTATCAACGGCGTTTGCTTTTTTAAAGCCATTTAGCCTTAGCCTGCAGCTATCACAAAGCCCGCACGCCTCGTCCTCGCTCTCGTAGCAGCTCCATGTAAGTTCTATTGGCGAATTAAGCTCAAGCGACTTTGAGACGATATCAGCCTTGCTTAAATTTACAAGTGGCGTGAAAATCTCACAAGAAAAATCAGCCGACGTGCCTAAATTTATCGCCTCATTTATGCTTTTTATAAAACTCTCCTTGCAGTCAGGATACCCAGAGCTATCCTCCTCGACCACGCCTATGTAGATCGCCTGCGCCCCCTCTTTTTCAGCAAGTGCAGCAGCGATAGAGATAAATATGCCATTTCTAAACGGCACGTAGGTGTTTGGCACCTCCTTGCTAACGCCATCTTTTCTTATATGCAGGCTAGTATCGGTTAGCGAATTTCCGCCTATTTGAGCGATGAAGCTAACATCGAGGTTTATCTTTTTAACCACACCAAGACGCTCACATATCTCATCAAACGCACGCTTTTCTCGCTTCATCGTCCTTTGGTTATAGTCAAAATGAAGTGCGACCACATCATATCCAGCCCTTTTTGCCATCACAGCGCAAAGCGTGCTATCCATACCGCCGCTCATTATACAAACTGCTTTTTTCATATTTTGCCCTTTAAATTTGCTAAAATTATACAAAAATTTACTAAGGACAAGCCAAAAATGATACTTTGCGAAGAGAGTTATCCTGAAATTTTAGATCAAATTTGCTCATATCTAACGCCTGGTGAAGTTGAGTTAGTTTTTATCAACAAAGATGAGATGAGAGAGCTAAACAGATCTGAGCGTGGCATAGATAAAACCACTGACGTCTTAAGCTTTCCCCTTGAGCTCATCGTCCATGCCCCACTTGGCTCAATAGTCATTAACAAAGATATGGTAAAAGAAAAAGCCACCGAGCTAAATCACAGCGAAGATGCCGAAACTGCGCTACTTTTCACACATGGCTTACTGCATATATTAGGTTACGATCACGAAAAAGATGATGGGCAGATGAGAGAGAAAGAGTGCGAGGTGATAGCTAAATTTGAGCTACCAAAGAGCCTAATCGTAAGAAGCGAGGACGTTAGGCTCATTGATCTTATAAACAAAAAGGGCTGATCTAGCCCTGCTTTAAACAGTCTCTTTTTTCGTCTCTAAATTTTCAATTTTTGGCGCAAAAGCCTTGTTTATCTTTCTTATCCAGATGATGAGTGAGATAAATAAGATAAAGTAAAGCACGTAGCTAGCGATAGGCCAGCTAGTATCTGTGCCGCTATCTTTTATCGAGATGGCGTTTCTAAACTCATTTAGGATAGGAATTCTATATCCATAGTATTTTATAGTCACGTTCTTATCGACGTTTGCAAAGCCTTGGGCCTTGGCTTGGATGTCGGCTGAGTTAAATTTAAAATAAAATGGAAAACCCCACGCCGTATCTTCGTTTCTATAAGCCATAACTTTTTCGCCATTTTTTGCATCTTTTGTGTAGATAAAGTTAACGTCGCGCACTGAACCATCGGCTGGGTTTTTAGCGTTAATTATGCCATCTTTATCCATGCGTTTTACGTCGCCGCCAGTTATCTGCACGCTTGCGTAGTGAGGGAATGAAAAATCAACCACAATAGCCAAAAACAGGTGCAAAAGCACGACCAATGTAACGCAAATTCTCTTTAAAAATGTCATCATATCTTTCCTTTAAATTTGCGCTATTTTATAAAAAGTTAGCTTAAACAAACGGGGGCAAAACCCCCATTAAATTTATGCTTTTTTATTTAGTATAAATTTCAAAAGCTGTGCAAAGAAACTGATGCCACCGATTATTAAAATCGTATCGCCAACCATTCTTAGCCATCTTAAATTTTGCAAGTGCGACTGCTGTAAAAACTCAGCACTTCTTGCATACCACATGCCCTGCTCCAAACTTGCAAATGCTTGGTAAATTCCTATTGGAAGCAGTGAAAGCACGATCATCAGCATAAGACCTATATTTAAGCCCCAAAAGCCTACTTTCATGAGTTTTTCATCAAATTCTTGCCCTTTAAATAGATAAGTAGCCACTAGCCAAACGAATCCAAGAGCCAAAAATCCATAAACACCAAATAGCGCAGCATGTCCGTGAACTGGAGTCGTATTTAGCCCTTGGATATAAAATAGTGAAATAGGAGGATTTATCAAAAATCCAAAGACGCCAGCTCCTAGCATATTCCAAAAAGCAACTGCGATAAAGCAGTAAAGTGGCCATTTTAATGTCTTAGCCCAAGTTTGAGCAAACTGAAGCTTGTAGTGCTCATAAGCCTCCGCACCAAGCAACACAAGAGGAACTACCTCAAGTGCTGAAAAACTCGCTCCAACTGCCATTATAGGCGTTGTAGTACCTGCAAAGTATAGGTGGTGAAATGTCCCTGGGATGCCACCTACCATAAAGAGCGACGCACTAGCAAGCGTTGAAAACGTAGCAAATTTCTTTGAAACAAGACCAAGACTAACAAAGACAAAGGCAAGCGAAGCAGTGGCAAAGACTTCAAAAAAGCCCTCAACCCAAAGATGCACAACCCACCAACGCCAGTACTCCATCACTGGAAGCGGGCTTCTTTGACCATAAAATAGCCCTGCTCCGTAAAACAGACCAACTGCAACGGCTGAAGCAGCAAAGATAGCAAGTAAATTTTTATCGCCTTTATTTCTAAATCCGCCGATAAATCCACGAAGTAGTAAGAGCATCCAAATAACAAGCCCGACAAATAAAATAATCTGCCAAACACGTCCAAGATCGATATACTCATATCCTTGATGTCCTAGCCAAAAGCTTAAATTTATAGGCATGATATTTGCGATCGCCAAATACTCACCAGCAAAACTACCAATCACAAGAATAAGTAACGCATAAAATAGCAAATCCACGCCAAGCTTTTGAAATTTCGGATCTTTTCCACCATTTATAATAGGAGCTAAGAAAAGTCCAGCAGCCAAAAATCCTGTCGCGATCCAGAAAATGCTAGCTTGGATGTGCCATGTTCTAGCAAGCGAATAAGGAATGTAGGCTGATAAATTTATGCCATAAAATTCTTGTCCTTCAACTGTATAGTGCGCTGTAAAACCGCCTATTAAAATTTGAAAAGCAAAAAGGGCTAAAGTCACAAAAAGATACTTTTTAAGAGCTTTTTGCGATGGAGTTAAATTTAGCTTGCTAAGCGGATCTTCGCTGATAGCCTCAAGCTTTTCATCATCTTTTTTGCCATAAAAGGAGCTAAACCAAACAAGAAAACCAATGCCAGCAAGAAGTATCACAACGCTTGCGATCGACCAAAAAATATTTTCACTTGTTGGCACATTGTCAATTAGTGGCTCATGCGGCCAGTTGTTTGTATATGTGGCTTCACTGCCTGGTCTGTTTGTGGCAGTCGCCCACGCCGACCAGAAGAAAAAGTTAGTAAGATCAGCTCTATCAGAAGCGTTTGGAAGGGTATTTTCTTTCATCGCATAAGCTTCTCTTAGAGACTTTAGCTTAGGGTCGTTGCCAAAAAGAGCCATGTACTCTTCGCTTACTTCTTTAATGGCTTTTAACCTATCATTGCTAAGTACGACTGTGTCATTTTTTACGCCATTTTCTCGGTACTCTTTTTTAAGCAAAACTTTTAAATTTGCCTTTTGCTCGTCGTTTAGATCAGCGTATTTTGAGTGATAAATTTCATCTGCTTTTATCTGTAAAAACGCAACTAGTTCTTTGTGAAGCCAGTCCGCACTCCAATCAGGTGCTTGATACGCTCCATGACCCCAAACAGAGCCAACTTGCATGCCGCCTATGCTTTGCCATGCCTCTTGACCTTTGTAGATGCTCTCTTGGTCGATAACGACTTTGCCGTTTTCATCTGTAAAATTTACAACTGGAGGCGAGCTTCTATAAACCTCAACACCGTAGTAGCCTAAAATACTAAAGCAAACTACCAGCACAGCAACAAATGCCAGCCAATACTTTTTGTATTCACGCATTGATTCTCCTTTTTTAAAAATTCAGGCAAAGTTTATCCCATTTAAAAAGAACAAATAATGACACATGTCAATAAAACGATAAATTTTGTCTTATTTAGTTTTTTGAAAATTTATTTAGTTATGCAAAATTTACATAGAATTAATATAAATATCATTAATATATACATTTACATTTCAAAAATAAAGGAAAAAATATGCAAATGAATTTCATGCACAAAGTGGCTAAATTTAGCCTTGTTGCTTCACTTTTTGCGGCTCTTAGCCTAAGCGCAGCTGAGTCTGCTAGAAGCATCACAGATATGAAAGGTGTCAAAGTAAGCGTGCCTGAGAAGGTTGAAAAGATCGCAGCACTGTGGAATGCAAACAACGAGATCATCCTAGCACTTGGCGGCATGGATAAGGTTGTAGCCACAACTGATCTGATCAAAAACAACAAGTGGTTTGAACACGTCTATCCAAAACTTAAAAATTTACCAGCTGCACTAAACGGCAAAGACCTTCAGATCGAAGAGCTAGTTAAGATTGCTCCTGATGTTGTCATAGTTTTTAACAAAAACTACCAAGATGAACTTATCAAAAACGGCTTTAGCGCGGTAAATTTAATCTTTAGAGACTATCCAGATATGGAGAAAAGCATCTACGCAACAGCTGAAGTTATAGGCACTGATGACGCTAGAAAAAAAGCTGAAAAACTTGCTAATAAAATCCACGATAACTCTGAGTTTGTAACAGCAAGGACAAAAAGCATCCCTGATGCTAAACGTCCAAAAGTACTTCACCTTCTTGGCGGAGCGAATTTATTAAAAGTTGATGGTACAAATACCATCCAAAACACTTGGATCAAGCTAGGTGGCGGTGTAAATGCTATCAATACTGAGGGTTCAATGATCGAAGTTAGCGCTGAAGAGATCATCAATGCAAATCCTGATATCATCATCGTTGGCGGCAATGACACAGACGCACAGATCAAAAAGATAAAAGAGCACCCTGCATTCTCTGGCTCAAACGCTGTTAAAAACGGCAAAGTTTATGGTAACCCAAAAGGTGTATTTTCTTGGGATAGATACGGCGCTGAAAACGTACTTCAAATTTTATGGGCAGCAAAAACTATCCAACCAGATCTATTTAAAGATGTCGATATGAAAGTAAAAACAAAAGAGTTTTATAAAGAGTTTTTAAATCACGATCTTAGTGACAAAGAGTATGGCTATATCTTAAAAGGTCTAAACCCTGACGGCAGCAGCAAATAAGATATGAAAAACGCAAATTTTTCAATAGTTGTTATCTTTTTAGCTCTACTAACACTTATTTGCGCCTTTGTCGCACTTGGCGTTGGTAGATTTTACATACCTTTTAACGACGTCTTTAGCGTGCTGGCTCACAGCTTTGGTTTTGGAGATGGCGCAGCTAGCAACATCACAAATGTGGTAGAAAATTTACGTATCCCACGTATCATCGCAGCTATTTTAGTCGGTGCTGCTCTTAGCGTGAGTGGTGCAGCCTATCAAGGCGTCTTTAAAAACCAGCTTGTAAGCCCTGACCTACTTGGTGTATCAGCAGGCGCTTGCGTGGGAGCTGCAACTGCGATCATCTTTGACCTATCACTATTTTGGATACAGGCTTTTGCATTTGGCTTTGGTCTAGCAGCCGTTGCTATCACGCTAGCCATACCAAAGATGATGGGGCGCACCAGCACGCTTATGCTAGTTCTCTCTGGTATCATCGTAAGTGGTCTCATGGGCTCGGTGATTGGCTTTTTAAAATATGTCGCTGATCCTGAGACAAAGCTACCTGACATTGTTTATTGGCAGCTTGGTAGCCTTGCAAAGCTTGATAGTGAAAATTTAAAATACATAGCCCCAGTTATGATCATCTGTGCCATTTTGCTAATCGCCATGAGCTGGCGTATAAATTTACTATCTCTTGGCGACGAGAGTGCGGCTAGACTTGGCGTAAATGTAGCTTTTGAGCGTGCTATTATCATCATCTGCGCCACGCTTCTTACGGCGTGCAGCGTCTGCATAAGCGGCATAGTCGCATGGGTGGGACTTCTCATGCCTCACTTAGCTCGCATGCTAGTTGGCGCAAATAACATAAAAAGCATGCCTGCAAGCATATTTATGGGTGCGATATTTTTGCTATTTGTAGATACATTGGCCCGTAGCATAAGCGTGAGCGAAGTGCCTCTTGGCGTGCTTACTGGCTTTATCGGCACGGTATTTTTCGTCTGGGTCTTGTGGCGAAATAAAAAGGTTGCGTGATGCTTGAAGTTAGAAATTTAAACTTTAGCTACCCAAATGGGGCTGGCAAACTAGAAAATGTAAATTTAAAGATAGGAGCAGGCGAAATTTTAACCATTCTTGGTCGAAACGGAGCTGGCAAATCAACAACACTAGGCTTAATAAGCGGCTCGCTAAAGCCAGTATCTGGAGAAATTTTCCTTGATGGCAAAAATGTAGATAGCCTAAGCAACAAAGAGCGCGCTAAGATCATGGCGTATGTGGCTCAAAGCGAGGTTACCGAGTATGACTACACCGGACTTGAGTTTATCACGATGGGTCGTGCGGCGCATCTTGGTATCTTTGCAAGACCTAGCAAAGAGGACGAAGAGATCGCTAGAATTTATACCAAAAAGCTTGAGATCGAGTACCTCGAAGATCGCTTCATCACGCAGATGAGTGGCGGTCAAAAGCAGATGTGTATGATCGCTCGTGCGATGGCTGCACAGCCAAAGATGATCATATTTGACGAGCCAACGAGCGCGCTTGATTTTGGCAACCAGTATAAATTCCTACGCACCGTCAAGTGGCTAAAAGAGCTTGGCTACTCGGTCGTGCTAACCACTCACAACCCTGACTTTGCCGTGCTTCTTGGCGGATATGTAGCGCTTGTAAAGGGTGATGGTGAGGTTGGATTTGGTACGGTTGATGAGATCATTAAAAGCGAGAATTTAAGCAAGCTTTACGGACTAAATTTAAACGTGAGCTACATCGACGAAGTAAAAAGAAACTGCTGCCTCACTTATCCACTATAAATTTATCTGCTCTTAAATTACAAGGGCAGATAAGCCGTAAAAATATCTACTTAAATTTACTAGCTATAAATGCTAAAATGCAAAATAAATTTAAAGGAAAACAATGGTCTATCCACTACTAGGCACAAAGATCGTGATAGACGAAGAAAAGGTTTTACGAGAGAAAAAGTACAAGCTAGATGTGATCTATGAATATCTAGACAAACTTGCCAAGCAGTGTAATTTGATCAAGGTTGATAAAAACACTTTTCACGCAAAGGGCGATGAGAATGACTTGGCAAATTTGGGTCTATTTATGTGCAGATATGCGGTAGAGAACGAATGGCTGACAAAGAATATCAAAGAGTGGATTTGCATTAGCGAGCGAAGCGGAAATGAGGATATGATAGCAAGGTTTAAAAGAGAGAAAATGGGAGTTTGGGAGTGAGTGATAAAAAAGCCAAAGAACAAATTTATCTCGCCATATCAAATTTTGGTTGCCAAAATTTAAAAGAGCCTGTGAAAGATTATATCTTGCTAGGCAAGATAAATTTAGATCTAAACCAATTTATTAGCAACTTTAGATCAGTTGCAGCAAGTGATTAGGATTTAAGCACATAAAATTTATAGTGTTATCAAATTTAAAGCTAGCGATGAGCTGCCACTAAAATTTAATTACACAAGATCCTTTTAGCCAAAAACAATTATCACCCTTAAATTTAATGCACCTGCAAGATCAAATTTGAGCTTTATTTTTAAATTCTGCCACCCTAGCCTTTGCAGCCTGCGTGATATCATCCTCGTAGTCATAGAAGTTAAAGGTCGCTCCGTGCTGAAAAAAGCCATTTAGTATGTCGCCGCTTTGTCGGTTTTTCAGATCAAGCTCAGCGACCTTAAAGCCGTCATTTGTAGCGCAAAATTCCTTTAGCCTAGCAGGCGCCTCTTTTAGCTTGGTAAATAAAAAGCAGTAACCATCGCCGCCGTTTCGCCCCACTCTACCGCGCAGCTGATGAAGCGTGGCAAGACCGAGCCTCTCAGCACCCACGATCACTATCGTATTTAGCCTTGGTAGCGAGATACCGACCTCAACAACGGTTGTTGAGAGTAAAATTTCGCCCTCTTCTCTAAAGCGCCTTAAAATTTCCTCTTTCTCTTTGTCCTTGCCGTGCGTGACGAAGACATTTTTGAAATTCTTTAGCCAAAAGCCCTGCGCTTCGCTTAGACTTTGGTAGTTTGAGCTCTCGCTACTCTCAACTAGCGGATAGATGATGGCTACTTGAAAGCCGCTCTCAAGCTGCTTTTTGATGTGAGCAAGCAGGTAGCCAAACTCGCTAGTGCCCAAAATTTGGCTCGTTATATTTTTCTTAAACGGCATCTGCTTTAAAAAGCTAAAATTTACGATCTCAGACTGAATCAAACTTAGCGTCCTTGGTATCGGAGTAGCCGAAAACTGCACGAAATTTGCTCGCTCGTCCTCGTTTGAGGCAAGCTCTTCTATCTTTTTGCGCTGATTTGAACCAAAGCGGTGCTGCTCATCGACCATCACTAGCGGCGAATTTGGCAACTCGTGAAAGAGCAGCGCATGCGTGCCAATGATCAAATTTGCCCCGCTAAAGTCTATCTTTTTCTCTCCACTTCGCACGAGCATGACCTTCATAAATGGCGGCAAAAGTCTCTTTGCTTCGTTATAAATTTGCTCGCTTAAGATGCTTGTTGGCGCCATCAAAATGGCACTTTTCGGATAGACACTAAGCGCGGCCGCTAGGATAACAAGCGTCTTGCCACTCCCCACGTCGCCCATTATGACACGCCTTTTTGCCTGCGTGGCAGCAAGGTCGTCCCTGATATCATTGACCGCGTTTATTTGGTCGTTTGTCGGCGTAAATGGCAAGCTCTTAAGCCAAGAACTTATGTCAAAAAGCTTTATTTTTGGGCTTTTAAAGTAGGTTTTTTTAGCACTTAGCTTTTTTATGTAGTTAAAAATTTCTACAAATTTTAAGATTTCCACGCCCTCGCCTCCATTTTTTAGGCGGTATAAAATTTGCACGCTTTGCTCATCTAGCCTTTGCAGATCAGCTAGAAATTTAGCCTCTTTTTCATTTAAGCCCTCATCAAGCAAATTTTGTAAATTTATATATTTTAAAACAAGTTTTTTGACTTCATCATCTTTTAGCTCGGTCTTAAATTTAGGCACGATCTGGCCTATCTTTGTGGTGATTTTTGGATTTACTATCTGCCACGAGCCAAAGGCGTAGGAGCAAAGCCCATATATCGCCATCTCTTTGCCCATCTTAAAAGCGCCGTAGTGCCAAGACTTTGCGTTAAAGATGACGATCTTTACGCTACTTTGCCACTGCTCGCAAAAGGCAAGTGCGCTCAGCATGCCAAGGCGCGAGGCGAGCGAAGTGATCTTTACATTTATGCAGACCTGCCCTTCTCTTGGGCTCTTAGCTATCGTCGTATCCTCAAAGCCCTTTGGCAACACAAGAGCAAGGTCAAGTAGGCTAAGCACGCCTATTTTTAGAAGTTTTGCTCTGTCGCTTGCTTCAAATTTCATTTTTTAGGACGCAAAAACTTAGCTCATTTATCTCTGCGTGGGCTTTTATAAAGCTATTTAGCTCGTTTAGCGAAAGGGCTGAAATTTTATCCAAGTCCTTTAAAAATGCCCCAAGCTCGCCATGCTCATAAAACTCGCCTTGTGCTATGTCAAGGCGCTTAAATAGCGTCTCTAGCCTAAGTGGCAGCGAGCCAAGTAAAAATTTCTTCGCCTGATCAAGCTCGGCCTTGCTAACGCCTTTTTTACTAAATTTTAAAATTTCCTCTTTTATAACGGCGATCGCCTCATCTTTTTTCTCATTTTTTGTCTGCATGTAGCCGTAGAGTTGGCTGTAAGAGAGATTTAGCAAATTTCTAGCATAGGCGCTGTATGCAAGCCCTCTTTTTACGCGGATCTCCTCCATGAGCCTCGAGCCAAAGCCACCCTCGCCTAAGATAAATGTCGCCACTGCGGCCTTGTATTTTTCTTCAGGCTTTACGTTAAATGGCGCACCAAAGTAGATGTAGGCTTGCTCGCTTTGTCTGATGATCTCGCTGGTTTCACACTTATTGCTTGGGCTAAATTTCTCTAGCTTTCGCACCTTGCCAGGTTTTAGGATTTCTAAAACGCTAGCAAGCTCCTTTGTCTGCTTCTCGTCGATGTCGCCACCAAGCACGCAAAGCAGATTTGAAAGGTCTAAGTGTTCATTTAAAAATTTCCTCACATCTTCAAGCGTGATCGCTTTTACGCTCTTTGTCGTGCCGATACTTGGTAGAGCAAGCACGCTTTTTGGATACAAAATCTCAAAAAGCCCCTGCCTTGCCACGTAGTCAAAGTCGTTTTCATTTGCTGCGATCTCGCCAAGAGTGACGGTTTTGCACCTATTTAGAATTTCATCTGTTAAATTTGGAGCGCTCAAGAGCTCTTTTAGCTTGCCGCACGCAAAGGCAAAGTGCTCTTTTAGGCAGTTTAGATCGATGCAAAATGTCTCAAAACCGCAGCTTGCATTTAGGCTGATCGCCCTTACTTCAAGCTCTTTGGCAAATTTAGCCGAGCCTAACTTCATATCGCCCTCGTTTAGTAAATTTGCACTTAGTCTGGCTAGACCTGCAAGCTTGCCATTTTGTGAGCTACCGGCTGCTTTAAAAACTAGCTTTAGGCTCACTACTGGCATCGCTTTTGAACTTTCAAAAACGACTGGAATTTTTATATTTTTTACATTGATATCTAAAATTTTCATCTAAAATTTCTCCAAAATATCATAGTTTGTGTTGCGTTTGGCTGGAATTTCTCCGACGTCTCTTATAAGCTCGATCATCTGATCTTGATTCATCCTAAAGCTCGCCCCTGCTGCCTTTACGACGTTTTCTTCCATCATCGTGCTACCAAGGTCGTTTGCGCCAAAAAGAAGCGCTAGCTGACCTACGTAGCTACCCTGCGTGACCCAGCTGCTTTGGATATTTTTAAAGTTATCTAAAAAGAGCCTTGAGACGGCAAGAAGCCTTAGATAGACGTTTGAGCTTTGCTTTTTGATCTTGGGGAATTCTTGCATGAGCTTTGTATTTAGCCCTTGAAAACTCCAAAGTATGAAGGCTCTAAAACCAGCCGTCTCATCTTGTAAATTTCTGATGTGCTCCCAGTGCTCCACGATCTCACGAGTACTCTCAACCGTGCCAAACATCATCGTAGCAGTCGTTTTTATGCCAAGCTCGTGCGCCTCTTTGTGTATGCGAAGCCAGTCTGCGGTGTCGCATTTTTTTGGCGCGATGATGTCACGCACTCTATCGCTTAAAATTTCTGCTCCAGCACCTGGCATCGAGTATAAGCCCTTTTCGTTTAGGCGTCTTAGCACCTCTTTTGTAGAAATTTTTGAAACTCTTGCGATGTAGTCGATCTCAACGGCTGAAAAGCCATGTATCGTGATGCTTGGATAGTGCTTGCTGATGTAGCCCACTAGCTCCTCATACCACTCGATCTTTAGCTTTGGATGAACGCCACCTTGAAATAAAATTTGAGTGCCGCCAATGGCGATTAGCTCCTCGATCTTCTTGCCGATCTCCTCAAAACTTAAAACGTAGGCATCCTCCTCTTTTGCGTGGCGGTAAAATGCGCAAAATTTACAATCCACCCAACAGACATTTGTATAGTTGATGTTGCGATCTACGATGAAGGTCGTAATGCCCTCTGGATGAAGCTCTTTTTTTCTAGCTAACGCCATCTTGCCAAGCTCGTGAAGCGGTGCATTTTCTATAAGATCGATGGCTTCATTTACACTAAGTCTTTTCAAATTTAACCTTTTGTTTTGCTTATTTTTGGGCAAGAGTTTAGCCAAAAATGCTTTTAAATATGATAAATCGTTTCGTTACCAAATTTTTAACTTTAGCAGATAGAATATGCAAACTTTTTTAAGGAGTAAATATGAAAAAGATCGTTTTAGCCGCAGTTGTAGGCTTATTTTTAGTTGGTTGCGCTAGACCACCACACCAGCCAGCAAACAATGGTGGCGGTTGCGGATGCGAGCATCACGAACAAATGCACGGCAACATACAAAATGGCAGCCATGCACATGACCACCAAATGATGCATAAACATTAATAAAAGTGCCAAATGGCACTTTATCTTAATATAACTTTGTCGCCTTTAGTGCCTAGAACCTGCACTTTTTCGCCGTTTTTTAGTGCTCCGTCATACTTCCAAAGAGTGCCTTTAAAATAGACCATATTTTCTCTGATCTCGCCAACTCCTGGCTCATCTAAAAACTCTTCGTTAAAGCTCTCTTTTTTGGCCATAAATTTACTCTTTAACGGCGCTTTTAAGAGCGCAAGCAAGACAAAGGCAAGCACTAGGACAGCCAAAATTTGAAAGCTCCACTCAAAGCCAAAGCCAAAATTTATCGCCCCAACTATGATAAAAGCGACGCCAAAAAAGAGCAGATAAAACGAAAATAACATAAGCTCAGCCACGCACAAGAGCGCACCTATGGCTATCATTATAAAAGGACTTATCACGCCTTATCCTTAGCTAAGAAATTTTTTAAAACGCTAAGCGAGCCGATGAGCTCAGCTGCCTCGTATGGGACTAAAATTTTATCTTTTGAGCTATTTTTAGCTAGCTCGCTAAATGCCCCGACCCTGTCACGAGCGAGCAAAAATTCAGCCGCATTTGCGTTTTTGCTCATACTATCATTTATCATATCCATAGCCTCTTTTTGAGCCGTTGCGATGGCGATTTGCTCGTATTTTTTCGCATCAGCCATACGTTCTATCGCCTCTGCTTGAAGCACTTTTTCTTGTTTTAGCGCCTCTGCGTTGCGTATTAGTGCCTCTTTTTCAGCCAAGGCCTTTAGCTCGATGGCGCGTTTTTCACGCTCGGCTTTCATCTGCATATTCATCGCCTCTTCGATGCCAAGTGGGACAGAAATTTCAGAAATTTCAACCCTCATGATCTTAACGCCCCAGTTGCCAGCAGCGTCACCAAGAGCCACTTGAAGTGCGGCATTTAGGCGGTCACGTGAGCTTAGCGTATCATCAAGATTCATCGCTCCTATCTCGCCACGAAGAGTAGTCATAGCTAAATTTGCAATGGCGCGCTTGTAGTTATCAACATTATAAACCGCCATTTTTGCGTCAAATACCTTTAAAAAGACGATGCCATCGACGCTAATATTAACGTTATCTTTTGTGATGACTTGCTGTTTTGTGATATCAACAAGCTGTTCTTTTATAGTTATGATCGCCCTTATCTGATCGACAAATGGGATGATAATGTGAAATCCTCCGTCAAGCACCTTGTGAAATTTACCAAGTCGCTCGATCAGCAAGTTATCTGCTTGCGATACGATCTTGATGCCAGCTTTTAAAAACAAAAATGCAAAAATAACCAAAACAACGACTAAAACGCCAAATGTCTCAACTTGCATCTTCTCTCCTTTAATTTATAATTTGTTATTTTCTTAGGTATTATAATACATTTTTAAATTTTATCTTTTAAAAAGGATTGGCATGAAAAATTTTATCTTTGCACTAAGTGCAGCTCTACTTTTAGCAGGTTGCGCTACGTCAAATCAAAGCGCAAACGTCCCACAAGGCAAATGTGAAGTAAAAGGTAGCTGCATGGCTCCAGTAAGCAGTATAGAAGGCACTTACAAGGCATTTTTACCTTGCGCTAGCTGCATGGGAATAGACTCAACCCTTACACTAAAAAAGGACGGCACATTTGAAAGTGTGATGAACTACAAATCAAAAGACAACTACAAAGCCGTTAGCAAGGGCAAATACTCAGTCAAAAATGGCGTTATCACAACTGTTGATGAGTATAAAGAGAAGAGCTTTTATAAGATCGAGGGAGAGAGCCTAAAGATGCTTGATATGGACCAAAAAGAGGTCACTGGCGAGCTAAAAGACAAATACATCTTTAAACGCGTAAAATAAATTTTAAAGGCAAAATGATATAATTTTGCAATTTTTAAGGAGTTGCAAATGAAATATCTTTTTGCCATACTTATCTCATTTTTTATCATTGGCTGCGCGAAAAATGAAAATTTAAAGCCACAAAACCAAGAGCAAAAACAAAAAGAAGAAAAACCCCTTCTTAGAGATGAAAAACCCAAAAAACCAGAAAAACTAATACTTTCAAACTCTATCTACACGAGCTACTACACCACCTTGCCATGCTCAAACTGCGAGGGCGTAAAGACTATTTTGACGCTAAATAAAGATAAAACCTATACAAAAACTATGCTTACGATGGATAAGGCTGCTACCTTAGTAGAAAAAAGTGGTACTTTTGATGTCGATGAGAGCGCTATCGTGCTAAAAGATGAAAGTGGCGCACTTAGCTACTTTGTGCCAAACAAAAACTCGCTTCTTCAGCTTGATGATAAGAAAAATAAGCGAGTTGGCGTGCTAGCTCAAATTTATAACTACGAGCCGGTAAATAAGGCTTATAAAGATAGTTTTTTTGCTAGATATTCTAAATTTAAAGACAAAAATGGCTTTTTAGATCTTGTGCTTGTGCCTAGTAAAAATGGCGCAAAGATAAGCTTTTACTCATCACTAAAAGATGGCTCGCCACTTTGTAAATTTAACTCAGAGCTGCTTTATGACAAAGGTATTTTTTACCTTTTAGATGAAAAAGGCGTGGCTTTAAGCGTGCATAAAACCGCTAACGACATCTTCATAATAGCAAACGATAAAATTTGTAAAAACGCTCACATAAGCGGACACTACAAAAGAGAAAAAGGCAGATCTAGCCTCTTTGGCAAGGGCTTCTTTGCAAAACTTACAAACGAGTCAGCAAATGCTGATGTGATGAAATTTTATGGCGCAAAAAACATAAAAAGAGACAATACCAAAAAAGAAAATAGCTACATCGTCACAAACAAAAACGAGAGAATTTTTGAATACACCTTGCTAAATGGCATCATCACGAGCATTGAAATTTACTCAAATGAGTTTAAAACTCCTGAAAATATCAGTCTAAAATCAAATTTCAAAGATATAAAAAACGCCCTTGTCATCTCTAAATTTCAAAGTGATGCGAACAATATCTATCTAAAAATAGATAGTCACGATATGCTCATAAAGCTTAAAAATCCGCTCGCACAAGAGATAACAAACTTAAACCAGATCCCAGACGAGGCACAAATAGAGCAGATAACTCTGATGTGGAACCAGTAGCTTGAAAGAGTATCTTAAGCTTTTAAAGGACGAGAGAAATTTCCGCCTTTTAAGCACCATTCAACTCATGTGCTACTTTGGTGTGTGGTTCTCGCACACTGGCATTTTCACGCTACTTATCTTGCTTGACGCTCCTGTGTGGGCGCTTACATTAAGTGCGGCGATGGCGTTTATCCCAGGTGTTGTCATCGCTCCATTTAGTGGCATTTTGGTTGATAAATTTAGTCCAAAACCTATGCTTGTTATCATGATGGCGGTTGAGACCATAAGCGTTTTTATGCTGCTTTTTATAAACTCACTTGATTTTTTATGGCTACTTTTGCTTATCATTTTTATTAGAAATGGCGTTGGAGGGATGTATTTTCAAGTCGAGATGAGCGTGCTGCCAAAAATTTTAAGCAAAGAGAACCTAAAGCTTGCAAATGAGATCCACTCGATCATCTGGGCGGTCTCATACACCGCTGGCATGGGGCTTGCTGGCGTTTATATACATTTTTTTGGCATCAAAAGCGCCTTTTTGCTCGACGGAGCTCTTTATCTTTGCAGTTTTGGCTTTTTATATCTTTTAAAGCTAGACGAACTAAAGCCAGAATTTATAGAAAAACCCCTAAAAATGCTAAAAAATGGGCTTAAATATCTAAAAGAAAATAGACTAATCGTGCATCTTATATTTTTGCACGCCTTTGTTGGCATCACAGCTTACGACGCGCTGATCGCGCTTTTAGCTGATTATAGATACGCAAATTTACTCTCAACCTCGCTGGTTATTGGCCTACTAAACGCCTCAAGGTCGATCTCTCTTATGTTTGCACCAGCCTTACTTAGTAAATTTATGAATAAAAAAACGCTCATCTACATCTACATCGGTCAAGGAGTTGGCATCATCATCTGGGCGCTATCTTTGCAAAATTTTTATCTCTCACTCATTGGCATCATCTTTGCTGGATTTTGCACATCAAGCCTTTGGAGCTACACCTACACGCTGCTTCAGCAAAACTGCCAAAAAGAGTTTTACGGCAGAGTGATCGCTTATAATGATATGGTTTTTCTTGGATTTAGCGCGCTTATCTCATTTGCGATCGGCTTTTTATATGAGCTTGGACTAAGCGTAGAGATGATCGCAACATTTATGGGAAGTCTATTTTTTATTGGAGCCTTTTACTACCACGTAGTTTCAAAAAGGTATGAGATAAGGTAGTTGCATATAAATGGCTAGAAATCCAGCCATTTATATTTGCTTATTTCCTAGCAGCTTTTACCGCTTCAAGAAGCTCTTCAAAGCCTGCTTTACTTGAATGCTCGACGTCTTTTAGCATCTCAACACCTGCTAAATGTCCCTTATCTTTGTCGGCAAAAATCGCCATAGCCTTGTCTAATCCGTGATGGACATTTTCGTGGTGCGCAGCTATGCTTGAGAGAGTTCTTGGATCTTTTATGAGAGTATTTTTCACATCTTTTTCATACCACTTACCAAATCTACACTCGTGCACGTCTTGAATTTTATTTATCTCACCAAGCAAGACGCCTCTATAGCCATTTAGCTTCATATTGATGTGATCTATCTTGCCGTTACTTACATTGACCTCGTTTGTTACATTTAGAGCTTGATTTAGGATGTTTTGCGTGTTGGTATTTACGCTTGAGATGTTGCCCTCAAAGCCGCCTAAAATTTGCATCGCATTTGCTGAAATTTTAGAGAAATTCTCGCTCATTTCGATCATTGTATTCGCGCTTTGTTTAAGACCATTTATATTTACTTCAACTTCAAGTGTAGCTTTTTGAGTGCGCTCAGCAAGTTTTCTAACTTCATCCGCCACAACCGCAAAACCACGTCCATGCTCACCCGCACGAGCCGCCTCGATAGCAGCATTAAGAGCAAGCAAATTTGTCTGATCTGAGATATCTTTTATGAGATTTATGATCTCAACGATAGAATTTACGCTTCCATCAAGCGAAGAGGCGTCGTTTGAGAGATCGCCGCTCATCTGGCTCACTTGCTCGATCGAGCTTAAAATTTCAGCCGTTTGAGACTTTAGCTCGCCTGTTTCTTTAAAAGTCTTCTCATTTAAATGGTTTATATTTTCAAGCATTTTTAGGTTTTCTTCGATGGTTGATTGTAAGAAATTCATACCATCTTGATAGCTAGTAAGCAGCAAATTTACAGCCTCTTGCTTATCCTTAGCTTGCTCTTTTGGCTCGAAAGTTTTGGCATTTTTTAGCTCATTTTTAAGTGCTAAAATTTCAGCCTTTAAAGCTTCATTTTCCTTTTGTAAAGCCTCATTTTGACTAGTTAGTTCCTTATTTTTACCACTTGAAAACATTTTTCATCCTTTAAAATTTGTAAATTTTGTGTAATTATAACTATTTTTCTTAAGCAAGAAGCCAAATTTTTAAATTTTTTCTTATTATTTATATAAATTTTAGACATAAAGTCAGAGTTGCTTTTAGGCACTTTCAAAACTCTTGCGACTTTTAAATTTAGCTTTTAATTTTGCTTAAGCCAAGCCTCTAAAATTTCTATCTGTTCATCCACACTTTTGTTTGCTGTGCCGCCTTTTGAAGTGCGGGCCTCTTTTGAAGCGTGCAGATCTAGAAATTTAATGGCATTTTCATCTAAATTTTCATCGACACTTTTTAGCTGCTCTTCGTTTAGCTCACTTAGATCAAGCCCTAAGCTTTCAGCCTTTGCGACAGCTTTGCCTGTGATAAAGTGCGCCGTTCTAAATGGGATATTTTTCTCACGCACTAGATAGTCTGCTAGATCAGTGGCACTTAGATGCCCTGTTTTTGTCGCTTTTAGCATATTTTTTTCATTAAATTTAGCCGTTTTTATCATCTCATTTAGAATAGTGGCTGAACTTAAAATGGTCGCAACACTATCAAAAACGCCCTCTTTATCCTCTTGCATATCTTTATTGTAAGCAAGTGGCAAGCCTTTCATAGTAGTTAGCAGCGCTACTAAATTTCCGTTTACTCGTCCGGTTTTGCCACGTATGAGCTCAGCCACATCTGGATTTTTCTTTTGTGGCATGATGGAGCTTCCCGTACTGTAAGCGTCACTAATGCTTACAAAGCCAAATTCCTGCGAGCTCCAAAGTATAAGCTCCTCGCAAAGCCTAGACGCATGTGTCATAAAAACGCTTATGTTAAATAAAACCTCCAGCGCGTAGTCACGGTCGCTCACGCTATCCATCGCATTTTGCGTGTAGCCTGCAAAGCCAAGCTCGCTTGCAACGATACTCCTATCTATCTTGTGCGGCGTGCCTGCAAGGGCTGCTGAGCCAAGCGGACTTAGGTTGTTTCGCTCATATGAGCTAAGAAACCTCTCAAAATCTCTCTTAAACATAAACGCGTAGGCTAGCAAATGGTAGCTAAGGCTTACCGGCTGGGCATGCTGAAGATGCGTGTAGCCTGGCATTAGCGTATCTTTGTGGTTTTTGGCTAAATTTGTAAGCGTGGCGATAAGCTCTTTGATGAGAGATGAAATTTCTAAATTTTTCTTCAAAACATAAAATTTAAAATCAAGCGCAACTTGATCGTTTCTACTTCTAGCAGTGTGAAGCCTGCCACCAAGCTCAGCACCTATTATCTCACTAAGGCGCTTTTCAACAGCCATATGGATATCCTCGTCCTCTATCTTAAAAGCAAATTTACCAGCTCTTATCTCAGCCAAAACCTCATCAAGCCCTTTTATGATCGCCTCTGACTCATTTTTTTTCAAAATTCCGCAAATTCCAAGCATTTTAGCATGTGCCTTACTACCAGCGATATCCTCTTCAAAAAGATTTTTATCAAAATTTATAGAAGCGTTAAATTCCTCAAGCAACTTCGAGCTAGCCTCACTAAATCTGCCCTCCCACATCTTTTTATGAGCATTTTCATCTTTTTTCATAGCTTTGCCTTTGATTAGTTTTGCATGATTTTAACAAAATGGTGCTTAACTAGGCTTTTACGAGCATTTTAAAAACAATTTTTTGATCAAAAAAGAGAAATGTAATATAAAAATTATGCTAGAGTGGCAAAAAAGTTATATATATAATTTATATTTAAGGTTATTAAAATATAATTCGTCCAGCAACTTTTTAAAAACTATTTCAAGTTTTTTGATTTTATGCCGATATAGTTTTAAATGAACAAATAAACCAAGAAAGGAAGGACGATATGCAAATAGATGCAAATATGAACTCAAATGTTTTCCATCATAGCGGCTACACATCTATATCATCAAGTAGCGCAAAAACCAGCATATTAGTATCTTCTGGCTATGGTACAAAAGATATCGTTAGAAGTAATGATGTGCATGTCGAACAAAGAGAAGAAGTTAGACAAAAACCTACAATTATTAGAAAAGAAGATGTCACTGAGTTACAAAAAAATTTAGAAAAATTACAAGATCAAAGAAGCGATATAGCTGATCAAATTTCAAGCATCCAACACCTGAAAGATCGTGATTCTATGCAAATGCTTCATCATCTAAATTTAGAACAATCAAGCATTCAAAATAACATTTTAAGTATTAAAACTCAAATGACTGAAATGGTACAGGCTTAAGACTAAGCCTTACCGATAATAGTTTTTAAAACCAAACAAAAATCCTCTAAAAAATATCCCATCGACTTATAAAAGCTACTAGCTGCATTTTGTTCAAGCTCTTTTGCGAGTTGTTCTGCATAAGGTAAGAAAAATGAGAGGCTAAAAGCAGCAAGAAGCTGCATAGACTCTTTTGTCGCCTCTTTTTTTAAGATATTTGCTATCAAAATAAGCTGATTTGAGATGCTATCAACCTCTCCCATTTTTGGCTCAAAATTTATAGCCTTATAAAATTGTGCCAAATCATCTTTTGCACTTGAAAAATAGTAACTTGCTTCAAATTTTGCCTTCAAAATGACAAAATCATCACACAAAGCCGCACTACTCTCGTCTTTGATAAATTTAGCGTAAAGCTCATTTCCTTTTATGTTCGCATCGCTCTTTGTCTGCGTTATCCACGCACTTGTCTTTTTGATACGCATAAAAGATGAGACGCCTAAGATGCCATTAAAATTTGTAGCAAGTGCAGCAGCTACAACGCTGTAAAGCTCTCCAAATCTCAAATTTAATCCTTAAGTTGCAAATATCTAAGTCTAAGCGCATTTAGCACAACAGTGACCGAGCTTAAGCACATTGCCATCGAGCCATAAACTGGACTTAAAAGCAGTCCAAATACCGGATAGAGCACTCCAGCAGCCACTGGTATGCAAATAGCGTTATACATAAATGCCCAAAACAAATTCTCTTTTATGTTAGCAATGGTCGCATTTGCAAGCTTTACAAGCCCGCTTACGCCACGCAGATCATTTTTTACAAGCACGATGTCGCCAGCACCTTTAGCGATGTCTGAGCCTGAGTTCATAGCGATGCCAACGCTTGCTTCTTTAAGCGATGGCGAGTCGTTTATGCCATCCCCCACAAAGATCACACCGCCTCGGCTCATAAGCTCTTTTACCTTGTTAAATTTATCCTCAGGCAGCATGTTTGCGTAGTATTCGCTCACATTTAGCTTGCTAGCGATATTTGCCACCACTTTTTTATCATCACCTGATAGGATCACACTTTGTAAATTTAGCCTTGCAAGCTCGTTTATAACGCCATTTGCTTCATTTTTTAGCTCATCACTTAGCGTCAAAAAGCCGCTAAATTTTTGATTTAGCGCACAAAGTATGACGCCGCTTCCATCATTTGCAACCTCTTTTATCGCTTCACTATCCGCTTCATTTAGCAAGATGTCGTTTGCTGCGAGCAGTTTTTCGTTGCCTATTATTATTTTATTGTTTTCATCTTCATAGATGATGCCTTGACCGACTACGTTTTGAAATTTACCATTTAGCTTTTGTAAATTTATACAATTTTGTTTTGCATATCTTACGATCGCTTTTGAGATCGGATGCTCGCTTAAATTTTCAACAGATGCCACTAGCTCTAACTCTTTTTCGCTCAAATTTGAGCTTTTGACGCTGATTAGCCCCTTACTCAGCGTGCCAGTTTTATCAAATGCTACAAATTTAGCGTCTTTTATCAGTTCTAAAACCTCTGGGTTTTTAACCAAAATTCCAGCTTTTGCACCGCGAGCAAGAGAGCTTACGATTGCTATTGGCGTGGCAAGTCCAAGTGCGCATGGGCACGAGATGATAAGCACGCAGATCGCGCTAGAGATCGCATAGGCGAAATTTCCACTAAAAATTATCCATATTAAAAATGTAAGCACTGAGATCGCCACGACACTTGGTACAAAGATGTTTGCTATCTTGTCAGCTAGCCGTCCGATAGGCATCTTTTTTGAGCTAGCGTCACTTAACAGGCTTAAAATTTGAGATAGTAAGCTTTCAAAAGAACTCTTTGTCACCTTGACGCTTATGTAGCCATTTGTGTTTAGAGTGCCTGCAAATACGCTATCGCCTACCTCTTTATAAACTGGCAAGCTCTCTCCTGTAAGCATAGAAGCATCTATCTCAGCGCCACCTTGAACTATCACGCCGTCACTTGGGATGTTGTAGCCATTTTTTACGATGACAATGTCGCCTACTTTTAGCTCATTTACATTTACCTCTTTGCTCTGTCCATCTGGCATGACCAAAAAGGCAGTTTTAGGCGAAATTTTAAGTAGCGTCTTTAGGTAGTCGCCTGCCTTTGCCTTTGAGCGCTCCTCGAGGTATTTGCCTAACAAAACAAAGGCTATTATCATCGCTGCGCCCGAGACATAGACATTTTTTAGATCATATGGGATGAAATCTGAAAAGATCACAACAAAGAGCGAGTATAAAAATGCACTGCCGCTTCCAAGAGCTACAAGCACGTTCATATCGTAGTTTTTGTTTTTAACAGCCTCTATGGCGTGAGCAAAGAAGTCTTTGCCACTAAAAGCTAGCACCAAAAACGCTAAAACTAGCATAAGTAAATTTACTAGCACGCTGTGAGGTGCGAACATCTCAAGTGCCATTATCACGATGCTTGCGATAAATGCAAATATAAATTTATTTCTTATCGAAGTTATATGCTCATCTCTTTTGGCTTCAAATTCATCGATATTTGTCGCCACAAAGTAGCCAAGCTTCTTTATCTTTTGCTCTAAAACTTCACGCACGCTGGCGTCTTTTAGGACAAACTCACCGCTTGCGTTTGCGAAATTTACATTTGCTTCAAGCACACCATCTATCTTTTTAGAAACTTTCTCGATAGCGTTTGAGCAATTTACACAGCTCATTCCCGCTATATTTAGCTTGACTTTTAAAGGCATATCAAAGCTCCTTTATAACGTCAAATCCCAGATCAGCCATTTCTGATTTAAATTTCTCTACATCACCATCTTTTATATCAAGACTTACTTGCCTTGGCTCTTTGCTAAGATCGACTTTTATCTCGCCGAAGTCATCCTCAAGTGCGTTTTTTATAGTATTTGCACAATTTTGGCAGTGTATGTTATTTACCTCAAATGTTTTCATATTATCTCCTTTATCATGTGGTCGTATTCGTGTAAATTTATGATCTTTTTGGTGTTAAATTTAAAGCCAAGGCTCTCGTAAAATTTACGAACTTTTGGTTTATTTATATCAACTATCAGTGAGACCTTTTTATGTCCTAGCTCTTTTGCTTTGGTAAATGAGTGCAAGATAAGCTCTTTTGCAAGACCTTGACCTCTAAATTTCTCATCCACAGCGATGCTATCTATATAAAACTCGTCATCAAAGCACTCTTTTTCTACCAAGCTATCTTTGCCAAGCGCCTTTAGATGCTGAGAAATTTCACTATCAAGGCTCGCTACATCGCCACCAAAATAAGCACACATCGCAGCGATGATCTCACCTTCTCGTTTATAGACATAAACATTTTTATAGCTAAGTCTGTTTGTCTCACTTTTAAAAAATTTCTCTAAAATTTCATCGCTTTTTGCAGGATCGTCGTAGCCACTTAGCTTGTAGGCGATATCCTCCATCGCTAAATTTAGTAGTTTTATGCAGATTTTTGCATCTTGTTTTTGAGCATTTTTTATCATGGGTATGATTATATGCCTTTAGCTTAAATTTTTACCAAATATTATTTTCAAATTTACAAATTATGCGCTTTAGCAGGCAAACTAAAAATGTTTTAAAAAAGTATAAAATTTTTTTAGTTATAATCCGTAAAAAATTTATTTAAGGATATTTATGGGACGAGCATTTGAGTACCGAAGAGCGGCAAAAGAAGCTAGATGGGATAAGATGAGCAAGGTATTTCCAAAACTTGCAAAGGCTATAACAGTAGCGGCAAAAGATGGCGGATGTGATCCAGATATGAACCCAAAACTTCGTGCAGCCATCGCAGCAGCAAAAGCTGAAAATATGCCAAAAGATAACATCGATGCGGCTATAAAAAGAGCAAATGGCAAAGATAGCGCTGACATCAAGACTATCTTTTATGACGGCAAAGCAGCTCACGGCGTACAAATCATCGTTGAGTGCGCTACTGATAACCCAACAAGAACAGTTGCAAATGTAAAAGCGATATTTAGCAAAAATGGCGGAGAAATTTTGCCAAGTGGCAGCCTTAGCTTTATGTTTACAAGAAAGAGCGTTTTTGAGCTTGAAAAGCCAAGTGCCGACATTGAAGAGATCGAGCTTGAGCTGATTGATTATGGACTAAGTGACATCGAAGAAGATGAAAACGCACTATTTGTTTATGGCGATTACGCAAATTTTGGCACGCTGCATGAAGGCATAGAGAAGTTAAATTTAGTAGTTAAAAAGGCTTCACTTCAGTACTTACCAAACCAAACCGTGAGCTTAGATGAAGAGCAAATGCTTGAGGTTGAAAGGCTTCTTGACAAGCTAGAAGACGATGATGACGTCCAAGCAGTTTATACAAATATCGAGTAAAAAGGAGCAACATGCGTTTTGATGAGTTAAAAGTTTATGATATAAATTTAGACGAGCTTAAAAAAGATAAATTTGCGGTTTTAAAGACAGAAAAAGGCGATATTAAACTCGAGCTTTTTGCCGAGGAAGCACCACAAGCTGTTGCAAATTTTGTCCATTTGATAAAAACTGGCTTTTATAATGGCCTAAATTTTCACAGAGTTATACCAAATTTCGTCATCCAAGGCGGCTGCCCAAATGGCACAGGCACAGGTGGTCCTGGCTGGAGGATAAAATGCGAATGCGACAACCAAAAGGTAAAGCACGAGCGTGGCAGCCTTAGTATGGCTCACGCAGGTCGCGACACTGGCGGATCGCAGTTTTTCATCTGCCACAGCAAGCAACCTCATCTTGACGGCGTGCATACAGTCTTTGGAAAGTGCGTCGATGATGAGAGCTTAAAAGTGCTTGATGCTATCAGACAAGGCGATAAGATCCTCTCAGCAGAGATCAAAGAGAGCCTATAAAAGGGGAATTTATGGATAGTGCAAAAACGCAAAAAAGTCTCTTTGTAAGACTTTTTACCAATCTCGCCTTTTGGGTTGTGATAGGTATTGTTGGCGGTGTTATCGTCGGTATGGTCGCACCTGAGCTTGGCATAGCAAGCAAGCCAGGCATTGATTATTTTATAAAAGCCCTTAAAATTTTAATCGGCCCTATCATCTTTTTAACGATCGTTTCAGGCATAGTCGGACTTGAGAGCTTAAAAGATCTTGGCACCATCGGGCTTAAGGCGTTTATCTACTTTGAGATAGTTAGCACGATTGCTCTTGCTGTTGGTATCATCTTTGGCGAGACGCTTCGTCCAGGACATGGCATGAATCTTGACTACACTCAGCTTGACGCCTCAAGTGTGGCTAAATTTACATCTCAAGCTGGAAATATGGACGCAAATAGCGGCTTTTTAACACACACACTTCATCTTTTAAGAGGCGCTGTGCCAGTAGATGACGTCTTCCCTTACGTGCATATACTTGATCCATTTATAAAGTCAAACACACTTCAAGTGCTTTTCATGGCGATAGTCGTTGCCATCGTGCTTTCGCTACTTGCTCATGATAAAAAGCAAGCTTGTCTAAAACCGCTTGAATTTATCCAGCACTACGTCTTAAAGCTACTTACTTTGCTTATGCTATTTAGCCCAGTGGCGGCCTTTTCGGCGATGGCTTACTTGATCGGTAAATTTGGCATCGGAACGCTTCTTGGTATGATGGAGCTTCTTGTTGTTATGGCGCTTGCAAGCTGCTTTTTCATCTTTGTCGTGCTTGGCGTCATTTGCTACTTTGCCAAAGTCAATATCTTTAAATTTATGCGCTTTATCTCAAAAGAGGTCTTAGTCGTTTTTGCGACAAGCTCGAGCGAAACAGCTCTTGCGCCACTTATGCAAAAGCTAGAAGCAGCTGGCATAAATAGAGGCGCAGTTGGCCTTATCATCCCAACTGGCTACTCATTTAATCTTGACTGCACCAATATCTATCTAAGTTTAAGCGTTATCTTCTTAGCTCAAGCGTTTAATATCCCGCTAACTTTTGAACATCTAATAAGCATACTAATCGTGCTAATGATCACAAGTAAAGGTGCAGTTGGCGTTACAGGCTCAGGCTTTGTCGTCCTTGCAGGAACTCTAAGCGCACTTCCAAGCACTGGCATACCAGTTGTAACCGTGGCTGTGCTACTTGGCGTTGATAAATTTATGTCAGAGATGCGTGCTGTTGGTAACCTTTGCGGCAATGCCGTTGGCTGCATGATCGTATCTATCTGGGACAAAAAGGTCGATATGGATAAATTTAGATACGCACTAGATCATCCAGACGAATTTCACTTCCACTCATAATAGAGCTTTTTAAGGGGCAAATTGCCCCTTTTTATCTTAAAATTTACTTCAAAACTTAAAGTGCTTATACCCTATTTCTACAATGCCAAATGAAAATTTAGAAATTTTATTTTAAATATAGAAACTAATATTATAATTATTGAAAATTTTAATTTGGAGAAGTTATGAAGACACTAGGCATCATAGGCGGCATGGGACCACTTGCCACGGCTGATTTATACAAAAAGATCATCGATATAACCCCAGCAACTTGCGATCAAGAGCACCTGCACATCGTTATCGACTCATACGCTCAGATAGAAGATAGGACGAAATTTATCATGGGCGAGGGAGAAAGTCCGCTTCCAAAGCTAATTCAAAGTGCTAAACTTTTAAAAAATGCTGGATGTGAGGCGATGCTAATGGCTTGCAACACGGCTCACTACTTTGCTCCGAGCATCGAAAAAGAGGCTGGAGTGAAAATTTTACACATTGCAAAAGTTACCATAGATGCCTTGCAAAAGAGATATCCACACGCTAAAAATATCGCTGTCATCGCAACAAGTGGCACAAAAAAAGCAGGCGTTTATGATCAAATTTTAAAAGAGCGCGGGCTAAAAAGCGTGGATTTTAGCAAAGAGACGCAAGATCTCATTATGGAGTGCATCTACAAGGGCGTCAAAGCTGGCAAACTAGAAGAGTATGTGCCGGTATTTTATGAAGTGCTTTCAAACATTGAAGCTGACGTTTATATCGCAGGCTGCACCGAGATACCGATGTTTTTACCATTTATCAGCAGCGAGTATAAATTTATAGATGCGACATTTGAACTAGCAAAAGCTGGCGTAGAATTTGGACTAGAAAAGAGAGTATTTTGATTAAATTTAGCTAGGAATTCCTGGCTAAATTTACAAATGTCCAAATTTAAAACTCAAACCTATTTTTATCCACGACATTTTAGAGATGAGCGCTTAGTTAAATTTAATATAGCAGAAATTCTAAAGAAGCTGATCAAATTTAACTGGAGTATTTTGGCTAAATTTTAAATTTTTAACTGCAAAGATCACTTATATTAAATTTCTAATATCAAGCGATTAATTTTTTCTGGCATTTACAAAAAGCAAATTTTATAGTGAAATCTTAAATGTCATTTTAAATTTAGTTGGGACATTTTTTGAAATATTTCAAATTTCATATTATAAATTTAAAAGTGAGCTACGTTTTTACTATTTGATAGTTTAAATTTAAAAACCTTGCAGGCAAAATACCTGCAAGGATATAAATTTTAAGCCTTTGGACCAGCCTTAGCGTACTCAACGCCCTCTTTTACATCTTCGTATCGTTTGAAGTTTTCAACAAACATTTTAGCTAGCTTGTCGCGTGAAGCGTTATACTCAGCTGGATTTGCCCATGTGTTTATAGGATTTAGCAGTTTTGTCTCAACACCATCAAGCTCTTTTGGGATAGCGAAGTTAAATTTATCAAAATTTTCAAATTCGCATTTTGTGATGCTGCCGTCTAAGATCGCATTTATGCAAGCACGAGTCGCTTTTATACTCATACGCTTGCCAACGCCGTAAGCACCGCCACTCCAGCCTGTATTTACAAGATAGACATTAACGCCGTGTTTATCGATCTTCTCACCTAGCAGTTTTGCATAAACGGTTGGGTGAAGTGGCATAAATGGCTCGCCAAAGCAAGCGCTAAAAGTAGCGACTGGCTCGGTGATACCACGCTCCGTGCCAGCTACTTTTGCTGTGTAGCCACTTAAAAAATAATACATCGCCTGCTCTTTTGTCAGCTTTGCAACTGGAGGAAGCACGCCAAAAGCGTCAGCGCTTAAAAAGATGATATTTTTTGGGTGTCCTGCGCTTGAGCTTGGCTCGTAGTTGTCGATGTGATAGATCGGATAGCTCACGCGTGTATTTTCAGTCTTTGAGCCATCTTTGTAATCAACCACGCCCTTTTCATCGGCAACAACGTTTTCAAGTAGTGCGTCGCGCCTGATCGCTGCGTAAATTTCTGGTTCGCTGCTTGGATCAAGGTTGATACATTTTGCATAGCAGCCACCCTCAAAGTTAAACACGCCATCATCGTCCCAGCCGTGCTCGTCATCGCCTATTAGTTTGCGTTTTGGATCAGTTGAAAGTGTCGTTTTACCAGTGCCAGATAGACCAAAAAATAGTGCTGTATCGCCCTTTTCGCCTACGTTTGCAGAGCAGTGCATACTTAGCTTGCCCTCAAGTGGCAACCAGTAGTTCATCATAGAAAAAATGCCTTTTTTCATCTCGCCGCCATACCATGTGCCGCCGATTACTGCGACATTTTCTTCGACGTTAAAGATAACAAAGACTTCTGAATGTAGCCCGTCAGCCTTGTAGTCCTCATTTTTTGTCTTGCAAGCGTTATATACTACAAAATCAGGCTCAAATTTAGCAAGCTCTGCTTCACTTGGGCGGATGAACATATTTTTTACAAAGTGCGCTTGCCACGCTACTTCGGTGACAAAACGGACTGATTTTTGGCTCTTTTTGCTAGCTCCGCAAAATGCATCTTGGATGAAAATTTCTTTGCCACTAAGCTGCTCTTTTGCTTTTTTAAGAAGCTTATCAAATAGCTCCTTTGTGATAGGCTGATTTATCTTGCCCCAAGCGATATATTTTTGACTTGGATCTTGCTTGACAAAGTACTTGTCTTTTGGGCTTCTGCCTGTAAAAATTCCAGTATCAACCATAAATGTGCCGTTACTTGAGACTCTGCCCTCATTGTTTGCCTTCTCAAGCTCAAAAAGCTCGTCGTAGCTTAGATTGTGATTTATCTTTTTGATCTCTTTTAGACCTAGCTCGTCTAGCTTATTTATCATGTTGTTTCCTTTTAAATTTTCGTTTCTTTATAAATTTGACCTAAAAGTCATCAAAATGTTAATCAAATTTCGCTTAACACTATCTTTTTAAAAGTAGCAATTTTATTTAAATCTAGCCACCACTTGATTGTTTGCAACGCTTTGACCTTTACTAACCTCGATAGAGCCTATGACGCCATCTTTTGGGGCTTTGACCTCTATCTCCATCTTCATCGCTTCAAGCACAACTATGGCCTGACCTTTTTTGACATGGTCTCCTGCGCTTACTAAAATTTTATGCACAGCGCCTGGCAAGCTTGCAACGATGTCATTTTCTGTTGCGCCCACTACTGCACTTTTGGCATTTTTTACGCTTTTACCTTCAACTTCTGTGATTGATTTTACTTGGATGCTGTCGTTAAAGCCTTCGCTTACTTCGACATTGTAGCGGCTACCATTTACGACGACGCTATATCTACCACTTTGAGTTTGTCTGCCCTCGTTTGCCTTAGCGTTTGGATCGATTTTTCTTACATTTACTTTGGCTTCACCTTTTAAGAATGCGATGCCTTTTTCTTTACAAGCTGCCGCTATAAAGACGTTTTCTTCGGTAACTTTGATCTTATTTTGTTTTAAAATTTCTTTTACGTGCGCGAGTGACTTGCTCTCATCTTTATCAGCTATATCAACTGCGTGTTTTGTAGTTGGTTTTAAGCCTAGCTGCTCGCTAGCAAGCTTAATGATCTCTTTATCAGGCGTAACTGGGGTCTTGCCAAAGTAGCCAAGCACCATTTTGCCGTATCCTTCAGCGATCTTTTTCCACTTGCCAAACATCACGTTATTAAAGGCTTGTTGGAAGTAAAACTGGCTAACAGGAGTCACTGAAGTGCCGTATCCGCCCTTTTGCACCACCTCGCGCATAGCAAGGATGACCTCTGGGAATTTATCTAAGATATTGTTATCTCTCATCATCTGGGTATTTGCAGTGAGTGCGCCACCAGGCATCGGTGAAAATGGTATGAGTGGGCTTACTTGCACGGCTTCAGGTGGCAAGAAATACTCTTTTAAGCAGTCATTTAAAATGCTCTCGTATTTTAGAATTTTCTCCACATCAAGTCCGCCAAGATCGTAGTTTTTACCTTTAACTGCGTGAAGCATAGTCAAAATATCTGGCTGACTAGTTCCGCCACTTACTGGGCTTGCGGCTAGATCTATGCCATCAACACCAGCCTCAAGTGCTGCAAGATAGCAAGCGACACTTACGCCTGCGGTTTCATGTGTATGAAGTCTGATATGAGTTTTTTCTGGGAGTAGTTTTCTAGCCATTTTTATGGTCTCATAGACCTTTTGTGGGCTGCTTGTGCCACTTGCATCTTTAAAGCAAACGCTGTGATAAGGGATATTTGCATCTAAAATTTCTCTTAAAATTTTCTCATAAAATTTAACATCATGTGCTCCCACACAGCCACTAGGCAGATCCATCATAGTAACTACAACTTCGTGTTTTAGCCCATGATGAGCGATCCTCTCGCCTGAATATTTTAAATTTTCAACATCATTTAGTGCGTCAAAATTTCTAATAGTAGTTGTTCCGTGTTTTTTGAAAAGTTTTGCGTGAAGGTCAATTAGCTCGCGGCTGCCAGTGTCGAGTGTGACGGTATTTACGCCTCGGCTGAGGGTTTGAAGGTTTGCTTTTGGTCCTACGATGCTTCTAAATTTATCCATCATCGCAAAAGCGTCTTCATTTAGGTAAAAATAAAGGCTTTGAAATCTAGCCCCACCGCCAAATTCAAAATGCTCTATGCCAGCCTCTTTGGCTGCTTCAAGCGCGGGCAAAAAGTCGTTCATAAGCACTCTAGCGCCATAAACTGACTGAAAGCCATCTCTAAAGGTCGTATCCATAACATCGATAAATTTCTTTGCCATATTTCACCTCATTAAATTTATAAATTTACTAAAAAGCGGTCATAAAAAATGGCTAAATTTGGTAAAAACTCAAATTAGCCATTTTGCTTGTTTTTGGTATTTTACAACCAAAAACTTTTATATCATTTAAAAAGTGAGAGTAAGAAGTTAAATAATCCGCCGTGGCTCGCATCAAGCATCGGCTTTATCTCCATCAAAAAGACGCAGAAAAAGACTAAAACTGCCACTTGGATGATGATGTAAGGCACTACGCCTTTATAAATAGCGGCTGTTTTTATCTCAGCAGGTGCGACTGATCTTAAAAAAAATAGACTAAAACCAAATGGCGGCGTCAAGAATGAAGTTTGTAAATTCATAGCAACTAGGATCGCTAGATAGACTGGGTTTATGCCAAGTTTTGCGGCTATTGGCACCAAGATAGGAAGCACGATATATGAAATTTCAACAAAATCTATAAAAAATCCAAGCACAAAGATAACAGCCATACTAAAGATGATAAAGCCCCACTTCTCGCCTGGTAAATTTGTCATGAAATTTTCAACTATCTCATCGCCTCCAGTGTAGCTAAAGACCATAGAAAAGGCAGTCGCACCAACAAGTATAGCAAAGACTAGAGCTGTAGTTTTTACGCTCTCAGCCAAAGCTTCTTTCATCATAGAAAATGAAAATGTTCTATAAAATATAGCGAGGATAATAGCACCTACGCAGCCAAATGCTGAACTCTCTGTTGGTGTAGCGATACCTGCAAAGATAGAGCCTAGCACGCAGATAACTAGCAAAAGTGGCGGAAAGATAGCCACAAGCGCTCTAACTACTTGCCTAAATTTACTAACCCCGCTCTCATCTTTTACGATAGGAGCGACCTCTGGCTTAAGGTAAGCAACTATCAAAATATAAACTATATAAACCCCAACTAACGTAAGTCCTGGCACAACAGCTTGGTGAAAAAGCTCGCCAACTGGCACTGAAAAGATGTCGCCCAAGATGATAAGCACGATAGAAGGAGGGATGATCTGACCAAGCGTACCAGCAGCGCATATCGTGCCACAACCTAGGGATTGGTCGTATTTATACTTTAACATTACAGGCAAGCTTATAACGCCCATAGCAACGACGCTAGCACCTACGACGCCAGTTGAAGCTGCAAGTAGTGCGCCTACTAAGATAGTGCTTATCGCGATGCCGCCACGAATTTCACCAAAAAGCATACCCATACTCTCAAGTAGCCTCTCAGCTAGCTTTGACTTTTGAAGCACAACGCCCATAAATACAAAAAGTGGAACTGCTATGAAAATTCTACTCTCCATGATAGAGAAAATTCTATAAGGCATGAAGTTAAACATATCTTTAAATACTTCTATACTGCCGAGTAGCCCGTTGCCATCGCTAAAGCTCTCTACAACGCTGCCAACCATGCCAAATATCATCGCAACCGCACCAAAGGTAAATGCCACTGGAAAACCAATGCCAAGCATCAATAGCGCGGCTATAAACATTATTAATCCAGCCATATTTTCTCCTTACTGGCTTTCTTATAGCGATTTAAATTTTTTATAAAAAAGCCAATCGCAAAAAATACAAGCACATAAAATGAAAAAGGGATCATCGCTTTTATGATCCATCTGTGAGTAAGACCGCCTGGATCTGCGCTGGCCTCTGCCGAGCTGTAAGCATCTCCTACAAATCCAAATGATAAATTTGAAACCAAAAGCGCAAATGGTATGACAAAAAAGATGGTGCCAAGCATATTTACAAGGGCTTTTTTTCTTTCTGAAAATTTAGCGTAAAAGATATCAACTCTAACATGTGCGTCCTCTTTTAGAGCATAGCTCATGCCAAGTAGAAATATCACAGCAAAAAAGTGCCACTCAAGCTCCTGAAATGCAACGTTGCCGTAAGAGAAAAAGTATCTTGCCACAACGTTAAAAAATACGTCTATTATCATCAAAGCCATAATAAACATACAAATATAGCCGACTATATCGCCAGCTTTGTCGAAAAATTTCTCAATCTTATCCATTAATAACCTTTAATAGTTCATTTATCATGATGATGAGCACACAAACTGGTGCCACATATCTTAGTAAAAAATACCATGCATTAAATACAAAATCACTCATATACGGGCTAAATAGCACATATAAAGCATCTTTTTTCATAAAATATCCAACAAATATCGCTCCGCCGATACCACTAATTGGAAGCAGGATATTTGAAGCGGTAAAGTCTAGGAAGTCAAAGAAATTTTTACCAAACAGCATAAATTTATCGCCAACATTTTCTATGTTTGATAAAAGACATAAAAATCCTAATACAAAAATACCTGCACTAACTATGCAAAGCGCTTTTTTCCTACTCATGCCATACTCTCTGATCAAGAAAAAGACAAATGGCTCAACGATAGAGATAGCCGAAGTGATACCAGCAAAGATGAGCGCAGCAAAAAATGCCACCGCTAAAATTTGACCGATCACGCCAAGCTTTGCAAATAGCGTTGGAAGAGAGATAAAGACAAGGCCTGGGCCTTGAGACGGAGTGGCTCCAAATTCAAATATAAATGTAAATATAACAAGACCTATCATGATAGCAAGTGCGATGTTTATAAAGACGATACTAAGCGTTGAGGTGGCTAAATTTGTATCGTCACTTAAACTAGCTGAATAAGTAATGATCGCTGCCATACCAAGAGATAGCGTCCAAAATGCAAGGCCAAGAGCTAGTAAGAGCGAGTTAAATGAAATTTTACTAAAGTCAGGGATTAGTAAAAACTCGGCTGATTTTACAAAGCCATCCATAGTCATAGAATAAACAAGCATAATTAAAACCATGATAAATAGACTTGGCATCATCCAAACATTTAGCTTTTCTATGCCACTTTTTACGCCTTTTGAGAGTATGAAAAAGCAAGCTGCAAAAGCTATAACAAAGTAAAGTGTCTGCTCGCCAAGACCGTGTGTGAGTAGCTCATTAAATATCACCTTTGAGCTATCTATATCATTTGGTAACCCAGAAAAAGATAGGACAAAATACTTAAATACCCAGCCAATTATCACGATGTAGTAAGATGAGATGATAGCTGCTGTTACCATGGCTAAAATTCCCACTATTTGCCATAAATTTTTATTTTTTGGAGCGAGTTTCCTAAAGGCATTTACGCTGTCACTCTCGCTAAGCTTGCCGATACTAAGCTCCGCCATAAAGATAGGCACGCCAACTAAAAACGTTATCAAAAGATATAGGATAATAAACGCCGAACCGCCGTTTTCACCAACCATGTATGGAAATTTCCATGCATTGCCAAGTCCAACAGCCGATCCAGCGACTGCTAGGACATAGCCTATTTTAGAAAATTGTTCTTTTGCCATATTATGAGATCTCCCTTATTAACACCACTAGAACTAAAAGTGGAGCCACAAATCTAATTAAAAAATACCAAATTTTAAATATAACCTTGCCCATATAAGGCACAAATAGCTCTTTTAAAAGCTCAAATTTCATAAAGTAGCCAACAAAGATTGCAAACAAGATGCCACCAAGTGGGAGCATGATGTTTGAGCTAAGATAATCAAGCAGGTCAAAAAAACTCTTGCCAAAAAATGTAAGCGCATCTTTAAATTCGTTTGTGCCACTTAATGCGCATAAAATTCCTAAAATATAAACCACGCAAGCAACGATTAGGATCGATTTGTTTCTACTAAATTTTAGGCTTTTGCTTAAGAAAAATATAAATGGCTCAACCATCGAGATAACAGAGGTGATGCCAGCAAAAAATAGTGATATAAAAAATGTAAATGCCAAGAAATTTCCAAGCAAGCCAAGCTTAGCAAATAGCGTTGGTAGCGATATGAAAGCAAGTCCTGCGCCTTTTGATGGTTCTGAGCCAAACTCAAATGTAAATGTAAAGACGATAAGGCCGATGATGACGCTTATTATGATGTTTGCAAAGACGACATATAGCGAAGAGGTAAATAAATTTGTATCATCGCTTAGGCTTGATGAGTAAGTAAGGATGCAGCCAATGCCAACACACATCGTAAAAAAAGCAAGTCCAAGAGCGTTTAAAACGGCTGCTTGATCTATCTTTGAAAAGTCAGGTACTAGTAGAAATTTAGCCGCTTTATCAAAGCCTTCCATGCCAAAAGAGTAGCCAAGCATAAGCAAAAGCAAGATAAAAAGAGCTGGTATAAGATAGACATTTATGCGCTCGATGCCGCTTTTTACACCCTTTGTAAGGATGAAAAAGTAGGCAAAAAATGCGATACTAAAGTATAAAATTTGCTCACTTATACCATTTGAAGTGAAATTTACAAAAAGCGTCTCTGAGCTTGCCATATCTTTAGGTAGCTCGCCAAAGCTTAAAATGACGTATTTTAAAACCCAGCCAATGATGAGTGTGTAAAACGAAGCGATAAATAGCCCAGTCACCATGATAACACCGGCAAATTTCCAAGAATTTGCCCCTTTTGTAGCTAGAGCCTTAAACGCTCCAACCGTATCAAGACGTGAAATTTTACCCATCGCCATCTCAGCAAAAAATATGCTAAGACCAACGGCAAAGGCAAAAAATAGATATATAAGGATAAATGCCGAACCGCCGTTACTGCCGACCATATATGGAAATTTCCAAGCATTACCAAGGCCGATAGCCGCTCCAATTATCGATAAAACAAAGCCTATCTTGCTAAATCTCTCTGCCATTATTTACCTGCCATCTGGTAGATCATTATGGCACAAATGGCAACTGGCACGACATATCTTAAGAAAAAGTACCAAATTTCAAAAAATGCTCTTCCCATAAAATCGCCAAAAAGCAGATACAAACTCTCTTTTTTAAGCTTATAACCAACAAAAAAGCTAAATACGATAGCGCCTATTGGCATCATGATATTTGATGTGAGAAAGTCAAGCGCGTCAAAAAATGGCTTACCCCAAACGCTAAAAGCACTTGATGTTTCTGAATAATATGAAAGTATACAAAAGATACCCAAGATATAGACAAAAACGCCGATATAAAGAAGCGCCATTTTTCTTGAAATTTCAAATTTTCTAACCAAATAATAAGCAAAAGGCTCGATCATCGAAACCGCGCTTGTAATGCCAGCAAACAATAGCGATACGAAAAATGCAACCGCCATAACGTTGCCAACAATGCCAAGCTTTGCAAAAAGCGTGACAAGCGAGATAAAGATAAGGCCAGGACCACTTGCCGTGCTATCAGCTCCATAAGCAAATATAAATGTAAATACAACAAGCCCCATCATAATGCCTATTAAGATGTTTATAAAGATGATAGAAAGCGTTGATTTTATTAAATTTGTGCGCTCTGGCAAATTTGCAGCGTATGTTGGTATGACGCCAACGCCCATAGATAGCGAGAAAAACGCAAGGCCTAGAGCCTGCAAGATAACATCTGGCGTGATCGCACTAAAATTTGGTACAAATAAAAATTTAGCCGCCTGAACAAAGCCGTCTCCCATGCTAAGCGCGTAAAAGAGCATGCAAACTAGCAAGACAAAAAGGCTTGGCATCATCCATATATTTAGCTTTTCGATACCACTTTTTACACCTTTTGAAACTGCAAAAAATACCATTAAAAAAACTAGGCTAAAACAAAGCACAGCACTGCTTAGATCGTTTGATAAAAGTGTGTTAAACTGCTCACCTGCCGCTTTTGTATCAGATAAAAGTGGTGAAAAACTAAGGTAAATATACTTTAAAATCCAGCCAATGACCACCATATAAAATGAAGCTATAAGTATCGCTCCGATCATGAAAAACCCAGAGAGCGACCACGCTTTTTTATTACTTGGAGCGAGCTTGTAAAGAGAGCTTACGATGTCGCTTTCGCCAAGCTTGCCGATACTAAGCTCTGCTAAAAACGCCACAAATGCGATAGCAAATGTAAGAAGCAAATACAAAATTATAAATGCTGAACCGCCGTTATTTCCCACCATCGTAGGAAATTTCCAGGCGTTGCCAAGACCCACAGCAGAACCAGCCATAGCAAGGACAAAGCCTATCTTCGAAAATTTCTCGTTTATCATTGAAAACCTAAGATTAAGGATAAATTAAATTCTTTCAAAGATAGCATAAAAAAACTTTCATTTTTCTAAGCCAAGAATTTTTTATAGGCAATTTAAATTTTTAGTGTTTTTATTTGAAACAAAGTTTTGTTTTTGTAATATTACGGCTCATGAAGTTCAAGTAGGGGACAGATCCGAAAGAGCTTTAAAATTTTAAAGGAGCAACGATGAAAAAGATCGTCTTTTTAATTCTTGGTCTTGCTGCATTCGCATTTGGTGCTGACGGCGAGATGATCAGATCATATTCAGTTATCGCTGGCGGTATCGGCCTTGGCCTTGCAGCTCTTGGCGGTGCTATTGGTATGGGAAACACAGCTGCTGCAACTATCAGCGGAACAGCTAGAAACCCTGGCGTTGGTAGCAAACTTATGACTACAATGTTTATCGCTCTTGCGATGATCGAAGCACAAGTTATCTACGCACTTGTTATTACACTTATTGTTCTTTATGCAAACCCAATGCTTGGCTAAGCGTAAAGCTTAAATTTAGCCCCTCTTTTGGGGCTTTTGTTCTTTTTTGCGATCATGGTGGAATTGGTAGACACGCTATCTTGAGGGGGTAGTGCCGTTAGGTGTGCGAGTTCGAGTCTCGCTGATCGCACCATCTTATCTCTCTTTTTAAATCAAATTTTTAAATTTCTAACTCTTGATTTTCAGATAAATTTCTAAATTTTAACTTTATATTGAAAACTTGGCTGCTTTTATAAAGTAAGTCTTTAAAAATAAAATCGTTTTATATTGAAATTTACAATGCGATAAAAAAATTTAATCCAAAATTTACACTAAAAAGCGGTTGTAAATTTAGATCGAGCTTTAAATTCTCATCATTTTTAAAATTTGACCTTTATCATAAAAATACAAACTCTAAATTTATTTTAAAACCATATCTATTCACATAGCAGTGTCAAATTCTTACAGCAAAAAACACCTTTAAAGGCAAATAAAAATTTATTCAAAAAATTACAGCAGAAATTTAACCTAAAATTTTATACCAAGTGTAGCTATCATCTCCGAAATTTCCACTAAAAAGTGGTTTTAAATTTAAATCAATCCTTAAATTTTCACCACTTTTAAAATTTGAACTTTGATAGATAAGTAGCCATTTCACATTTGCCAGCTTGCCCTCTTTTGCAAGTTTTAAAAACTCACCAGCTCCCTCAAACATGCTAAGACCTTTTAGACTAAGCTCTTTTAGCACGCTCACCTTGCGACCTGGCACGCCAAAAAGCGGTATAGTTTCATCAAATTTATCACTTCTTGAGTAGATTATGACGTCTGGATTTTTGCCACCTACTAGCCTGCTATCAAGCTTTGGACGGTCCGTCCGCACTGTGTTACCACCGATCACCAATCTATCTATAGCGCTTCTAAGCTTATGAACGTGAGTTCGGCTAAGCTCATTTGTGATGATGCCACCACTTGCCACGCCGTTTTTGCTAAGGGCGATCTTTAAAAAGCTAAATCCACCATTTTGATATGCCAAAAATGGCTCAAGTAGCTTATCACAGCGCTCTTTTAAAATGCCAAATTTAACTCTCATGCCGGCAGTTCGTAGTAAATTTGCGCCACCACTTGCTATTTTATTTTCATCGTGGCTACCTATTATGACCTCGCTAAAGCCAAGCTCTTTTAGCAAATTTGCACAAGGTGGCGTTTTACCGTGGTGTGAGCAAGGCTCAAGTGTGACGTAGGCTTTTGCATTTTTTAGTAAATTTGCGTGGTTATTTAGTATAAATTCGTATGTAAAATTTGGCTCTAAAAGGCCAAATTCGCCCTCTTTTATCTTAGAGCTAAATTTAGCATTATATGCTTTTATAAAATCATCTTTAAATTTTTCATTTTTTTTGCAAAGTGCAAAGAGTATCGCTGTTGGTTCAGCGTGTAAATATCCAGCCTTTTCATGGGCCTTGCAAGATAAAATTTGACCATTTTCATCAAGGATAAGGCATCCAACGGCTGGATTTGGATAGGTCAGGATCTGAAATCTCCAAGCCTCGCTTAAAGCAAGATCCATGTAAAATTCGTCGTTCATCTTAGCAGACTATTTCCCTATATCTTTTATCTCATCAACAAGAGTTTTTGAGATCAAGTCGATATCGGTCGGCTCATCCTCTGCGTCCCATCTAAATGCAGCAATCTCCGCCAGAACAGCGATCTCTTTAAAATAGCTATACTTTGTCGTAGAGACAGGTATAGCATAAGAGACCAAAAGCCTATCTGCGTTATCATAAATTTTCACGCTGTAGCTAAAATGTGGCTTGTTTAACGCCTTGCCACCCCAGTTAAACCATCTTTCATAATCCATTTGTATTTTTATCTTGAAGCTATTTTCGTCCCCTAAAATGCCCTGCTCTTTTAGATGTTTGTTGATAAATTCCACAAACTCATCACGAAGTTCGCTTTCGTTTTTATAGTTAGGGTTGTACTCGTATCTAGTTGGTTGATTTATCAATGTCAGGTTAAAATCACTAACAATGTATTTAGCCACGCCTTTTTGTATCGGCGTTGGCTCAACATTATATTTATATCCTCCCGAGCATCCAACAAAAAAAGCACCCAAAAATATTAAAAAGAGTATATTTACAAATTTCATATTTCTTCAAATTTACGACAAGCCGTCGATCTTACCGTCTGCGTCTATCTTCATATTGACCGCAGCTGGCACTTTTGGAAGTCCTGGCATTAGCATGATCTTACCGCAAACTGTAACGATAAAGCCAGCCCCCGTTCTAATATCAAGGTCTTTTACGCTAAATGTAAAGCCCTTTGCTCTACCCAAAAGCTTCGCGTCGTCACTAAATGAGTACTGCGTTTTTGCGATGCAAACTGGCAAATGACTTAAATTTAGCTCTTTTATCATCTCGATCTTTTTAAGAGCAGCCTCTTCAAAGACCACCTCGCCCGCTCCGTAAATTTCCTTAGCGACCTTTTCTATTTTAGTTTTTGTATCGTCGCTCATCTCGTAAGTGAAATTTATCTTGCTTGGCTTATCGCACGCTTTTAAAACTAGCTCGGCAAGCTCAAGCGCGCCTTTGCCACCTTTTAAGAAATTCTCACAAACTGCCACTTCTACACCAAGCTCACGGCAGTACTCTTTTACGAAATTTATCTCTTCTTCGGTATCAAAGCCAAATTTGTTAAGCGCCACGACTACATTTTGACCAAATTTGCCTTTTAAATTTTCGATGTGTCCGCCAAGATTTTCAATACCTTTTTTAAGGGCGTTCATATCTGGTTTTGTGATCTCGTCTTTATTTGCTTCGCCGTTATATTTTAGCGATCTGATCGTGCTTACAAGCACTACAGCGCTTGGTTTTATCTCAGCAACCCTGCATTTTATATCTAAAAATTTCTCAGCGCCAAGCTCCGAGCCAAAGCCAGCTTCAGTGATGACGTAGTCGGCTAAATTTAGAGCTGTTTTTGTTGCAATGACGGAGTTGCAACCGTGCGCGATGTTTGCAAATGGGCCACCATGCACGAGCGTAGGTGTGTGCTCTAACGTTTGAAATAAATTTGGTTTGATCGCATCTTTTAAAAGTATGCAAACAGCGTCCTCACAGCCTAGATCACGCACGTAGATAGGCTTTTTATCGCTATCATAAGCGACCATAATGTTTGCCACGCGCTCTTTTAGATCAGAAAGGCTTGTAGCTAGACAAAGCACAGCCATGATCTCGCTTGCGGCAGTGATGTTAAAGCCATCTTCTCTTGGTACGCCGTCGGTTTTGCCACCTTGTCCCACAGTGATAAATCTAAGCGCGCGGTCATTCATATCCATGCAGCGCTTCCATAAAATTTTCTCTATTTTTAGTGGGTTTTCTTGATAGAGGCTATTATCTATCATCGCTGAAATGAGGTTATTTGCCGATGTTATCGCATGAAAATCACCAGTGAAGTGTAAATTTAGATCCTCCATCGGCGCAAGCTGCGAGTAGCCACCACCTGCTGCTCCACCCTTTATGCCAAAAACTGGCCCAAGAGATGGCTCACGAAGTGCCAAGCAAACCTTTTTATTAAGTGAATTTAGTGCGTCGGCTAGACCGATCGACATAGTCGTTTTACCCTCGCCGTATGGGGTTGGATTAGTCGCGGTGACTAAGATGAGCTTTGAGTTTGATGACCCAAGTCTAGGGGAAATTTTAGCTTTAAATTTGCCGTAAAGCTCAAGCTCGTCTTCGTTTAAGCCTAGTTTTGCGGCAACCTTACTGATGTGTTCAAGTTTTGTTTGGTGAGTTATCTCGATGTCGCTTAGCATTTTACCACTCCAAATATGTTTTTGCTTTTTTTATCTCACTGATATTGATCTCAAAAATCCCATCTTCATTTTCAATCGCGATACTCTCTTCGTCCGCCTTTACAAGCCTTCCCGCAAATTTCTCAGCCTCGGTTTGAACTTTAACTAGCTCGCCAATGCTTGATTTAAAATGAGATGGCTTACTAAGCTTTCTCTCAAGGCCAGGCGAGCTAACCTCTAGATTATAGTCTCCGCTAACTGGCGGTGTCACGTCAAAGATAGGCGAGAGCATACGGCTCACTTTTTCGCAGTCATCAAGACTTACTCCGCCATTTTTTGTGATATAAACTCTAAAAATAGCCCTACCATTTTCATTTGCGATCTCGCTGTCGTAAAGCTCGACGCCGCATTCGCGTACTAGTTTGTCTAAATTATCCATTTTTGTTTAAATCCTTTGAAATTTTATCAAACAACTTATCCATATGGTTTTGATACTCTAATCTATCGTCAAATTTAAAGTGAAAATTTGGACATCTATACCAGCCCTCAGCCGCCATGCAGTGGTTTTGCAAATGCCTACAAACTCGCTTTAAATGCCCTAAAATATACTCTTGCTCGCGCTCATCAAACATCATCTTATCAAGATAGACAAAGGCGTCGTATCTGCCCTTTTTGCACTCGACGTCAGTGACGCAAAGCCCCTTTAAAATACTATCTTCAAGAGTGGCTAGAGCCTCTGGTATGAGCTCTTTTAGCACGCTCTCTGTTCTCATACGCTTTATTTCGTTAGCGTTCATAGAGTAGCTTTCTCCTTGACTTCTTTGAAGCTTTCGATGTAGTCATTTTCTCTGATGTCGTTGAAATTCTCGATACCAACGCCACACTCGTAGCCTTTAGCAACCTCTTTGACATCATCTTTGAAGCGTTTTAGTGAGCTTACTAAGCCCTCATAAACGACCACACCTTCTCTAATAAGACGAATTTTTGCTCCTCTGTTTATCGTGCCCTCAGTAACGATACATCCAGCGATAGTGCCAACTTTTGGTACATGAATCACTTGGCGAACCTGAGCTTGACCAAGCTGCTCTTCTCTGATGATCGGTGACATTAGTCCGCCCAAAATCGCCTTCACATCGTCGATTAGATTATAAATAACGTTGTAAGTTTTTATCTCAACGCCACTCTCTTTTGCCTTCTCTTTTATCTCGCCAGTTGGCCTTATGTTAAAGCCAAGGATGATGCAGTCGTTACTTGCGCTTGCAAGTGCAACGTCGCTTTGCGTGATACCGCCAACGCCTGAGTGGATGACATTTACTCTGATCTCGTCGTTTGCTAGTTTTTCTAGGCTTGCTTTTAACGCTTCAAGCGAGCCACCAACGTCAGCTTTGATGATGACTGGAAGCGTCTTTAGCTCGCCCTCGGCGATCTTAGCACTAAGCTCATCAATGCTAACCTTTGTGCTCTTACTAAGCTCTTTTTGGCGGATATACTCAGCCTTTTTCTGTGCGTACTCACGAGCTTCTTTGTCAGTTTTTACGCCTATTAGCGTCTCGCCGGCCTCTGCTATCTCGCTAAGACCCACTATCACGCCACATTCGCCTGGTTTTATCTCTTTTAGTGGCCTGCCCTGATCATCAAGCAAGCTTCTTATCTTACCGTATGCAACGCCAGCTACGACTGTATCTCCGACATGAAGCGTGCCGTTTTCAACGATGATGGTAGCTACTGGGCCACGACCCTTTTGAAGTGAGCTCTCGATGACAGTTGCTTTTGCATTTGCCTTTGGATTTGCCTTTAGCTCCAAAAGATCAGCTTGTAAAAGCACGATCTCAAGTAGATCATCTATGCCCATGCCTGTTTTTGCAGAGATCGGCACAAATTCATACTTTCCGCCCCACTCTGTTGGCATGATATCAAGCTCAGCAAGACCAGTTTTTACTAGATCAGGATTTGCTGACTCTTTATCCATTTTATTTATTGCGATGATTATTGGCACTCCAGCGGCTTTTGCATGGCTAACTGCCTCTTTTGTTTGTGGTTTTACACCGTCATCTGCTGCAACTACGATGATAACTATATCAGTTACGCCAGCACCCCTTGCACGCATAGCTGTAAATGCCTCGTGGCCTGGAGTGTCGATAAATGTGATGTTTCTGCCATTTTTATTTACCATATAAGCGCCCACGTGCTGCGTGATACCACCAGCCTCGCCAGCTGCTACGCGAGACTTTCTTATATAGTCAAGTAGTGAGGTTTTGCCGTGGTCCACGTGACCCATGATGGTTATAACTGGCGCTCTTGGCTGGAGATTTTCATCGTCTTTTATCTCCTCTTCATAAGCTGCAACGTAGTCAAATTCTTTTTGATCATCGATGATATTTACCTCGACGTTAAACTCATCAGCCAAAATTTCTATCGCATCTTCGTCCAAAAAGTCATTTTTAGTCGTCATCATGCCAAGCATAAATAGCTTACCTATGACCTCGCTAGGCTGTTTATTTAGTTTTTCAGCAAATTCATAAACGCGAATTTCTTTTGGTATATTTATCGAAGTTACAGCTTCGCTATTTTGTTTATTTTCAGGCTTTTTATGTTTTTTTCTAGCTCTTCTTTGTATGCCGCCATCGCCAAATGAATTTATCGTGTTATTGACGGTTGTTTTCATCGCATTTGGCTGTTTTATCCTTTGCATCGGAGCTGGGGCAGGAGTTTTGAAGCTAAAATCAGGCAATACCACCACATCCTCATCTTCAAGCACGATGTCGCCAAAGTCACTTCCACCAAGCAAGTCCATCTTTTCAGCGCTATCTTTTTTGCTTACAACCGTTACTTTTTTCTCTTTTTTCTTTTTCCTAGCTAAATTTTCATCGCTAGCAGAGAACATACTCTTAAAATCACTAATGTTAGTAACAGCTGCCTCAGCCTTTTTCCCCTCTTTTACAGGAGCTGGCGCCTCGTAATCTTTTTTCTTTTTAACTATCACAAGACCGCGTCTTTTTTGAGTCACATCAGCCAAACTCTCTTTTGGTTTTGGCGCTTGCGCTGGCTTTTGCTCAACCTTTACAGGCTCTTCTTTTTTAGGCTCAGCCTTTGGTTTTTCTTCTAAAATTTGCACCTCTTTTTTAGGTTCAGTCTTTGCCTTTTCAGGCTTTGGCTCAGCCTTAGCAGCTGATTTTTTAGGCTCAGCTTTAGGTTTTTCTTCTTTTTTAGCAAGCTCTTTTTCTGTCTCTTTTTTAGGCACTTTTTTTACTTTTGGCTCGCTCTTTTTCTTTTTAAATTTATCTGGTATTACGCCAGTTTGAACGTATTCATATATTGCTTCAGCCTCTTCAAGGCTCACAGCATTTGAGTGAGTTTTGACCTTTAGGCCTAGTTCTTGAGCTTTTTCTACTATCTCTTTACTTGGGTAGCCAAGCTCATTTGCGATCTCTGAAATCCTAACATTGCTCATTTAAGAGTATCTCCTTTAACTTCGGTGCGTCAAGTCCTAAGGCACCTTTAGTTTGTTTATCAATTATTTTTTTTAAAATTTTGTCGCCTTTTTGCAAACAACCATCACATAGATAGAAACTACGACCATTTCCTTTGCCGCACTCCAAATTCTTGCCTACCAAGCGGTATCTTTTTAGCAAGTTTTGAGAAAATTTAACTTTGCAAGCGACGCATGTCCTTACTGGATTATTTTTATTCATTATACCTTTTTAAACTTGTTTTTAGCTTTGCGTAATTACGTATCCATCGTTATCAAATGAAAAAATTTCAATTCTAAAATCACCAAATTTACTTTTTAAAACATCTTGCAAATTTTTAGCGTCATCTTTATAAGCGATATTTAAAAAGCTCGATCCTGAGCCTGAAAGTGTGCTCATTAGTGCTGCGTTTTCGTAAGCCACCTTTCGCACCTCAAAAAGCTCTTTTAAAGCGTTCATTCTGCGCTCTTCGTGCATCATATCTTCACTTGCTATCCTCAAAAGATCGTATCTTTTTTCATAAAAACAAGACGTCAAAAATGCAGCGTGAGAGAGGTTATTTACGCACTCTTTCATAGTGTAGTTTTTTGGTAAAATTTGTCTTGATGAGGCTGTACTCATCGGCTTATTTGGGATGACAACGACCGCTTTTATCTCATCACTTAAATTTATTTTATTTGCATAGACATTGCCATTTTTTACGATCGCACTGATAAATCCGCCGTGAACTGCTGGCGAGATGTTATCTGGGTGTGTTTCATAGATGATTGCCCTGTTTAAAACGACGCTTTTACTAGCTTTAAAGCCAGCCATCTCATAAGCTGAAGCGATGGCTCCAACAATGACTGCAGAGCTGCTACCAAGCCCTCTTGAAAATGGGATATTGTTTTCAAAAACTACTCTAAAATTTTCATTTTTTCCAGTTAGCTCGAGAAAAATTTCATTAAAAATACTTAGAAAAATGTTGTTTCTCTTTAAATTTACACTATCGCTTCCCTCGCCATTTATCGAGACTGAGCTAAATTTAGATGGTTCGATCTTTACGCTATTAAAAAGCTTTAAACTAAGTCCTAAAGCGTCAAAACCTGGTCCTAAATTTGCGCTTGTAGCAGGGATTAAGATATTCAAATTTTCTCCTAGACAGCTTGAATGATATAATTTGGAAGTGTATCTGAATTTAGTTTTAATTCATCTAAATTTAAAGGCAACACAAATCTCACTGGCTCAACTCTTTCAAGTGAAATTTCGCCATTTTTTAAGACAAAGCTTAAATTTTTATTTGCTCTGATCGCTTGTCCGCCATTTAGACTAAAGCCGCTAACTGCGTAAAACTCACAGCCCTTTGCCAAAGAAAAAGTCTTTAAAATGACATAGGCCACCTTTAGCCCCATGAAGCTACCTGGTGTGTTTGCGTAGATGATCTTTGTGATGTTAAATTTAGAGGATAAATTTTCTAGGATTTTTATCAAAGCTTCGCTGACATGCTCGTCAGTTGTGATCTCATCAAATTTTACGCCATCTTTATAGACTCCAACTAAAAGTGGAGTCGATAAAGAGACTACTAAAATTTCAATATTTTTTATGCAAATACCTTTTGATACTCTTTTAAAAGCTCGCCACTAAGCGTTGCGATCTCATAATTTTTCTCATCTGCCATTAAAGCAAGGGTTAGTTTATGGTTTAGATCGTGGCTGCCAGCAAATGCTGTGTAATCCCCAAGTAAAGGTGCTCCAAGCAAGCTTAGATCGCCAACTGCGTCTAAAATTTTATGCCTTACAAACTCATTTTCAAATCTCAAACCCTCTGGGTTTAAAATATGTGTATCATCGATAGCCACAGCGTTATCAAGCGATGCGCCAAGGGCTAAATTTTGAGCTTGCAAGCGTTGCAAATCTTTTAAAAAGCCAAAAGTTCTAGCTCGAGCGATATTTTTTACAAACGAGCTCTTGCTAAATTCAAAAACATATCTTTGCTCGCCGATGACTGGGTGGTCAAATTTGATCGTATAGTCAAATTTTGGATTTCTCGAAGGTGAAGTTCTCACAAATTTTGATCCCTCAATCACCTCGACCTCGCGGCGGACAAGTATCACTTTTTTGCCAGCGTCAAGATATCTTATACCAGCTTCATCAAGTAGCATACAAAAGCTTATCGCACTGCCGTCCATGACAGGAATTTCGTTTGCATCAACTGAAATTCTAATATTATCAATGCCGTATCCATTTACAGCTGCCATTAGGTGCTCTATCGTGCTAATAAAGCCCTTTTCGTTGCCAACGACGGTTGCCATTTGCGTATTTATAACGTTTTTAGGCTCAGCTTTAAAACTAATACCAAGATCTTCGCGGTGCAAAATAATACCTGAATTTGCATCAAGAGGTTCTAGTATAAGTCTTATCGGCTCACCCTTATGAAGCCCTATACCAACGGTCTCAACGCGTCTTGCGATAGTAGTTTGTTTCAAAAATCTTCCTTATATTTTTTAGTTCGCTTATGATAGCACTAAAAAATCAAATTTGCAAATTTAATTCTTATCTATCATCGCCTTTGCGGCATCTAAGACACTCGTCACATTGTCTTTTATCCACTTTTTATCCATCCATTGTTGAGGTCTTACCTCTTCACCTTGAACCAAAATTCCAAAGTGAAGATGGTCTCCAAGTGCAAGACCGCTAGTTCCAGTAGTGCCTATTTGATCACCAGCAGCGACCATATCGCCCTCTTTTACCTTCGCACTTGAGCAGTGACCATAAAGCGAGTAAAGTCCAAATCCATGATCAATCACAATGTTTAAGCCATAAATTCCATTCTCAGAGGCAAGGACGACGCGACCTGCGTTGCTAGCTATGATCGGAGCTGATGCCACGCTTGCAAAGTCTATTCCCATATGCCATGACTCACTTACTTGTTCATTATTATATGTATAGAAGCGGTGATCGGCAAAATCAGCAACTTTCTTACCATTTCTAAGCGGGTAAAATGGGATTATATTAAAGCCATTTGTGATGTCAGTATCGACGTTTGAAGTAAGTGCTGTTATCTTCTCTTCATTTGAGTTTCTTAGCGTTTCATTGACAAATTTCATCTTCTCAAGCCTAGAAAGAGCGTTTGGATCTTTGGCGTATTGATCTGTTAGATCAACGATCTTTCCGTCTAAAAATCTATCATTTAAAGCAATGGTTGAAGTTTTGTATTTTACATTTTCATAAAAATATCTCACGTGGGATTTGCTCTCATTGCCGGCAAAGTCTCTTGCGATGACCTCGGCACTAAAGTTTTCAACCTGCACTGGCCAAGCAACAAGTGCTGCGTAAAAGCCCTCTTTGTAAAATGGCACAGCTTTAAATTTCTTACCAAAATTTGTCTGGACATAGACCTCTTTTAGCTGATTATCAGTCGCTCTAAAGACGACAACTGCGCTACCACCTTTTGAGATAGAGTAAGACTGAGAAAGCACGTAAAGATCAGGCTTTGAAGTATCAAGTATGACTTCAACTTTTTTGCTTGCTTTATTGCCTGTAAAAAAGCCCCATTTGCTAGTATCAACAGCCTCTATATTCATCTCATAAGCATCTTTTTGAGCAAAAAAGCCAGTTTTTGGAAATGTTAAATTTACATCAAGCTCAGTACTTGGATTTTGTATGATTTGATTTAATAAATTTAGATCGTTTTTGCCGTCATTTATGCTGATGCGCACAAATTTTATGCCGCTGTCATCTTTAAATTTGATATTCATAGGCGAGCGAAGGTTCCAATAAACCTTATCAGCAATGCCGATGATTGGCTCGTTTCGCTCAAAATCTTTAGACATCAAAGCATATCCAAAGCCACCAGCTAATATCAAAACAAGTAAAACTACAACGATACCAAAACCACCTATTCCACGTCTATACATATATTATTACCTTAAATTTTATTTGCGAAATTTTACATACTAATCAATAAATTTTTAGTTAATTACAAAATTTCCCTTACAGCTCTAGCTTCGCTCATCCAATTAAAAAGCTCATCCCAACGCTCATCTTTTATGAGATCTTTGCACAAATTTAGCTCTTTTTCAAACATATTGATTGCAGCAACGACATTATTTTTATTTTGCTTAAAGATATCGCTCCACATAAATGGCGAACTCTTTGCGACACGTATCATGCCCTTAAATGTCGGCCCACCAAGTGCTACAATGTGTCTTTTATCCTCTTCTTTTAATATCCCACTAGCAAGCGAAAATGCGATAGCGTGAGGCAAATGTGAGATGAGTCCCACGTGGTGATCATGCTCTTTTGCACTCATGAAAATGATCTTCATACCAAGGCAAGAAAATAGTTCAACGCTTCTTTTTACATGTTTTTCTGCGCTCTCAGCAAAGTCGCAAACTATGACAGTTGCACCTGTGTAAAGTGACTTAAATGCAGCTTCTGGACCAGAGTACTCAGTACCTGCCATTGGGTGAGCTGGGATGAAATTTTTACGAATTTTTTCTGGCACGGCTTCTATTATCTTTTGCTTTGTCGAGCCAAAATCAATAATCGTCGTATCTTCGCTAATGTCAGTTAAATTTTGCACGATGCTCACTATGGCTTCAACTGGCACAGCTAAAAAGATGATGTCACACTTCTTTTTCATCTCATCTATGCTTAAAATTTCATGCACCAAGCCAAGTTCTAGTGCCTTTTTGCTGTGATTTTCATCTTTGTCATATCCGCTGACACATGAGATTAATTTTTCATCTTTTAGTGCAAGACCAAGCGAGCCACCCATAAGACCAAGTCCGATGATACCTATTTTCATAAAAAACCTTTAAAATTATAAAATTTAAATTTTTTAAAAATAAAATATGATATTATACGCACTTATACTAAAACTCTAGGTTAAATTTAATGAAAAAGAAATTATTTTTACTAGCACTAGCTTTAAGCGGTCTAAATGCACAAACAATTCAGTCAATAAATTTTAAAGGTTTGATTCACCTTTCGCCTGAGGTAGCTAGCCAGATAATGGGGCTAAAAGTCGGTCAAGAGCTAACCCCAAAGCTTAGCGATAAGGCAATCACAAATTTATACAAGCAAAATTATTTTGATGATATCTACATAGAAGATACAGGTAGTGGCAATCTTTTAGTAAAAGTGAAAGAGAAGCCAAGTGTCGCTAGAGTCGATTTAAAGGGTGTTGTGACAAACGATAAAACTGCTATCGAGTCGCTAATTAACATAAAACCTGGCAATATGTATGATGAGCTAACTATCGAAAAAACAAAAGAGAGAATTCGCCAATACTACGAGTCAAAAGGCTATTTTGATACAGTTGTAGACGTAGAAAAACAGCCAGTTGCAGATAACGACAGCTCACTTTTCATCACTCTAAACATAAACCGCGGCGAAAATATGATAATCAAAAAGGTAAATTTAGTCGGTGCTAAAGAATTTGACTATGATGATGTTGAGCCAGTAGTTGCAAACAAAAGTAGAGAATTTATGGGCTGGCTTTGGGGTAGAAACGATGGTAAAGTTAAGCTTTTTGAACTTGAAAACGACCCAGCAAGGATCCAAGATAAATATTTTCAAAAAGGTTATCTAGATGCGACAGTTTCGTCACCTTATCTAAACGCGTCATTTGATAACTACACAGCTGATCTTACATACTACATCCACGAGGGTGAGCCTTATAAGGTTTCAAATGTAAGCATCACAGCACCTGAAGAGCTAGGGCTTGATACTAAGAAAATCATAGATGATTTTAGACTTGAAGCTGGCGATACGATGAACTCAGCAAGACTTCGCCAAGATATGAAAAAGCTTGATGATATGGTCGCTGACAAGGGCTATGCATTTGTTAAGGTCTATCCAAAGACTGATAAATTTGATGAAAATAAAACAGTTGATATCGACTACGAAGTCGATCCTGGCGAAAAAGTATATATAAGAAATGTTCAAATTTCAGGAAATGACAGAACAGTTGATCGTGTCGTAAGACGTGAGCTATATCTAACTGAGGGAAATTTATATAGCAGAACCGACCTTCAAGACTCAAAAGATGCGCTAAAAAGAACAAGCTACTTTGACGATGTCGAGATAGAAGAAGATCCAGTTGATAAAAACACAGTCGATCTAAAAGTAAAAGTAAAAGAGGCTTCAACTGGCTCAATAAGCGGTGGTATCGGATACGGAAGTAGCGATGGCTTGCTGCTTAACGCTGCACTTTCTGACACAAATATCTTTGGCTCTGGTCTTCAAGGACAAATAAGCGTTGATAAGAGTGACAACGAGCTTTCTGGTCAGATAAGTCTTACAAATCCAAGAATTTTTGACTCAGAGTATAGCCTTGGCGGAACACTCTATGCAAACGACTATGACTGGACAACATATAAAGAGAGAAGCTACGGCTTTAGTACGACACTTGGTAGAAAACTAACTAGAAATTTAAGCGCATCACTTACTTATAATATCGAACAAAGCAAGATCACACTTAAAGATGATGAGCTAAAAGATATCAATGAAAAAACTGGAAAAGAAATTTACAGAGAAGGCAAGGCTATAAAAAGCGCTATAACTCCAGCTTTAACATATAATAGCACCGATGATTACTACTTGCCAAGGCGCGGTATCATAGCTAGCACATCATTTGAGATAGCAGGACTTGGCGGTGATATGGATTTTGTTAAAAACCGCACAAATTTCAACTACTATCTAGGTCTTAGAGAGTACATAGACTACGATCTTATCCTAAGATATAAAGCAAGTTTTGGCAAAATTTGGGAAAGAGGTTATACTCCTATCAACGAAAGACTTTACCTTGGTGGTATAAGAAGCTTGCGTGGTTACGAGGGCAGAACCGTATCTCCAAAAGTAAAATATAATGGCGACTACTATGAATACGGCGGCGAAACATCATTTAACAACTCAGTTGAGATGAGCTTTCCTATAATAGAGCGTGTTAAAATGCGTGGCGTTGTATTTTATGACTATGGCATGATCGGTGAAAATAGTCTAAACGAGATAAAAAGATCATCAGTTGGTACAGGTATCGAGTGGATAACACCTATCGGACCACTTCAACTAATCTTTGCAAAAGCTCTTAAACCTAAAGAGGGCGATGATACAAATACATTTGAATTTACTATCGGAAGACGCTTCTAATAAGATACTTTTAAGGGGCTAGTTTGCCCCTTAAATCCACCACAAACAAACAAACTTTAAGTCATATAAGAAAAAGCAAGGCTAACATTAGATATAATCCCACAATTTTTAATATAAGTGGGTAAAAAGATGAATTTCTCAGACATTTTTTCAAAGATAAGAAAAGCTCAACCTCGTCCAGAAGAAGCACCTACACACTGGGTAAAATGCGACAACTGTCACTCACTGATGTATTACAAAGAAGTTGAAGCTTGTTTTAATGTATGCCCAAAATGTGGCTACCACATGAGATTAAAAGCTGACGATCGCATAAATTTGATCTGCGATGAAGGTAGCTTTGTAGAATTTGACGCAAATTTAAAACCAGTAGATCCTTTAAATTTTGTTGATAAAAAATCATACAAAAAAAGAATCGCAGAAAATAAAGAAAAAACAGGACGCACAAGCTCAGTGATATGCGGCGAAGGCAAATGCAACGGACAAGAGATTCAGCTAGTTGTTTTTGACTTTGGCTTCATGGGCGGCTCACTTGCTTCAGTTGAGGGCGAAAAGATTGTAAGAGCGATAAAACGTGCGATCGAAAAACATCAAGCTTTAATTATCGTAAGCGCATCTGGTGGCGCCAGAATGCAAGAGAGCACATTTTCTTTGATGCAGATGTCAAAGACTTCAGCAGCCCTAAAACTTCTTGATGAAGCAAAGCTCCCATACATTTCTATCCTTACAGATCCTACAATGGGTGGCGTTAGTGCATCATTTGCATGGCTTGGAGATCTAATAATCGCTGAACCTGGCGCATTAATAGGCTTTGCAGGACAAAGGGTCATCAAACAAACCATAGGCGCTGATCTTCCAGAGGGCTTTCAAAGGGCTGAATTTTTACTTGAGCATGGTCTTATAGATGATATCGTGCCAAGAAGCGAGCACAAAAAATATATAAGCGATATGGTTAAATTTCTTACAAACAACAAAGCTATGATCTCTAAAAACGAAGTGACAACCGCAAACGAAACTAGCTTTGAGTTAAAGCTAAAAACCAAAGGGTAAGTTTGGAAATTTCGGTTTTTAGCATTCAAAAATCATCGCGTGACAACTTTGAAAACGAGATACAAGAATATATAAAAATGAGTGCAAAATTTGCCAAGATAAACGACAAAATAATATTTAATGAAAAGATAGCAAAGGCTCAAAGCAGCGGCAGAAGCGATGCACTAAGAGCTTATGATGAATTTTACGAGCCAAATTTAAAAGGCTTTTGTGTGATGCTTGATGAAAATGGCTCACAGCTTGACAGCCAAGAATTTGCTCAAATTTTAAACTCAAATTCACAGATCAATTTTTTCATAGGTGGAGCTTATGGGCTTAGCCAAAATTTAAAAAACAAGGCACAAAAAGTCGTAAGCTTAAGCAAGATGACTATGGCGCACAAAGTCGCCAAGCTCGTACTTTTTGAGCAAATTTTTAGAGGGCTTTGCATCAATGCAAACCACCCATATCACAAATAAAGGAATATAAAATGACTCAAAACGAGCTAAATTTTTTCAAAAAGCTACTTGAAGAGCGAAAATTACAAATCAAAAAAAATATTTATGACTCATCAGTTGAAGTAAGTGGCCTAAGAGATAGTGGCGTAAGCGATGAATTTGACATCGCATCAGTAAATACCGACCAACTTATAGAGCAGTCTATCTCAACCCAGCAAAGAGCCGAGCTTCACGAGATCGACGAAGCACTTGAAAAGATAGCAAACAAGACTTATGGAATTTGTGACATGTGCGAAGAGGAGATCGGTGTCCCTCGCCTAAAAGTAAAACCGCATGCAAAATACTGCATAGCTTGTCGTGAGATAATAGAAAAAACAGCAAAAAACTAAGGAGAAAATATGAAAACCAGAAAATTTCTCGTCTACTGCATCATCTACATCGCAGTCGTTGCAGGACTTACCTATTCTCTTAATAGTTCAGACTTCACCTTTGAGCTCTTAGGTCAAGCCATAACCTTACCAGTAGCTGTTTGGGTAGCGCTTCCAGTAGCCCTTTTGGCGCTCCTTGCCCTACTTCACATCGCATATCACGGATACGCCTTTTATAGATATAAAAAATGGATAAAAAAAGATGCAAGCCTCTACAAAGACCTTGCAAAAGAGACGCTTCTTGGCTTTGAGAGCAACAAAGACTTTAAAACTGACACTTATAAGATCGCCTCACAGCTCACTCGCTCTATCTCACCAGTAGGCGAGCTTAAAGATGTTGGCGTTGATGACGGCGAGATAAACAACATCTTGCAAACCATAAAAAGCATAAAAAACAAAGAGATCGTCGATCTAAAGAAATTTAGACTAGCAAAAGATAGCAAGCTAAACATCTTAAATGAACTAAACAAGATCGAACAGCTGCCTACTTACTATATTGATGTGCTTAAAAGTCAAGAGCAAAACGAGAGCCTTAAAAAAGCAGCCTTTGACAAGCTCATAAAAACAGCTTCATTTAGTGAGATTAAAAAAATCGATCCAGAGCTAGCAAGCGAAGATATAATGACCATTATCACGCGTTTTGTAAATGACGAGATCGATCTAAGTAGCGATGAAATTTTTGATCTTTTAAACAATGCAAAAGTGACAAAAGCACAATACGACAAAGCTGCCATAATGCTTAAAAATAAGCTAAAACCAGATGCGTTTATTAGCATTTTTGAGAAGCTAAAGAGCATCCACGCTGACGCTGACGAGGCCTACGTATATGCGCTATTTGAGCTTCAGATGCTTGATAAAGTAAGAGAAGCCATCGAGGGCAGTGACCCAGATGAGTTTAAAGAGATAAAGGTTTTACTATTTTTGCGAGATAACGGCAAAATGGTCTCTAGCTCGCTATTTTTTAAATGATAGACTTTAGCAAAAAGCCACTTTTCTTAGCGCCGCTTGCTGGCTTTTCTGACCTACCGTTACGAAGTGTTGTCAAGAAATTTGGCTGCGATGTCACTGTTAGCGAGATGATCAGCGCAAATGCCTTGGTCTATGAAAGCAGTGACAAAACCCTTGAGATGCTTAAAAAATCCCCAAACGAAGAGCCCTACGTCGTCCAAATAGCTGGCAGCGATATAGAAAATTTAAAAAAAGCCGTGCAGATCATCAATAAATTTGATGGAATTTACGGACTGGATCTAAACTGTGGCTGCCCTGTGCCAAAGGTCGTTAGACAAGGCGCTGGATCTGCCTTGCTAAACGATCTAGACAAGCTTCAAAGCATAATCGAAGCCATAAAAAGCATCTCAAACAAAGAGAGTTTAAGCGTTAAATTTAGACTTGGCTTTAACGACAAAAACGAAGAGCGCATCGCAAAAGCCTGCGAAGAAGCTGGCGCGGACTACATCGCAGTACATGGGCGCACTAGAGCTGGTGGATACAGCGCAAAGGTTGATTACGAAGCGATCGCTAGAGTAAAGGCAAGCGTGAAAATTCCAGTCGTTGCAAATGGCGATATAAACGCACAAAATGCAGATGAAATTCTTAGCCTTACAAAATGCGATGCCCTAATGATTGGCAGAGCAAGCATCGGCAATCCTTGGATATTTCACGAGATAAAGACCAAAAGTAGCGTGGATAAGTCACTAAAACAAGAGATCATACTAGCTCACTTTGACGCTATGATCGAGCACTACGGCGAGCACGGACTTTGCATATTTAGAAAGCACCTCCACCAGTATAGCAAGGGTATAGATGGCGCTACAAGCTTTAGAAATGAGGTAAATTTCATCAAAGACGCCCACGTGATGAGAGAGCGCATAAGGGAGTTTTTTGCCTAGATGCAAGGCTACATCCTACGCGTGCAAAAGGTCAGAGACGAGGACCTTTTAGTCTTTGTGCTAACGCCAAATTTGCTCGTAAAGTCGTATAGATTTTTTGGCGCCAGGCACTCAAACATCATGACTGGCTACAAGATCGACTTTGAGCTCGAACAAGAAGCTAAGTTTCTGCCAAAGCTTAGAAGCATACTTCACCTTGGCTTTAAGTGGCTGCTAGAGCGTGACAAGCTCATCATTTGGCAGCAGTTTATGCGCCTACTTTATGATCATCTAAAAGAGGTCGAGCAACTCGATGAAATTTACTTTTTTGAGCTTGATCGCTGCGCCAAACAGATGCAGCTGCAAAATCCAAAACGCCTTATCATCGAAAGCTACGTCAAAATTTTAGAGTATGAAGGCAGGCTTCACAGCGAGCTTGAGTGTTTTATCTGCGACGAGGAGATCGAGAGCGAGCTTTGCTTAACTCGTGGCTTTTTGCCATCTCACAAGCACTGCCTTGACAGGAGCGAATTTGACGCTAGCAAGATCAAAAATTTGTTTGATACAAAAAGCACGATCGAGCTAAACGACGATGAGATAAACCGCCTTTATAAAATTTTACTTGACGGGCTCTAGGCTTTTGCCTTCGTCCTCTCATCAAATTCTTTTAAAACGTCCATTATCTTGCTAGCTAG
>CAUUIN010000002.1:0-88535 GCA_963545295.1 uncultured Campylobacter sp. | reverse complement strand
TTTTCTTTTGGCAAATTTGCCATGAAAGCTCCATACTCGCACTCATCAAGCACGTGAGCGTCCCTATCGTCCACACCCACAACTAGCGTAAGCACCCAGCGTGAGACCTTACGCTCTCCTAGGGCTTCTTGCGCCTGCCAAGACGGAGACGGCGCATAAGGCAAGATGGTCGGCAAATTTTCACTAAGCGTATATGCGCCAAAAATTTCGTTGCCGTCTTTGTCTTGATAGAGGTGCTCTTTTGCGCTGTATGCGTCAAGATACTGCACCTGTCTCATCATCTCATCAAATTTAGCCGCAGGGCTAGCGCTTGCAAAGATTTCATCTACCATAACCGCATCAAACGCCACCTCACGCTCCACGCCAGAGATATAAAGCGTTTGATTTTTCTCTTTTATATCTTTTAACGCTTCAAGCCCCCACATGATGTCAGTCTCGTAGTCAAATTTTAAAATTTGCTCACTATCATAAATTTTTTCATTATCGCACTCTACTTTAGAGCCTGTTTGAGCTGAGAGCTTTGAGAGTAGCGAAAGTGCGATCTGCCAGTCGCCTGCACCACTTGGAGTATAAACACGCACGATATAGCAGCCATCTTCGTAGTTTAGCTCAAAGCCACGAGCGCTCTTTTGCCACACGCCTGCGATCATCACGTCAGCGCCAAGCTCGTTTGCGCTTGGCTCCTCTTGCTCGCTATTAAAAAAGAAAAGCCCCTCTACAAGAGCTGAAATTTCACGCTCGCTAAGTGCCTTTGCATATCCGCCAAGCAGCTTCTTTTTATTTTTTACACTAAATGTCAAACTCATAAATTCTCCTTTATCTAAATAGCAAAAGCACACCGATAGTGCAGACTATGACGGCGGTGCAAATTTCTAGTAACCTAAGATGTGTTTGTAAAAATTTCTTTAGCATAGCTCCACCAAGTGTGTAGATATTTAGCGCGCAAAACTCGATGAAAACGAGCGAGGCGGTGATCACGCACATGCGAGTTATGCTAAATGGATCCTCTTTATCCAAAAATATAGGCAGCAAGGCTGAGAAAAATATCCACGCCTTTGGGTTTGAGACGCTAACGATGAAGCCATTTAGAAACATCTGCTTTTTACTTGGCAAATTTGAGACGTTTGTGATGCTAAGTTCGCCCTTGCCAAAAAAGAGCATGACGCCAAGATAGAGCATATAAAGGCCTGCGATGATGTTTAGCGCCTTAAATGCGTACTCAAAGTGATGAAGCACCGCTCCAATGCCTAGCATACAACTAAACGAAACAAAAGCAATCGCCAAAAGCTGCCCAGCCATCACAAAAAATGAGTGCTTGTAGCCAAAGCTCATACCAACGCTCATCGCGTAAGTCATGTTGATGCCTGGCATCAGTGAGATAGGCGCAAGTGTGATAAAAAATAGCAAGAAATTCATGAAGCGCCTTGAAGTTTTAGTGAAATACTAAATCAAAACCTATAAATTTATGATAAAAAACTGCAAGGCAGCAAATTTAGTAAATTTGCTAGCGTGCTATCTTTGATCGTGACAAATTTTAGCCTTTACGTTTTGGCTTGCTTTTATCTATCAAATTTAAATTCTAGCTTTTAAATTTAGCAGGTTGCTAAATTTAACTTTTACACTGCTGTTAAAGCAAAACAAGGGCGATTTTTTGCCTTGGGTTTGCGAGCCTAAAAGGCGGTAAATTTAGCTTTTGGCGCGAGAGTGCTGCCGTAAATTTAAACCACAAAAGCACAAATCAGCACATTTATAAATTTAAATTTTAAGCTATTACTATTAGCACACCAAGCCCATTGCTAGCAGCATTTTGGTAAAAATTTAAAAGCCCAGCAAAATGCTCTTTTAGCTTTTCTTTTATATCTTTAAATTCACTTTGCTGCCCAAAAATATCAGGATATGTCTTTGAGCTTGCAAATTCTTTTAAATTTATCTTTGCTAAAAGTGCGTTTATATCAACATTTTTCATCGCTTTAGCTACCTCTTTTACATCTGTGGCATTAGCGTAAGAGATCATCTCGCTTAGCTCTTCATTTAGCGCATTGCGACCAAAAATAGCCCAGCTAAAAGGCTCTTTTGAGCTAAAAATATCACCAGCCTTAAGCCTTTGGGAGAAATTTCTGCCAGTTAGCATTTTAGACATCGCGTCCCAAAAATTATCCATATCGTATTCGTCCAAAAGCTCGCCGCCGCCGCCATTTTTGATCATCTCTATATCATCTTGCGAGTAAGCATAGTAGTGCGCGCTAATCCCCATTTTAGAGCCTTAAATTTAATGTAAATTTGAAAAAGGGAGGGCGGAGCTATAAATTTAATAGTTCCGCACAATAAAAAGCGAATATATCGTGAGATGATTTTAAATGTTGCACATAATTTTCTGCTAATTTAGAAAAATCAAAGCTCATTTAAAAGCACTCACGAGATCTTTGCTAAGTTAATTTTAGTGAGTTAAGAAAAACTCTTGAATCTTAGCTTTGTCGCTTGTTTTTGTAAGAGCAAGCATCAAAAGCACTCTAGCTTTTTGAGCGTTTAGATTGTCGCTTGTTAAAAAGCCGTATTTTGCGTCATCGACTTCGCCATTCATAGTTGTCTCGCCGCTTCCCACACGTGAGTCACGAACTACCACTACGCCAGCTTTTGAAGCCTCACCAAGAGCCTCTAGCACGCTAAAGTAAGGGTTGCCGTTACCAAGGCCAGCACTAACGATACCTTTTGCGCCGTTTTTAACAGCTACATTTACAAAGTCAGGATTGTCATTTGCGTGAGAGTAGATGATATCAACTCTTGGAAGCTCTTTTACGCCGCTTAGATCAAAAGCTGAGCTTGCTGTGTGTTTTCTGATCGGGTTCATATAGTATTTTACGTTGCCATAAAAGACTGTGCCGATTTTGCCGCTATTTGGTGATTTAAATGTATCAACGCCTGTAGTGTTAGTTTTTGTAACCTCACGAGCCGCGTGAATTTCATCGTTCATAGTTACTACAACGCCCTTGCCTACACTATCTTTGCTGATAGCTACATTTACAGCGTTAAATAAATTTAACGGGCCGTCTGCGCTTAGTGAGCCGCTATTTCTCATCGCACCTACAAGCACAACTGGCTTGTCGCTTTTGACGACTAAATTTAGAAAGTAAGCTGTCTCCTCCATGGTGTCTGTGCCGTGAGTTACGACGATACCATCAGCTTTGCCACTATTTAGAAGCTCGTTTATTCTATTTGCAAGCTTAAGCCAAACTTCGTTGTTCATATCTTGTGAGCCGATATTTGAAATTTGCTCGCCTTTTATAGTCGCGATCTTGTTGATATCTGGCACGGCTGCGATTAGTTTATCGACCGTAACAGTTCCAGAAGTATAGCTAGAATCAAGCGAACCTGAGCCGCTTCCTGCTATCGTTCCACCAGTAGCTAAGATGTAGATGGTTGGCTTTGCAACCGCTAAAGTAGCACCTAAAATCATGAGTAATACCGCCTTAAAGATTAAACGCATTTTAACTCCTTTGCATTAAAATTTGCAAAGATATTATAACGCCATATATTTAAAAAATTTATTAATTTTTAAAATTTATATTTATTTAAAAAATTCTTATCAAAAGCATATAAATTCAAGTTGAAACGACTATGCTAAGAAGGGCATTTTTAAACTTTAAATGCACCAAAACAGCCGTAAAAACCGCCACTATCTCACTTAAGCCGTATGGAAACTCGCTAAATTTCGTATCTTTTAAGCCGTAGCAGACCAAAACGACCATTATCATCATACCCATATGCTTTTCAATAGCTTCTAAATAAGGGTTTGATTTATAGTTTCTTAACGCATAAAATGGCGTCGCACGTGTGATAAAAGTAGCTAGGGCGCTTAAAAGCACCGCCACAAAAAGCACCATCTCGCTTGAGCTTACACTTATCAAATTTTATCCTTAAACAAAAGCAAAAATATAAAACAAAGTGCCATCGAGCCAACAAGCACAAATTTAGCTGGAAATAGGCTCACTCCAAGCACGCCAAAAAAGATCGCCACAAATAGCACGCGGTAGTTTTTGTCATTTTTAAACATCTCAATGACGATCACCGCAAAAAGCGACGTTAGGCTAAACTCAAGCCCCCTTGTATTAGCCTTTATAAGATCGCCAAGTATCGCGCCAAGCAGCGTGCCAGCCGCCCAGTAAGACCATGAAAGTAAATTTAGCCATGTAAAGACAAAGCTTCGATCACTAGCCTCTTTTAGTCCTAAATTTTTAAATATCGCAAAGGTTTCATCAGTTAGCAGCGCGATGTTTAAAAGCTTAAATTTGATCCCGCTATACTCTTTTAAAAGTGAAATCCCATAAAAAGTGTGACGCAAATTTACAAGGTAACTCACGATAAAGACCTCAACGTAACTCGTGCCAACGCTAAAGAGCGAGAGCATCATAAACTGCGCTGCTCCGCCGTAAGCTAGCATGCTAAGTGCCACAGCGATAAATGCGCTAACACCCATGCTTTTTGCCAGCACGCCAAAGGCGACACCAAGTGGAAAATAGCCCATAAAAATAGGAATGGATAGTTTAAAAACGTAGTTAAATGTCAAATTTTTACCTTAATAAAAGCCAAAATGTTAGCAAAAGTTTAAAAATTTAAATTTAAAAAAGCTTTTTTCTTATAAATTTAATGACCTTTTCGCATTTTAAAACTAAATTTTATAAAATAACAACAAAAATTTATAAAGAAAATTTCTATGAAAAAGATAGTTTTACTAATATTTTTAACACTAAATTTAATAGCTTTAACAACAAATCCAAAGATAAAAATCCCTCAAACAAATAGCTGCAATATCGAAGATAACTGCATCGATTTTAGCCGCAAATATAGCGATGATGAGTATAAAAGGCTATTTGGAATTTATAAAAGCGAGTGCGAGGTTAAAAATTTAGACGCATGCGTCTATCTGGCTGAGTTTTATAAAAACGGACTTGGCACAAAAAAAGACGTGACAAAATCACTAGAAATTCTAAAAAATGCTTGCGATGAAAATAATAAATTTGCCTGCCACAACCTTGGTGTTTGGTATCAAGAGCTAAAAGATCACAAAAGGGCTTTAGAAGCTTTTAAAAAGGGCTGCGATCTCAGACTTATTCAAAGCTGTTTTAACATCGCAGTTTTATATAATAACGGCACCGGCGTAAAAAGGGACTACAAAAAGGCTAGCGAAATTTACAAAGAAGTTTGCGAGCAAAATTTCTACGAGGGATGCTACAACCTAGCAGTTTTATACCACAACACGCCTGGCGTAAAGCACAACTACAAAGAAGCGGTAAAGCTTTACAAAAAGGCTTGTGATAGTGACTTTAGCATCTCTTGCTACAACCTAGCGACCTTATATCAAGAGCAAAAAGAGTATGAAAAGGCCAGTAAGCTCTATTTTAAAGCTTGCAAGCTTGACTTTGCCGATGCTTGCAATAACCTAGCTAGCCTTTACGACGACGCTCTTGGCGTAGAAAAAGATGACGAAGTGGCGTTTAGATACTACAACAAAGCATGCAGGCTAGATAGCGCAAGTGGATGCAAACATCTTGCATATTTTTACTACCATGGCATAGGCACGAAAAAGGATAAAAAGCTGGCAAAAAAAGAGCTTAACAAAGCTTGCAAGCTAGGTCTTAAAGAGGCTTGCGAGATAGCTAGAAATTTTCACTAAAAGGCATTTATGAAAGGCTGATTTTATCTTTATCCCTTTTTTGCTTTTAAATGCAGAAAATTTATACAAGTCTAAATGACTACAATAACGTAGGTAGCGACCTTAATCAAACTATCATACTAAATAGATATGTTAGATCTCTTAATCGCGCGCTTTTAAATAACGGCAAAAAAGATGAAAATAACAGCCAAAAGCTACTTTCAAAGATCATGCGAGCTAGGCTTTAAAAGAGCTACGATATGAGAAATTTACTAAATTCTATTGGATATTAAATTTTGCATCCCAAGCAATAATGAGAATATATTTACTATAATTTTAAACCTTTTAACCTAAACTTATTTAAATTTTTAAAAAGGCTGGCAATGAAAAAGACCCTCTTATTTTTAACCTCTGCGGTGCTTTTGTGGGGCGCAAATTTAGAGCATAAAGAGCTTGAAGCCAAGTGCGAAAACAAAGACGCTAAAAGTTGCTTTGAACTTGGAAGTAAATTTCAAGAGAGCAAAAACTACCAAAAAGCGGGCGAGTTTTACAAAAAAGCTTGCGAGCTAAACTACGCAAGTGCTTGCAGTAGCGTGGGCGTGCTCTACGACATGGACTACATAAAAGATGTAAATAACAAAAATGCAGCCAAATTTTACCAAAAGGGCTGCGAGCTAAACGACGGCTTTGGCTGCGCAAGGCTTGGTTTTGTCTATACGCTAGATAAAAACTATAAAAAGTCAAAAGAGCTCTTTTTAAGGGCTTGTGAGCTAAAAGATGGCGATGGATACTACGGCCTTGGGCTTTTATACTATGACGGAAATGGCGTAAAACAAGATGCCAAAAAGGCAAAAGAGCTCTTTGAAAAAAGCTGCGAGCTAGACGCTCCTGCTGGCTGCAATAGCCTTGGCATGATGCTTCATAGCGGAAAATATGTAGAAAAAGATCAAAAAAGAGCTAGCAAACTCTTCATAAAAGCTTGCGAAATGGACTTTGGGGATGGTTGTCACAACCTTGGGGTTATTTACTACGAAGCAAAAGGCACCAAGAAAGATAAAAATTTAGCCAAAAAATACTTTGGCAAGTCCTGCGAGCTAGGCAACGACGAAGAGTGCCAAATTTATAATGACCTATAAATTTAGCTTGGAAATTTACCAAGCTAAATTTAATGTACCTACTCTTTTAACCCCTTGCTCTTTGTGGTTTTAACTGAAAAATAAAAAACATCAAGCGTAAAAGCAACGAGTATAAGTCCAACAATAGCCAAAGTCGCGTCCATATCACCTACCTTTTAAGTCCATTTACTATCTCTAACATCGAATCACTAGTAGTTATCGCCTTTGAGTTCGCCTCGTATGCGCGCTGGCCAGTGATAAGATCAGTCATCTCTTCAACAAGCTGGACGTTACTCATCTCGACAAAGCCCTGTCTGATCGTGCCAAGTCCGTCAAGTCCAGCTACACCTACCACCACATCGCCGCTAGCACTTGTTTGAAGGTAGTTGTTATCGCCCATCGAGTGAAGGCCAGCTGGGTTTATGAAATTTGCTAGTTCGATCTGTCCTATCTGAGCCATATCAGTCTCACCTGCTTGAAGCACTGAGACGGTACCATCTGTGCCTATTGAAATTTGTGTCGCATTTGCAGGGACTGTGATCTGAGGGATGAGCTGATAGCCGTCACTATTTACGATCGTGCCATTTGCATCAAGCTTAAATGCGCCGTTTCTAGTGTAGGCTGTCGTGCCGTCAGGGAGTTGAATTTGAAAAAAGCCATTGCCAGCTATGACCATATCTAGGTTGTTGCTAGTCTCTTTAAAATAGCCCTGAGAGAAAATTTTATTTATCGCAGTTGGACGCACACCAAGACCTACTTCGATGCCTGTTGGGCTTGTAGTAGTCTGGCTTGTCGCCGTGCCTGCGTACTCCATGACTTGATACATAAGATCAGCAAATTCAGCCCTATTTTTCTTATATCCATAGGTATTTACGTTTGCGATGTTGTGTGAGGTTACGTCTATCTGCGTCTGCTCGGCGATCATACCAGTGGCCGCAGTGTAAAGTGATCTCATCATAGTTTTATCCTTTTATTAAGCTTTTAGGGCTAGTTTTTGAACAGCATCTTGGTTAAGGTCGGTCATGTGGCTTGTCATAACCTTTTGATACATATCAACTAAGCGCTGGGTTTCTATTAGACCCACCATTTCTAAGACTGGATTTACATTTGACATCTGAGCATAGCCTTGCATCACACTATCAGCCTCGTCAAGCTCGGTAATGTCGTCAAAATTTTTCGTTTCAAAGAGATTGTCGCCGACCTTTTTTAGATCTCTTATCTCTCTTGGCTGAGCGATGTAAAATTTAGAAAATTGATTGTTGTTTGAGTATAAATTTCCATTTTTATCTACTGTTAAAACCTCGCCTTGTGGTACTTGGATGCCTCTTTGACCAGGAGCTAGCGCCTCATAGCCACTTGGTAGCACTTTGTAACCCTCTTTTGTGACGATATAGCCGTCACCATCAAGGCTAAAAGAGCCATTTTTGCTAAGTTTTACGCCATTTGGAGTATCGACTAAGAAAAAAGCATCATCTCTTTTTATCGCAAAGTCAAGCGTGTTTGAGCTGTATTTAAAGCCACCAGCGCTAAAGTCGGTGTACTCTTCGCTCACTTGTGGCACGCGATCAAGCGTTCTATTTAGAAATTTAGCTCCGTCTTTCGTGTGATTTTTAAGTGGGAGCTCATCTTGTGTCTCTTTAAAAATTCTCGCAAAGTCACCGATAACTACGTCGTTTCGTTTGTAGCCGATCGTATTTACATTTGCAAGGTTGTTTGAGATGACATTTAGTCTATTAAACTGCGTTACCATGCCAGCAGTGGCTTGATAATAACCATTTTGCATAAATTTTCCTAATCAAATTTTGATTTTTTAGAATTACTAAGCAATCATCGTTCCAACTTTCTTTTTATAGACATTTAAAAAATTTTGGGTATAATCCATTTTCTTTTAACCAACACTTAAATCACAATCGCACGATTTGAAAGGAAATTTATGAGCGCCGCAAAAGACTCTTTTTCTCAGATAGAAGAGCTTTTTGTTGAAAATGCAAAAGGCTTTTTGACATACGAAAAATTAGTAAAATTATTAGACAAAGCTCCGACGGCTACGATAGTAAAAAAGATAGAACAACTAGCGAAAACAAATAAAGTCCAGCTCATCACATCTGCTGAAGCTGCAAAGCTTAGAAATTTAGCTGATGCTAAAAAACGTCAAGAAAATGCTCAAAAAAGCGACCAAGATATCGACGAAGATCTAGATCTTTCAGGCGAGAGCGACCTTTTAGAGTGGTCAAGATCAGATAGTCCTGTAAGGATGTATCTAAGAGAGATGGGACAGATAGCTCTTCTTACAAAAGAAGAAGAGGTAGAGATCAGCAAGAGGATCGAGCTTGGCGAGGATATCATCATCGACGCATTTTGCTCGGTGCCGTTTTTGATCGACTTTATACTTGATTACAAAGAGCCGCTTATAAATAGAGAGCGCCGCGTAAAAGAGCTTTTTAAAAGCTTTGAAGACGAGAGCGAAAACGAGAACGAAGATGGCGAAGAAGATATAGACGAAGATGATGAGGAGAACGAAGAGAACGAAACTCCTAAAAAATCAGCCAAAAACGACAAGCGCGCAGAAAAAGTTATAGAAAGCTTCAAAGCCCTTGAAAAGGCTAAAAAAGAGTGGCTAAAGACTGCAAATAAGCAAGATAAGGTAGAAAGCGACGACACAGCCTCAAAAATGACGCTTGCATTTAAAAAGAAAATTTTAAAAGAGAAGCTGATGGATCTTGGCCCAACGAGTAAGCTAATTAGCGAGATCGTAAAATCAATGGAGACAGCCCTTAAAAGCGACGATGAATTTGACAGAGAGCTAAAACGCTTGGAGTATCGCTTGCCGATGTTTAGCGACGAGCTAAAGAAAAATCACAAAAGCATCTTAAAAGATATCATCAAGCTTAGCAAAGAAGAGATCGCTGCTCGCGTGCCAGAAGCTACGATGGTCTCAACTTACGTCGAGATCAAAAAGCTTTTTACGACAAAAGAGGCGAGCAAACAAGGCTTTGACCTTGAGCCAGCAAGACTAAAAGAGATTTTAGAGCAGATTAAACGTGGAAAGAAAATTTCAGACGAAGCAAAAGCTAGAATGGCCAAGTCAAATTTACGTCTAGTCGTAAGTATCGCAAAACGCTATACAAACAGGGGCTTGCCATTTCTTGACCTTATCCAAGAGGGCAACATAGGTCTTATGAAGGCAGTTGATAAATTTGAATATAGAAAAGGCTATAAATTTTCAACCTACGCCACATGGTGGATCCGCCAGGCTATCTCGCGCGCGATCGCTGATCAGGCAAGGACGATTAGGATACCTATCCATATGATAGAGACGATAAACCGCATCAACAAAATCAACCGCAAATACCTCCAAGAAGAGGGCAAAGAGCCTGATGTAAGCGTCATCGCAAAAGAGGTCGGTCTAAGCGTTGATAAGGTAAAACAGGTGATCAAGATCACAAAAGAGCCTATCAGCCTTGAAGCTCCGATCGCAAACGAAGAGGATGGTAAATTTGGAGATTTCGTAGAGGACAAAACCTCGTTATCACCGATAGATCAAATTCTAAAAAGTGACCTTAGAGAGCAGATCGACGATGTACTTTCACAGCTAAATGAGCGTGAAAAAGCAGTTATTTCGATGAGATTTGGCCTACTTGAAGATGAGAGCGACCGCACACTTGAAGAGATCGGCAAGGCGCTAAACGTCACTCGTGAGCGCGTCCGCCAGATAGAAAGCTCAGCTATCAAAAAACTAAAACACCCAAAAGTTGGTAGAAAACTTAAAAACTACATCGAGGGCTAACAAGCCCTGCCCTTTTGGGTGTCCGCAGCTAAACTCTTTAAATTTCTAAATTTTATCCTAGTCTAAATTAAGTTATTTTCGCAACCGAAGCGTAAAAAAAGACAAGTAAGGAATTTAATGTTTTTGTGTGTATCTATACTGTATATATTGGTATATGCATACTCTTACTTAGATGGTTTTCTTAGAAAAATTTATTAGCGTCTATACCCTTTAAAGGACTTTCTCTTTGAAAAATTTATAGCATATTTGCCCAAAAAGTGTTTTAAATATTACATATAGCTCTCATCTTAAAGCATAATTAACTTAAGTTTTGAGGGTATATTTGCTATAAAAAAAGGTACATAACCTAGAAAAATAGATAAAAAAAGGTACACTTGCTATAAAATTTCAAGAATTTACCACTTCGATAGCTATTAAATATATCTTTTTTATAGTGTCTATACCCCTTAAAGGACTTTTTCTTTGAAAAGTTTAAAGCATATATACCCAAAAAATGTTTTAAACATACATATAGCTCTCATCTTAAAGCATAATTAACTTAACCTTCGTTTTGAGGGTATATTTGCTATAAAAATTGTTTCTTTAAGGGTACATTTGCCATAAAACACCAACCAAATTTTAAAATAGATCAAATTTTAATTTACAAATATGTTTTATAAGTTAAAAAAGTAGAAATAAAAAAGAGAGTTTTACCGGTACAAGACCGGTAAAAATTTATTCACCTAGAAGCTTATCTAGTTTTGCAGCCAAGCTCGTAGTATCGTGAGCTTTAACTAAAGAGGCAACATGTAGCTTTAAGTTTGCTTGTAAATTTTCTTCCAAGCTCTTTGCGATGTCGCTACTATCAAGATTCTCTACGCTATTAGCGTTTGCCACACTTCTAGCAGCTAGAGCGTTCATACCCTTAAACACAGCATTTTGAGTTGAGCCGATCTCTGAGCGAAGTGAATTTATATTTTTTAAAATATCGCCAGAATTTGAGCCATCCTCTTTAACATTTAAAAGAGCATTTGTGCTTAAATTTATATTTTTTGTGCCCTCACCTGTGAAAAATCCAAGCTCGGCGTCAAAAACGTTTTTACCGTTAAATTTAGCCTCTTTTACGCTGTCACTCATCGCATTTTTAAGCGCATTTATCTCGCCTTTTATGCCCTTTTGCTCATTAGCTGAAAGAGCTGGGTTTGAAAGCTTGCTTGATAGCTCGCCGATCTTATCCGCGTTTTCGCTTAAATTTAAAAGCGTTGAGTCGGCTATCTGAAGCATACCGATCATATCGTTTGCGTTTGTCATGCCCTCGTTTAGGACATTTGTTTGCGAAAGTAAGCTCTCTGCGATTTGCAAATTTGCACCTGATGCTTTGATCTCGCTATTTGCAGAGATGGCGTTTAGAGCCTTTTTCTCGCTATTTTTAGCTTGATCTAAATAATAGTTTCCTGAAGCCTGGTTTGCAGTATAAGTTCCTAACTTCATATCAACTCCTTTTTAGTAGTTTTGAAACGGATTTTACTATAAATTTCATAAAAAGTTGCAAAAATATTTCTTAAAGCAAAAAATATTATAAAAAGAATTTAGAAAAAGGCTATTTTTCTAAATTCTTCGCACTTTTTAGTCTTCTAGTCTCACTGCGATTGATCTTTTATGAGCTGTTAGTCCTTCGGCTTCAGCTAGCTGCATGCATGGCTTGCCAAGGTGCATGACGCCTTTTCTACTAACTGAGATGATAGAACTTCGCTTCATAAAATTTTCAACACCAAGCGGTGAGTAAAATCTCGCACTTCCGCCAGTTGGCAAGGTGTGGTTTGGTCCAGCGATGTAGTCGCCCATCGCCTCAGGTGTGAAGTGTCCAAAAAATATCGCTCCAGCGTGTTTTACCTCGTCCATATAGCTCAAAGCGTCGTTTGTAGCGATCTCTAGGTGCTCTACAGCAAGCTCGTTCATCAGCTTAAAGCACTCTTGCAGGTCTTTTGCAACGATGATAGCGCCCTTGTTTCTCATGCTAGCACTAGCGATTGGTTCACGTTTTAGTGTTTTTAGCTCGTCCTCCACGTGTCTTTGCACTGCCCTTGCAAAGGCCTCTACTGGCGTTATCAAAAAGGCACTTGCGATCTCGTCGTGCTCGGCTTGTGAGAGTAGATCGATCGCTATATGACGAGGGTCTGCACTATCATCAGCGATCACGCCTATCTCGCTTGGACCAGCGATCATATCGATATTTACATCGCCATAAACTAGCTTTTTAGCAGTCGCAACGTAGATGTTACCAGGTCCTGTGATGACATCGACCTTTGGCACGGTTGCTGTGCCGTACGCCATCGCTGCGATCGCGCTTGCGCCGCCTATTTTAAAGGCTGTTTTGATGCCACAAAGATGCATTGCAGCAAGAAGCAGAGGATTTACCTTGCCATTTGGCGCTGGGGTGCAGACTACGATCTCTTTTACACCAGCTACGATTGCTGGGATAGCATTCATAAGCAGCGAGCTAGGATATGCTGCCTTGCCACCTGGGATATAAAGGCCCGCGCGATCAACCGGAGTGTATTTTGCACCAAGCAAGATGTCGTGCTCGTCTTTATAGGTCCAGTCGCTTGGCTTTGTGCGCTCGTGATAGCTTTTTATCCTATCGTGGGCTAAATTTAGAGCCACTCTTAGAGCGTTATCTAGCGAGTTATAGGCCGCTTCCATCTCTTTTACGTCGATTATTATGTCATTTTTGCTTGTGACACTAAATTTGTCAAATTTGCTTATCTGCGCAAAAAGCGCGCTATCGCCATCTTTTTTTATCTCGTCTATTATGCCTGTAACCACTGGCATTACGGCACTCATGTCATTGTCGCTTCGTCTAACAAGCTGCGAAAATTTACTCTCAAAGTCAGCGTCGCTACTGTGTAAAAATTTCATTTATGATCCTTTATTTTTAGTTTTCTCTCATATCTTTGCTTTTGTGTAATGTTACCCAAAATTCCGCCTTGGTGGATATATAAAATTTCACTTCCAAGCTTATCTAAATTTGCAAAAAGCGTCATAAAGCCCACAGGGTCGTAAATAAGTTCAAACTCCACGCCGCTTTTGCACACTTCAAGCCAAATTTCATAAAGCTCTTTGTATAAATTTCCAAAATGATACTTCTTTGGCGGATTTAAAATTTGCACTTTGCTGTTTTTATCTAGCTCGTAAATTTGCTTTTTTAAATAGTCGCCATCCCCTACGCATGGCGCTGTAAAGACCCTAAGATCGGTGTGTTTTGCAAGGTAACATGCGCTTGTGCCTGTGCCTGATGGCAAGAAGATATCAGGCCTTATGCCACTTTTTTTGCTCCACTCATTTATCTCATTTGCTTGTGTGATAAAGCCAAGCTCAGCCTCACTCTGCGCCACGCCCTCGTTTATGAAGAGTGCGTTTTTACTCTTTGCTAGCTCTTTTGCAAAATTTATGCGGTCCTCGCTTATAAAAATTTCCATCCCATTTTCAAGTGCAAATTTGAAATTTCCAACTGGATTTTGCTCTAAATTTGAGCTTAGATGAGAGACGACGTAGTAAAATTTAAGCCCTTTTAGCTTGGCAAAAAGACTTAGGCTATACATAGCATTTGACTGGCTTGAACCGTGAGATACGATGGCTTTGACACCGCTAAGATCGGCCTTTAAAAAATACTCTAGCTTTCTTGCTTTGTTGCCGTTAAACTCACCTAGCAGATCATCTCTTAAAAGCCAAAACTCTCGCCCTCTTAAGCGAATTTTATCAATCACCCTTAAACTCCAAAAATTTCTCTATCTCGTTGATAGCCTCTTTGTTTGAGAGTGAAAACTTGATCTCGATGCGCCTTGAAGCGTCCTTGTCCTCGGCTCCATCTTTAAAAACTAGCTCGTTGTAGCTTCGGCCACTTGCGACAAGCAGCTTTCTAAGGCGCGCGTCATCGCTAAATGAGTTTATAAACTCCATCACCGCGTAGGCTCTTTTTTGTGAAAGCTCTAGGTTGTAAATGTAGCTTCCATCGCTATCCGTAAAGCCCTCTATGACGATCTGATCGATATTTGAGGCGATCTCTTTGTCATTTAAAAGCACGTCAAAATATTTACTAAGTGTCGCCTTTAACTCCTCTTTGACCTCATCTTTTAAGACCGCACTGCCCTTATCAAAAAGCACTGATGAGCTAAGCTTTAGCGCGCCTGAGTTTGGATCGATCTCGATGCTATTTCCAAGCCTATCTTTTAGGGCTGAGATCACTTTTACCCTTATACCAGTTAGGTTTTTGACCCTATCTCTTGTGACGTTTAGATCCCTTAAAAGCTCCTCGTATCTAGCCTCTTTTTTGCTCACTTGCTCGAGCAAAAAGGCGATCTTGGCTAAATTTTTCTCACTGCTTTTATTTGCGTCGCTAAGCGCTCTATCTTTTGATGAAATTTCATCATTTAGCACGATCATCTTTTGATTTAGATCAAAAATGCTGGCATTTAGCTCTTTTATACTCGCATTTGCGTCTTTGTTTTCATTTATGAGCTGGGCTAGTTTCTCTTTTAGAGCGTCTATTTGGATGATGAAAATTTCATTTGATTTTTTTAAATTTATATTTTCGTCGCTTATCTTTGAAAGCTCACTTTTTAGGGCGTCATTTAGCTCTTCAAGGGTAAAATTCTTGCCCTGAGCGTCTTTTAAATTTGCTAAAGCTGCGATGATAGCTTGCTCTTTGTTTTCAAGAGTGTTTTGAGTTAGGACATATTTTACGACGACAGCGCCGATTAGTAGCATAAAAACAAAGAGCAGACCCGCCATCAAGTCTGCGTACGAAACCCAAAAGCTCGATTGATCCTCGTTATTTTTGTTTATTTTCATTGCACTAGATTTTCGATTTTTTCTATTACAGAATTTGCTTCTTTATCGATCTCGTCTATGTTCTTTTTAAGCTCAGCGATCAAGCTCTCGCGCTCTTTTTCACGCTCCAAGCTCCTGCCCTCTTGCTCATAAGCTGCCTTAAATATCGTCGCACTCTCAACGAGTGAGGCTCTAAATGCCTTTAACACATCGTTTTGCTCTTTCATCAAAGAGAGAGAAAATTCTTTTAAAATGGTGTCAAAACTCTTGATAGTCTGCTCAAATTTAAGCTGGCTCTCTTTTGTGGCGTTTAAATTTCTGCTAAAAATTTCGCCAAGCTTTGCATGCTCAGTTAGAATTTTAACCTCCATATCTTTAAAGGCGTTAGAAAACGCACCAACTGCCTTTAAGATATCAGAGTGGATCTTTACAAACTCATCTTGTTTTAGGCTAGCTTCATTTAGCATTTTTAAATTTGCGCTAAGCTCGGCTTTGCTTTGATTGATGATATTTTTCTCAACCTCGCAAAGCTCTTTTAGACTGTTAAATTTCTCATTTACCTGCTCGCTTAGCTCTTTTATAAATTTATCATCAAGCACCATTTTAAAGGCATCGTGGCTATCTTTAAAGTAGCCAACACTTGCTTTCATAAAATTTGCATTTAGCTCATTTTCCTGCCAGAAAAACTCACGACTTAGCTCTTTTTGCTCGCTATAAAATTTCTCAAATTTACTAATGCCGATCTTTTCAAAAAACATCCACCAAAGTGCTAAAAATATACCATAAATCGATACATAAAACGCCGTAGCCACGCCGTTTAGCAGTATAGCGATCTCTTTTTCAAGTCCGTTTGCAGTACTTGAACTAAAGCTTGGCATCGAGATAGCGATACTGATAAATGTACCCAAAATTCCAAGCATAGGAAAGACTGCTTGGCCGATGTTTGCTAGGTTGTCATTTCTAAAATTTCTTGTATAGTCCTCGAAAAAATCTTCAAATTTAGCGTTAGCCTTTTTGACGCCTGAAATTTCAAAGAGATGAGCGATGATAAATTCTTTTAGCCTTATCTTATAGTCTTTGGCATTTGCTAAGAAATTTGAGTAAGCTACCAAGGCGCTGTGACGTGAAAATATAAAGGCCACAAAGAGTATAACGCCCATCATCACGATGGTGTGAAGCTTCATCTGAAAATTTATAACGCCAAGATACGCTAGTATCGCCAAGATGTAGATAGTTAGTGGGATAAAGATAACTTTAAAAAAGACAAAGAAAGAGTGAGCTTGGCGCTCCTTTGGCATGCTTAGCTCACTAAAATCATTTTGATTTTGCATAGGATTAGTTCCTATTTAGGCAGTTTAAGTCGCTAAAAGCAGTCTGAAGACGCTTAACCATGCTCTCCTCGCCACTTCTTAGCCATTTCCTTGGATCGTAGTATTTTTTATTTGGCTTATCATCGCCCTCTGGGTTGCCGATCTGCCCTTGCAAGTATGCTCTATTTTTAGCCTCATACTCGCGCACGCCGTCCCAAAATGCCCACTGCGTATCAGTGTCAATGTTCATCTTGATAACGCCGTAGCTTACAGCATTTTTGATATCTTTTAGCTCACTGCCACTTCCACCATGAAATACAAAATTTACAGGCTTGTCGCTTTTTGTATTAAATTTCTTAGCGACATAGGCTTGTGAGTTTTTAAGAATTTCTGGTCTTAGCACGACATTACCAGGTTTATATACGCCATGAACATTACCAAAACTAGCTGCGATGCTAAATTTATCGCTTATCTTACTTAGTCTTTCATAAGCAAGTGCGACATCTTCTGGCTGAGTGTAAAGAAGTGCGTTATCAACGCTTGTGTTATCCACGCCATCTTCTTCGCCACCAGTTACGCCAAGCTCGATTTCTAGGCTGATGCCAAGCTCACTAAGCTCTTTTAGATATTTCTCGCATGTGCTTAAATTTTCGTTGATATTCTCTTCGCTAAGATCGAGCATATGAGAGCTAAAAAGCGGCACGCCATGAGTTTTTTTATACTCATGACTTGCCTTTACTAGCTCATCTATCCAAGGCAAAAGCTTTCTAGCGGCATGGTCAGTGTGTAAAATGACTGGCACGCCGTAAGCCTTAGCCAACAGATGAACATGCTTTGCTCCAGCGATCGCACCAAGAACGGCTGCATTTTCGCAGGCTTTACCGGCGTAAAAACCTGCACCACCATTACTAAACTGAACGATAACAGGCGAGTTAGCAACCTTTGCTGCTTCTAAAACAGCATTTACCGAGTCACTGCCTACGACATTTACAGCAGGTATTGCAAAACCTTGCTCTTTGGCATAAGCATAAAGTTTTGTTACATCATCTCCGCTTAAAACACCAGGTTTTACGATATCTAAAACGCCCATTTTATCCTCCAAATTTTATTTGTATTCTATCTTTGCTTTTTGGCGTAGAGCTTCACTTTTTTGTCTAACAGCAGCTTGAAATTTCTCCATTTTTACAGCTTGTTCGATCTCTGGTTTTGCTTGCTCAAAGCTTACAGTACCAGCAGCTTTGCCATCTTCTTTTAAGATAACATGATAGCCAAACTGAGTTTTAACTGGTTTTGTTGAAACTGTGCCATTAGCCATTGAAAATGCTGCGTCTGCAAAAGGTTTTACCATTTGGCTTTGACCAAACCAGCCAAGCTCGCCGCCGTGTGCTGCTGAGCCTTTGTCGATTGATTTTTGGCTTGCTAGCTCTGCAAATTTCTTAGTTAGCGCCTCACCTTTTAAATTTTTAAGTTGAGCGATGATGTCATTTGCTGTTTTTTCATCTTCAACTAAGATATGTCTTGCTCTTGCTTGAGCTGGTTGGTTCATGCTAGCTTTGTTTTTGTTATAAAAATCTCTTAAATCACTATCGCTTACTTTTATGCCGTCAAATAGTTTTCTCATATAAAGCTCAACTGCGATGCCCTCTTGTGCTGCTTTTACAGCCTTTATGTAATCAACATCTTTTTCAATGCCAGAAGCTTTTGCATCTTTTAAAAGAAGTTTTCTGTTGATTAGATCGTCGATAATGCGTTTTTTCTCATTTGGTTGAAGCTTACTAGCGTCAAATCCTGGCATAGCTGCTGATAAAAGAGCTGAGATATCGCTATCGTTTATAGCATCGCCATCAACTGTTGCAACTACTGCTGCGTTTAGAGTGACAGCTGCAGCTAAACTTAAAACTGCTGGAAACAAAAATTTTTTCATATAAATCCTTTAAAAAATTGATTTTCGGGCAAGATTATATCAAATAATGCGGTAACTTTTCGTTTAACTTGTGATTTTGGGTAAAATAACCAAATGAGAACAAAAAAAGATATTTTAGAGATAAAAAGAAGGCTTTTGGACGAATTTAAAGACGCTAAAAGCGAGCTTAAATTTAGAAATTTATATGAGCTACTTGTCTGCGTCATGCTCTCAGCTCAGTGCACTGACAAAAGGGTAAATTTGATCACACCTGCCCTATTTGAGGCGTATAAAGACGTTTTTGAGCTAGCTAGCGCAAATTTAGCCAGTCTAAAACTCATGATAAACTCATGTAGCTTTTTTAACAACAAAGCTGTAAATTTGATCAAGATGGCAAACAGCGTGGTTGAGCTTTATGACGGAGAAATTCCACTTGATGAAGAGAAGCTAAAAGCCCTTGCTGGAGTTGGGCAAAAGACCGCTCACGTCGTGCTTTTAGAGGCTACAAATGCAAATGTAATGGCTGTTGATACGCATGTTTTTAGAGTATCGCATAGACTTGGTTTAAGCAGCGCAAAGACGCCAGAAGCGACTGAGGAGGATCTAAGTCTTGCCTTTAAAACCGATCTTGGCAAGCTTCATCAGGGCATGGTTCTTTTTGGACGCTACACCTGCAAGGCCAAAAAACCGCTTTGTCACGAGTGCATACTAAGCGATCTTTGTAAAAGCAAGGATAAGGCGATATAGATAAAATTTGCTAGAAATTTCTAGCAAATTTTGTTTTTTAAGAGTTATATTTTTTAACGATGCCACGAACTACTTTTTCTATAAAAAGTGCAGAAGCAACTTCGCAGTGCTCTCTAGTTGAGTGAGGTGAGTAGATGTTTGGTCCGATAGAGCATGCACTAAGACCTGCCTTTTTCTCTAAAAGCACTCCACACTCAAGGCCTGCATGCACGGCAGTTATCCTTGCATTTGGCTTATAAATTTTAAGCTCTTCTAAGATATCGTTTGCAAATTTATCATTAACTGGTTTCCAAGCCGGGTTTCTATCTTTTGAAATGACGCTAAAACCAAGCGCCTTTGCAAGCTCTGAAATTTCAAATTCCATCCTATTTAGCCCATCTTTACTCATTGATCTTGCAAAAAACTCCACTTCAAGCGTGCCATCATCTTTGATCTTTGCCAAAGAGAGATTGACGCTATCTTGTGGTATGCCAAGCTCGCAGTTGTAGGCTCTTACGCCTTGTGAAAATGAATTGATTAGTGCTAAAATTTTCTCGCCATTTTCTAAAATTTCATCTCCAACGCCAAGCTTTTTCACGCTTAAATTCTCACACTCACTCTTTAGCTCTTTATCGCTTAAAACTAGTGCAGTTGCGCCGCTTGGTATAGAGTTGCTTCGCTCACCACCTTCAAATTTAACAAGCTTGCAGCCATTTTTAGTCACAAATGCAGCCAAAACCTTGATCGCATTTGGGATATTTTTATGTATCTCATTGCCAGAGTGACCACCTGGTAGGCCACTTACTTTTACTTCATAAAGCGTGCTCTCTTTTGTTTTTTTGCCATTAAGCGCGATAGTGGCAAATAAATTTACACCGCCAGCACAGCCGATAGTGACGCGGTCATCTTCTTCACTGTCTAAATTTAAAAGCTTATCAGCTTTTAGTTCGTCGCTAAAGCCAGTAGCTCCGACCATGCCGACCTCTTCGTTGTTTGTAAAGAGGCACTCAATGTCGTCAAATTCGCTTATCATCTGCATCATGATAGCCACGCCTATGCCGTTATCAGCGCCTAAAGATGAGTTTTTGGCCCTCATATAGCCATCATCGCCATAAACTATCTCTATCTTTGGCGCATCACCCATGCAGACCATATCGTAGTGGCTCTGCAAGCAAATTTTTGGCTTGCCTTTAAACGCATGAACGTTACCAAAGCTATCAACCACGACTTCACAGCCCTTATCTCTTGCAAAATCAGCTAAAAAATCGCGCATCTTATCAGTATCGTAACTGCAGTGCGGTATCGCCGCAAGCGTTTCAAATTTCGTTAAAACTTCGCTCTTTGACATATCTGCCTCCATAAATTTATTTTATCTCGCCTTTGTAGCCAGTCGCATCGACCGCCTTTAAAAGCTCTTTTTCATCGACATTGTCATCTGCTACAACGACAGCTTTTCGCTCTTTTAGCGATACGTCTGCCTTTTTTACGCCCTCAACGCTAAGTGCAGCCTTTCTTACTATCGCCGTGCAAAGCGGACAGTGCATGCTAGGCACCAAAATCTCTATCGTTTTCTCGGCATGACAACTAAGTGCAAGAATGGCTAAAACTAAAATTTTACGCATAAATTTCTCCTAAAAGCTCCGGATATGTAAGGAGTAAAAGCAAAATCACTCCAAAAAGTATATATATAAGTATCCATTTTTTCTTTTTGTAGCTTAGGTTGCAGCTTTTTGGCTTGTAAAATAAAGCTACACCTGAGATCACAAAGCAAATAACCGCCACGACGCTTAAAGGGACGCGGTACTCGTATAAATTTTGTGTCCAAGATAGAAATGAAAAAGATGTGCCAAAAAGTAGAAAAAGAAGTGCCGGCAAGCAGCACAAGGTAGCGCCGATAGCACTACCTATGGATGTTAGTATAAGCCAAAAGGCTCTCATTTTAGCTCTGTTGAGACGTAGTCGTAGCTAAATTCTTTTGGCGAATAGTAGTTTTGTGTGTTGCCATCAACCTCAGCGTATGGATAGCCAAAGTTGTTTAGCGGAGTTTGCTCTGGAGTTGGCTTTAAGATAAAGTCACGTCCGTAGTTAAAGCCTATCCAGCACATCTCCCAGTTACCAAAGCAATAGTCCCTAACAGCTACAATCTTAGCGTCATCATTTGTAAGCTTCTCGCCTAGTCTTACCTTTGTAACGTCAGCTGGATCAACCGGTATCCAACCATAGCCTTTTAAGTAAAACTCAGCCCTGCAGTGCTGTCCACCTGAAATTTTAGCCACGCCATCTTTTGCGCTACCCATTTGGTCTGAAAATCTAGACTGACCAACCCTGATACCAAAAATTTCTCTTGCAGGGATGCCAACTGATCTGCAAAGTCCCACAAAAACAGAGTTTATGTCGGTGCATTTACCAACTAGCTTGCCGCTTTCTAGGATCGCTCTAACATCGCCCGTGCCACATCCAAGGATGCTATTATCACGCTGCATAGTGTTTGCAACCCACGTATAGATCGCTTTTGCGCGCTCTAAATCGCCCTTTAAATTTTCAACGATCTCTAGCGCTTTTGCTCTTACGACGCCATCTGTTGGGATGTGTGAAGTTGGCTTTAAAAACTCTAAAATAGCAGGGTCAAGCTTCTCGTTTGGATCGTAATTTACCTTGCTAAAGTCGGTATTGCGCTCTGTTGTTTGGATCTTAAACTGGATATTTAAAATAGGGCGCTGCTCGTTCTCTTCAAATTCGCCATACATTGTAGGTATTAGCGTGTCTGAGATATAGACGTTTTTAGCGGTTGTGTTTATGACGTAGTCTTGGGTTAGTTGCTGATAAGTGGTGCTTAGTGGGAGCGGTAGCCAAATTCTCGAGCTTTTGCCCTTTTCAAGAAGCAGATGTTTGAAATTTATGTCGAAATTTCTAACTACTGGGTTTCCTGGCTCGTCGCTAGCTAGAGTGACACTTGGAAGCAGACTTGCTGCACCTAAAAAACTACTGAATTTAAAAAAATCTCTTCTTTGCATAAAATGCCTTTTTGCTTAATCTTAGCCAAACTTGGCTCTAAAACTGCTTGCTATTCTAGCATAAAATTTTTATTTATGATAAAATCCGCCACATGAAAAAGATTATATTTTTAGGCTTTATAGCGCTATTTTGCAACGGTTGTCTTTATATGAACGAGCGTGGAGTTTCGACTCAATATTATAATGATTGTAAAGAGTATTATGACGCGACTGGCACCTACCAAAAAGAGTGTCCGCACAACATAGTCGACTGGAAATAGCGTGGATCTTAGTAAATTTAACGAGCAACAAAAGCAAATTTTAAATAGGATAGAAAATTTAGTAAATTTTGATTGCGAATTTAGCTTGAGCGATAGCGTAAATGTCAAATTTAAAAATTTAGACCAAGCCAAAAAAGATGAAATTTACGCCCTCGCCCTTAGCCTAAAGCCTTGGCGAAAAGGGCCATTTTTACTTGATGATATATATATAGATAGCGAGTGGCAAAGTTTTATTAAATTTAATATCCTTGCCCCGCACCTAAATTTAGCTGGCAAGTGCGTGGCTGATGTGGGTTGCAACAATGGATACTATATGTTTAAGATGCTTAGTTATGGCCCAAAAAGCATAACTGGCTTTGACCCTAGCGTGCATACATATTTGCAGTTTGCTTTTTTAAATAAATTTATCCACTCAAATATCACTTACGAGCTTCTTGGAGTAGAGAGCTTGCCTGAATACAAAGCTAAATTTGACACCATTTTTTGCCTTGGTGTCATATATCACAGAAGCGATCCTATTAAAATGCTAAAAGAGCTAAAAACCGCGCTAAATCCTGGCGGCGAGCTATTTTTAGATACGATGTATATAGATATGGATGGCGACTTTGCACTAAGCCCAAAAGATAGGTACTCCAAAATTCCAAATATCTACTTTGTGCCAACGCTTAGTGCGCTTCAAAACTGGTGCGAAAGGGCTAAATTTAAGGATTTTACCCTACTTGATACAAGAGCGACTGATCTAAATGAGCAGCGAAAAACGCAGTGGATAGACGGAGAGAGTCTTGGAAATTTCTTAGATCCAAGCGACAGCACAAAGACCATCGAGGGCTACCCAGCTCCAAAAAGAGCCTATGTAAGAGTTAAAATTTAAGGATAAATATGGCAGATGAAAATATTTTTGAAGCAAAAGAAGAATCGCAAATAATCCTCCCAGAGGACGAGAATCCGCTAAGAAACGAGATAAAAACAGCACCTTTAACAAAGCTAAATTTTAGTGGAACGGCATTTTTACTTGAGAAAAATCACGCAAAAACTAGATTTTTTACCACAGCTGATATGGTGAGTGACGCAGAAGGGCTCATACATAGCGGTTTTGTCTTTATGGGGGCAAACTACGCAGCACTTTTAGCTATAAATGAAGAATTTTGCGTTAGCATCGGTGCTAGGATAAATTTCTTTGGACCACTCAAACTTGGCGATGTGGTCGAATTTGACGCACAAGCAAGGTTTGAAGAGAGCAGAAAGCGAGAAGTAAAAGTGATAGGCTACGTAAAAGAGATCAAGATCTTTGAGGGCGTCTTTCAGCTAGTCACGCTTGAAGAGCATATCTTTGTCACTCAGCAAAAAAATATCCAAAAAGAAGCCGCCATAAGACAAAAAAAAGAGCGTGAAGAGGCACAAGCTAACAAATAAAGCAAACGTGATATAATAGCCATCAAACCAAAAAAGGAATAATATGCCAAAATTAGACGAAGCAAAAGAGAGATTGGGGTTGTTAAAATTTTGGTTAGGTATTTTTGTTGCAACTTTTATAGCTATTGGCGGATGGTGTGCTACTAATTATAAAATTTTCCAAGATACAATTCCTCTGTTTGTTTTGGCTGCATTGGCTGAGATAATTTTATTATCACTTATAAAATATACGAATAGTAAAATTAAATTAATATTAAAAGAAATTAGAGATTTAAAAAAATAGGAGTTTGTATGTTAGGCTATATTCTTGTTGCAATATTTGTTTTTGGTCTTATCTTTATAGGCTACTCTGCATTAAATTCTATAAATATAAACGAAAACTAAAAATATCGAGTAATTTCACTATTAAAAAAGCATATTTTTTTAATTTTTAAAGACAAATCTTATCTCATTATCCTATTTTGGTAAATGATCGGTAACAATTTTTCTAAATTTTAGTGAAATTTAAGCTATAAAATTAATTTTCTATGATAATATCCTTTCAAAACTTTTTATCAAAAGGAGATTTAGATGAAACTTACAAAAGTTAGCTTAGCTGCTTTGGTTGCTTTAGGTGCATTTTCAAGCGTTGCAAGTGCAACTCCACTTGAAGAAGCTATAAAAAATGTAGATCTTTCAGGATTTGCAAGATATCGTTATACAAATGATAGTACTAAAAATTCAAAAGCTAGTAATACTGTAAAAGGTAATAGTGCTGGTCATGCTTTTAGAATGCAAACAGCATTTAAAGCTGCGATCGATGATAACTTCTTTGGTGTATTAAATTTAAGATATGATCAAACAGATGATTCTGGAGATAAAAACGCTGCTGGAACAGATAAAACAAATACAACAGGAACATTTGGCGTATACGAAATGTATCTAGGCTACAAAGTAGGCAACACTACTATCACAGCTGGTAAACAACTACTAGGCACATTCTTTGATGATAAAGATGTAGCTGGTACAGGCCTAAAAGTAATAAATACTGACGTTCCAGGTCTTACTTTAACTGCATCAGCATTTGACGCAGTACAAAGTGATGGTACAGAATTAGATGGTCCATTACTAAAAACACTTACAGGAAGCATCAGTGACGCTCCTGGCAATATATACTATTTAGGTGCAGCTGGTAGCTATGATCCGGTATCATTTAAAGCGGCTATTGCAAATGTTCAAGAAGTAGCTACACTTTACGGTGCTGATGCTGGTGTAAGTTTTAATGTAACTGACGATATTAACCTAAACTTAAAAGGTCAATTTGTTCACAATGATTCAGATCACGAAGATGTAGCTGATGCTAATTTCTGGGCAGTTCAAGCTGGCACAAAACTATTTGGTGCTAAACTTAATGCTGGTTATTTAGACTTTGATGCTAAAAACAAAGATAATAATAAAATTTCTTTTGTATCACTTGATGCAAATGGTGAACTTATCAACCCAGCAAAAATCCTTAACGGCGCAATGTCAGGTGGATCACAATACTATAACAATATCAAAGGTAACAACGACTACTGGTTTGTTAATACTGGATATGATATAGATAAATTTGGCTTTGGTGCTGGATATGTTCAAGGCAAGGGCACAAGTTATGCACTTAATAAGCTAAGAGCAAAAAGAAGCGAGTGGTCTCTTGACGCTAGCTACAAATACAGCAAAAAACTTACATTCCTTTCTTGGTATGCAGCTGCTAAAGACAAAAAAGATGGCGAAAGCTACAAACAAAATCGTATCAGATTTGAAGCAAAATATAGCTTCTAAAAACATTTATCCGAGCGAGCTTTCGCTCGGATCTTCTTAACTTCTCAATACTTAATCAAAATCAGCAAATATAACCAATAAAATTTATATAATGCCAAACAAAAAAAGGCAAAAAATGTATCTTTTCTCTCTCATTACTCATTTGGTTTGCGCCATTATTTTTGTAGGTTATGTATTTTTTGATGTTTGCATATATCCATTTGCTAAAAAAACGGTAAATCCACAAACTCTTGAAGCTGTCAAAAAAGCCTACACAAAAGGCAGTGCAAAGGTTTTTGGCACGGCATTTTTACTACTTTTGATAAGTGGGTCATATATGGCAAAAGAGTATCTTGGAGGCGAGCATGGCTGGTGGCAGAGCGATTTTCAAAAGCTTTTGCTAGTAAAGATCGCAGTCCTACTTTTGATGTGCCTTATCACTTTCATATCAGTTTTTAATGTCACTATCTTAAAAAAGCCAGATCCATTTGGCAAATTTTCGCACCTCATAGCCCTTGTGCTTTGTCTGATAATGGTCGTTTTAGCTAAATTTATGTGGTGGGTTTAGCAGCTTGGCTCTAAATTTCAAAGCAAAATTTAAAGCCAAGTTTAAATTTAATCAATGCTTTTTAGCTTATCCTTATTTAGCCCCTCTTCTATGCGCTTGATCTCCTCACTGCCATCTCTCACGACGCTTTTGTCGTATTTTAGATACTCATCTATCTTTTTTGGGTACTCAACATGAGTTAGGATAAATTTAAAGACATTTAGCCTAGCCTCTTTTTTATTGTCGCTTGAGACGATGACCCACGGTGAGACGCTGTTGTGAGAGGCAAGTAGCATCGAGTATTTAGCGATAGAGTACTGATCCCAAAGCTCTTGCGCTTTTTGATCTACTGGAGAGATTTTAAACTGCTTTAGCGGGTCGTTTAAGCGCTCTTTAAAGCGCTTTTTTTGCTCCTCTTTTGTGATCGAGAGATAAATTTTAAAGAAAATTATGCCTGAGTTTATGATCATCTCTTCAAATTTTGGCACTTCTCTTAAAAATTCTTTATGCTCAGCCTGCGTGCAAAATCCCATCACAGGCTCGACGCCAGCTCTATTGTACCAGCTCCTATCAAAGATCACGATCTCACCTGCACTTGGCAGATGTGTCACATATCTTTGAAAATACCACTGCGTCTTCTCGACGTCACTTGGCTTTGTAAGCGCCACAATACGACAACCTCGCGGATTTAGATGCTCTGTTAAGCGCTTTATCGTGCCACCCTTGCCAGCCGCATCGCGACCCTCCATTAGCATAAGCACTCTAAGACCTTTTTCTTTGACATAATTTTGGAATTTTAAAAGTTCTATTTGAAGCAGCCTTAGCTCATCTTCGTAGCCAAGTTTATCGCTCTTTTGGTGCTTTTTATCTTTTGACATCTTCGCTCCTTCTAAAATTTTCAAGATTTTACTATAAAATAGAATAAATTTAAGAATTTAGACTAAAATCATCTCTTTTGATTTAGCAAGGATTAGCATGTTTTTTAAATTTATTTTTTCTCTCATTTTGTTTTCAGGCTCACTATTTGCTGAGGTTTTAGACGTTAGTAAGGCATTTGTTTTAAGCCCAAGCATCGATGAACAAGGTGTTGAGATCAAGTTTAAATTTGGCGAAAATATCTATCTTTATAAAGATAGCTTTGAGGTTAAGCTTGGCGAAGAGAAGATAAATTCTTTGCTAAATATGCCAAAAAGTGAGAACACAGGCGAATATGAAATTTACCCAAAAGATTTTTCGCTGTTTATCCCACTAAATTTAGTAAAAGAGCATCTTAAAAACGGCACTGCTAGGCTAAATTTAAGCTATCAAGGTTGCGCTAAAAATGGCATCTGTTATCGTCCGCAAAACAAAATTTATGACATCTTTGAGAAATTTGGCAAATTTAGCATCATAGCCTTTGAAAAAGAGCAAAAAGATGAAACGAATCCTGAATTTACTGAGCTTTCAGAAGATCAAAGCATCGCAAATGAGCTAAGCAGCAAAAACTTCTTCATCTCTCTTGCGACATTTTTTGGCTACGGCCTATTACTCTCGCTCACACCTTGCGTATTTCCGATGATACCGATCTTATCTAGCATCATCGTCTCAAAGGGCGGCAGCCTAAATGCCAAAAAAGGCTTTTTGCTCTCGCTAGTCTATGTCGTTGCGATGAGCCTTGCCTACGCACTTGCTGGCATTGGGGCAAGCCTGCTTGGCTTTGGCATCGCAGGGGCACTCCAAAACATCTACGTGCTCGGCGCTTTTGCGGCTATTTTTGTCATCTTAAGCTTTAGTATGTTTGGCTTTTACGACATCAAACTGCCGTCAAAATTTGAAAACTTAATCAGCAAAAAGTCGCAAAACGGCTCAGGCCTCGTCGGCGTTTTCATAATGGGCTTTGCCTCAGCGCTCATCGTCTCACCTTGCGTGGCAGCGCCGCTAGCAGGCGCACTTCTTTACATCGCGCAAAGCGGAGACGCCATTTGTGGGGGCATCATGCTCTTTGTCATGGGGCTGGGCATGGGCGCGCCGCTTCTTGTGATAGGGCTAAGCTCTGGCAAGCTCCTGCCAAGACCTGGCGGCTGGATGGACGAGGTCAAAAAACTCTTTGGCTTTTTGATGCTCATCATGGCTGTTTGGATCCTTGCACGCGTGCTTGGAGCGTTTTTTGAGCTACTAGGATATGGCATCATAGGCGTCTTTGCGGCCATTTATCTTGGGGCATTTGAGGCAGCAAATAGCGGCTGGGCTAAATTTAAAAAAGCACTTTTCGTGCTAGTCTTTATCTACTCTCTCATGCTGATAATCGGCGCATTTTTAGGCTCAAAAGACGCATTTTCACCACTTTCTGGGCTAAATTTAGCCAAAAACGAGAGCGAGCTAAATTTCAAACAAGCTAGAAATTTAAACGAGCTAAATGAGATGATAAAAAGCTCAAGCAAGCCTGTGCTGGTGGATTTTTACGCTGAGTGGTGCGCGAGCTGCAAAGAGATAGAGCATATCACTTTTAAAGACGCTGGTGTGAAAAATGCTTTGGCAAATTTTACGCTTATTCGCATCGACGTGACAAGTGGCGGGGCGCAAAATGATGAGATGTTAAGAAATTTTGGGCTTATCGATCCGCCTGCACTTCTACTTTTCAAAGGTGGTGAGGAGCAAAAAGCGCTTAGGACGATCGGTTTTATAAATGCAAAAAATTTCCTAGCAAAGCTTGATAAAATTTAGATTACAAAAGCAAATTTGGCTGGAGTTTTTAAATTAATTTCTCTAGACCCTGCAACTAGCTAGAAATGTAGCAAATAAGTAAATTTGGGCTATCAAATTTATATCGTGTGGTAACGTGAGTAAAATTGCAAAAGCAAAAAGCTATCAATTTAGAATATCACAGTGAATTTGGTTTGGTTCTAGGATAGTAAAATAACCGAAATTTAATCAAATTTCGCTCAATCCACGTGCAAGCGAGACCGCAAGCCAAAAGATAAAAACCTTGCTCAAGCGATCTTCTTAAATTTATCAAATTTTAAAATACGTTAGCAAATAGAAATAGAAACTAAATTTAGTTTAGCACCAAGGCAGTAACGCAACTAAAAAATTTAATCAAATTTTTGCGCCAATCTCGCACAGACAAGAGCACAATGTAAAAACAAAGCTCAATGAAATTTGCGACTAACTTAGTTTTAGAACATCCTGGCAAATAGACAAAATTATTCAAATAAATTTAAAAATATGAAATTCGCAGTAATTTAACCAATAACATGTCTAGAGCTTAATTAAAATAACATGCAAGCGAGTAAGGTCGAAAAATCAAAGGCAAAAATCAGCCAAAACATTACCCAAATTTATAAAAATTTAGAATTTGCCCTGCCATAGCAAAACGCTCTAGCAAAGCAAATTTAAGCTCATTTGCCAAATTTAACTAGCGCTCTTTGGTAGTCCTCTTCGCTATCGATGCCGATACTTTGGCTCTCTACCTCTAGCATCGCTATCTTTTTGCCATTTTCTAGGGCGCGCAGCTGCTCGAGTTTCTCGGTATTTTCAAGGCTTGAAGGTGCAAGCGCGCAAAACTCGTTTAGGCTCTTTACGCTGTATCCATAGATGCCAAGGTGCGCCTTGTAGCTTTTGCACTCGCTTCTGTTAAATGGTATCCTTGATCTTGAAAAATAAAGCGCATAGCCCTCAAAATCAGTCACCACTTTGACTAAATTTTTATCATCCGCAAACTCATCGTCCATCTTTTTATAGCAAGAAAACATAAAGGCTCTCTCTTTGTTTTGCTCGCAAAAAGCCCTAAATTTAGCGATATTTTCAGGCTCGATAAATGGCTCATCGGCTTGCACGTTTATGATGATCTCGCTCTCACTTAGTCCCAAAATTTGCGCCGCTTCGTTTATCCTGTCAGTGCCACTTTGATGATCTTTACTAGTTAGCACAGCCCTTATGCCATGAGCCTTGGCGATACCTTGCACGCTTGGCTCGTCCACAGCAACCGCCACATCGTCCACGCCGCTTACTCTAAGAGCCGTCGCCACAAACATCGGCGCGCCGTTTATCTCTTTTAAAATTTTATTACTAAACCTTGTTGAGGCAAGGCGGGCTGGGATGATTATCATCGCTCGATCCATTCTAGGACGCACTTTTCGATCTCGTCCTCTTTTATGATATTTTTGTGTAAAATTTTTGCGCTAAATAGCGAATTTATCGAGCTTGGTACGCTGTCGTTTAAGATTTTAGCAGTCTTTGCCAGCGCATCTTTTTCATCTTTTGTATCTTTGATCTGACACGCCTTAATCATACTTGGCGTAAATTTCACCCAGTGCGCAGTCGATGTGATGACGCTTACTCGGCTAGCATCCACCATTTTAAAGCAAGTAGCCGTATGTGGATCGATCGCGTAGCCGCCCTTTGCGAGCTTTGCGATGTAGCCTTCGCACTCTTTGTCGTCGCACCAGCTAGCCTCAAAGTCCTCTTTTAGTGCTTCAAGCTCCTCTTTTGTGAGCTTATAAAATTTATTTTTAGCAAGGCTTTGCATGAGTTCATTAGTTCTAACGCTGCCAAATTTATCAAATAGCAATCGCTCAACGTTTGAGCTGATTAAGATATCCATGGCTGGGCTTATCGTCTTAACGAGCTTTTTGTCCCTGAGGTCGTAAATGCCAGTTGTAAAAAACTGCGTCAAGATGTTGTTTGCGTTTGATGCGATCTTGATCTTGCCGATCTTTGCGCCCATTTTTTTAGCGTAATACGCCCCAAGAGCGTTGCCGAAATTTCCACTTGGCACGATGATGTCAAAGCTCTCGTTTGCCTTAAGCGCCTTTTGTTTTAGCAAATTTGCGTAGGCGTAGGCGTGGTAGATGATCTGAAAGAGAATTCTGCCAAAATTTACCGAGTTTGCCGCGCTTAGCTTAAGGTGCTTTTTCTTAAGCTTGGCCTTAAATTTATCATTTGCAAGTAGCGTTTTTAGCGCCCTTTGAGCGTCGTCAAAGTCACCTTTTATGCCAAAAACCTTTAAATTTTCACCCTGCATGGTCTGCATCTGAAGCTTTTGAACCTCGCTCGTGCCACCATCTGGATAGAGGCAGACAACCTTGATATTTTCATCGTTTGCAAAGGTCTGAAGTGTCGCAGGGCCAGTGTCACCGCTAGTTGCGCACATGATAAGGTATTTTTCGCCCCTTTCCTTTGCTAGCTGGCTAAGCAGCGAGCCAAAAGGCTGAAGCGCCATATCCTTAAATGCCCTTGTTGGGCCGTGATAGAGCTCATTTACATATAAATTTTTATCTATTTTTTTAAAAATGACTGGGTGCTTTGGATCATCAAAGCTTGCATATCTTTTAACCGCTTTTTTGAAAAAGGCCTCTGGCACGTCAAATTTAAATAGCGAGATGATGTGAAGTGCGAGCTTTTCGTAGCTTAAGTTTGAGAGCTCTTGCCACTTTGCCTTTGTGATCTTTGGTAGCTTCCTTGGCGCGTAAAGTCCGCCGTGAGCGGAGCTTGGGCTAAGCATAGCTGTGCTTAAATTTACATTTTTTACCTTTTCATCTTTTACGCTTCTAGTTGGTGTTAGTCTCATTTTTTGCCTTTTTTGGTTGATTTTTTTATCCAATTTTCGTATTTTTTAAAAACCTCTTTTGGCTTAAGTGCCAAAATTTCTGGGGTTTCGTAGCTGTGGTGCTTTCTTATAAATTTAGCTACTTTTTTAAATTTTACGTCCGTTTTTATGAGTAAAATTTGCTCTTTTTCACCAAAAAGCTTCTCTTGCCAAAGATATAGGCTCTTTGCACTAAAGCTACTTACACAGGCTGCAAGTCCCTTTTTCACGAGCTTTTTGCTTAGTTTTTTTGCCTCTTTTTTCTTTGCAACTGAGGTGATTAAAATTCTCATCTTGATCTAAATTTTCCTTTTAAAAAGTGGCTCATTATAACAAAATGGGCTTAAATTTGCTGTGCCAAAACCCTTTTAAACTCCTCGCTTAGCGTAACTTCAAGCGTTATAAGCGATACTCTCAGCCCAAAGTCCTTTGCCTTTACATAGTCCTTTTGCGTCATCAAAAGCGAGGTCGCACCGTAACTTTGCAAAATTTCACTTAGTTCATCTTTTGAAAAGTCATAATGATCAGGGAAAAAGACCTGGGCTACGCACTCATCGAAAAATGCTTCAAGGCGGGCTGGGTTTGCTATGGCGGTTACTAGCACCATTTTTTCGCTTTTGTTTAAAATTTCGCTCTTTCTAAAGTGAGTTTGCCCTTCACGTGCGATAAAATCGCCAAATTTATAAAAGCCAAATGGATATCTATAAGCCCCGCTTGGCAGGCAAAACTTAAACTTTGGCTCTGGATTTGGACGCACTAAGATTTCAAATTTAGCTATGTCAAATTTAGAAAATCCATCATCTAGCAAGATATACTTCGCGCCGTGAGTTTTGGCGTAGTTTATGGCTACTTTTCTATCTTCACTAACGATCACATTTGCGTTTTTAAGGCTTGTGGCATATATCATCGCCTCGTCGCCACTTGCTGCAACGTCAAGCAAAATTTCGCCATCACGAGCGACAACTTGCATGCCTTTGCTCTTTCTTTTATAGCCTCTAAGGATGATAAAAGCGCCTTCATAATTTTTAGCGATAGCTATGCAAAGTGGGGTTTTGCCGCTTCCTCCAAGAGTTAAGTTTCCAACGCTTATTATCTTTATATCAAACTCTTTTTTTTGTGTGCTAAATTTCTTGCAGATAATGACTAGAGCGTAGATAAGACTTAGTGGCAGAAGTAAAAATGCTAGTAAAATTTGAAAGAAATTTGGGCGAAAGAAGTAGTCATTCGCCCAAGAGTGTAAAAAGATGTTAAATTTCTTAAACACGAGATTTAGAAATTTCTTTTACCGTGTTGCAGATGTATTGCACCTCTTCGTCGCTCAAACTATGATATATAGGTAGCGACAAGACTTGTTGATACGTTTTTAGAGCATTTGGGAAGTCATTTACTTTAAGCGAATATTTATTTTTATAATAGCTTAGCAAATGTATCGGTATGTAGTGCAGCGAGGTGTGAATTCCACGCTCCAAAAGCTCTCTAGCAAAGCTGTCGCGATTTTTATTTATCTTGATGATGTACTGAGTATAGATGTGCTCGCGTTTTTTGACTGGAGTTGTGATGTTGTGACACTCTTTAAGCTCTTTATCGTAAATTTCAGCGATCTTTTTTCTGCGTTTTATAAGCTCGTCTGTCTTTTCAAGCTGAGCGATAGAAAACGCCGCATTTATCGAGTTTATGTCATATTTCAAGCCGATATCAACGACGTCGTAGATGTAGCTTAAGCTACCAAATTTATCTATACCATTTACAAGGGCGTAGTTACGAAGCAGTTTTGCTTTTTTATAGACCTCTTCGTCATTTGTCGTGAAAAATCCAACTGTTGAGATAGGATTTTGCACGCGTGAGTTTGTCTGAAAGCACGATAAAAACGAGTCTGAACCAACCTTTTTGCCATTATATGTTAGTCCTATGGCCCTGTTTGCGTCATCTAAAACGACGATGCCATATTTTTCGCAGATAGCCTTTATCTCATCAAGCTTCGCGCTTTGTCCAGCGATATGCGAGATAAAAGCGCACTTTAGTTTTTTGTGATTTTGCTCTTTTAGCACCTTTTCAAGGGCTTCTGGACTGATGTTAAAATCCTCTTCATCGATATCAACGAAAATTGGCTCAGCATCAAAATGTCTAACAGCCTGAGCTATGCTAGGAAAGGCATTTACCGAGCAGATGACCTTGTCGCCACGCTTGGTATCCATCGCACTAAGTGCTAGATGATGCGCTGCTGCGATGTTGTTTGTAGTGATAACAAATTTAGCACCAAAGTACTCTCTTAGCTTTTCTTCGAACTGGGCAACTGTGTCGGTGGTATTTTCAGAATGCAGGGCCTCTTCGATAAGCTCGCTCTCACGCTCAGTGATAGTTGGTTTGTAAAACGGAATTTCTTTCATCTTTAATCCTTTAAATTTTCACTATCAACGGCATTTGTCGTTTAAACCTGTTTGAAACAACTCTATTTTCTATATCCAAGACCGCTTTTAATCCAAACTTTTTGATGGCTTGCTCCTTGTTATTTTCTAAATTTTGTAAAATTTCGTCGATGACAGCGTAGCTGTAACCTATGTCACCCTCGTCGCTTTGTCCATCCCACAAATCCGCCGAAGGTGCCTTTTTGATAAAATTTTCATCAACACCAAGATGTTTTGCAAATTCAAAAATTTCACTCTTATAAAGCTCTCCGATAGGGTTTATCGCACACGCCAAATCCCCAAATATCGTGCCATATCCAAGCATAAGCTCACTTTTGTTGCTTGTGCCGATGACTAGAGCGTTTATACTAGATGAATAATCATAAAGCAAGCTCATTCTGACTCTAGCTGCTAAATTCCCTTTTCTTAAATTGCTTAAATTTACATCTATCGTCTTATAAAAAGCATCTAAAATGCTATCAATGGGCAAAACCTTGTATTTTATATTTAGCTTTTGGCATAAATTTAAGGCGTCGTCCATATTTTGTCTGTTTGATGATGCTGTTGGCATGATGAGTGCGTGAGTTTCATCTGGTTTTGCTCTTGCACAAAGTGTCGCTACCACAGCAGAATCAATACCGCCGCTAACACCAAGTAGTAGTTTCTTACCTTTAGTTTTATCTTTTAAGCTTAAAACTAAGGTTTCTTCTATTTTTTGATACCCCTTCATTGTCCCTTTGCCTAAATTTGCTTCCTTTTAGAAAGATTATACTAATTAAATTTAAAATTTTTCTTTAAGTTTAAGGTAAAAGTCGCAAAAATTTAAGAAATAATAAATTTAAGGTAAGAAATGAGAGTAATGCATAAAAGTTTTGGCGATTTTAGGACAAATTGCTATATCGTCACAAAAGATGGCTCAAGTTTAGTGATAGACCCAGGAGATGGGGCAAAGGAGTGGGTTTTGCAAAATGCACAAAATTTAAAGGCGATACTTTGCACACACGGACATTTTGACCATATTTACGACGTGAGCGAGCTAAAAAATGAGCTAAAAATCCCAGTTTATATCAATAAATTTGACGCTTTTATGTGTGAGAGTGACATTTTTGGCTATATGAAAAATACCTTTGTGCCAGATGTTTTGACCAAAGGCGATGAGAGCTTTGTAGTGGGTGATTTTTCTTTTAAATTTCACCATTTTCCAGGGCACACACCAGGTTGCTCGATGATAGAGATAGATGATGCGATCTTTAGTGGGGATTTTTTATTTAAAGGTAGTATCGGGCGCTGGGACTTTCCATTTTCAGATAAAGATGAGATGCTAGAAAGCTTAGAAAAATGTAAAAATCTAAAGGGTGACTTCGCACTCTACCCAGGACACGGCGAAAGCAGCACCCTAAAAGCCGAGCAGCAAGAGCTTGACGGATGGGTCAAGATCGTTAAAAACTCATAGTTTGTTATGCATTGTGATATTTTGCAAAGTAAATTTAAATAAATTTGGCTAAGAAAATTTAGCTCTTAAACTGCCAAATTCTACTTTCAAAAATTGCATTAGACGCTATAAATTTATGATGTAAAGAAAAGAAATTTACACTTTAATTTACTGCAAGAAAGCCAAGAATTTAAACCAGCGAGGTTTATATTTTAAATTTAATTATACAAAAACTTAGAATTTAAATCGTTTTAGATAAGTGTAGTTTAAATTTAGTAGTTAAATTTAAAAGAGCAAGGCAAACGCCCTGCTCTAGGAGTTTTACTCGACTTCAGCGTCGATAACGTCGTCGTCTTTTTTGTTGTTTCCGCCGTTTGCGCCAGCGTTTTCATCTTTTTTATACATAGCTTCTGCAAGTTTGTGGCTAGCTTTGCTTAGAGCTTCTACTTTTGCGTCGATTTGCTCTTTTGAAGAGCTTTCATCTTTTAAGACCTCTTTTAGATCATTTAACGCAGCTTCGATATTGCTTCTGTCTTCAGCTGGGACTTTCTCGCCAAGCTCGCTCATGCTCTTTTCAGTTTGATGAACTAGTGCATCGGCTTGGTTTCTAGCTTCAACTGCATCTTTGCGTTTTTTATCCTCTTCTTTGTGAAGCTCAGCATCTTTTACCATGCTATTTATCTCATCTTCGCTAAGACCGCTTGATCCTGAGATAGTGATATTTTGGGCTTTGCCAGTCGCTTTATCTTTTGCTGAAACGGTTAAAATTCCGTTTGCGTCGATGTCAAATTCAACTTCGATTTGAGGCACACCTCTTGGAGCTGCTGGGATACCTTCGAGGTTGAAGTTACCAAGTGATTTATTATCCCTTGCAAACTCACGCTCACCTTGTAAAACCATGATAGTAACGGCACTTTGGTTATCTTCAGCAGTCGAGAAGACTTGGCTTTTCTTGGTTGGTATAGTTGTACCTTTTTCGATGATCTTAGTCATCACACCGCCAAGTGTCTCGATACCAAGGCTAAGCGGAGTAACGTCAAGAAGTAGCACGTCTTTAACATCACCTTTTATAACCGCACCTTGTATAGCAGCACCGATAGCTACGACTTCGTCAGGGTTTACGCTCTTATTTAACTCTTTGCCAAATGCCTTTTTAACCTCTTCTTGAACAAGTGGCACACGAGTTGAACCACCGACCATTACGACCTCTTTGATGTCGCTCTTGCTTAGGCCTGCATCTTTGATGACTTCATTTATCTTAGTGATAGTTTCATTTACAAGTGAGTCGATCATACCTTCAAATTTAGCACGAGTTAGCTTTTTGACAAGGTGTTTTGGACCAGTCGCGTCAGCTGTGATAAATGGTAAATTTATCTCAGTCTCTTGAGCTGAGCTTAGCTCTTTCTTGGCGTTTTCAGCTGCTTCTTTTAAGCGTTGAAGTGCCATGATATCGCCTTTTAGATCGATACCAGTTTCGTTTTTAAACTCACTTACTAGCCAGTCGATGATCTTGTTATCAAAGTCATCACCACCTAAGAATGCGTTACCACCAGTTGCCAAAACTTCAACGATATTATCGCCAGTTTCAAGCACTGTAACGTCAAATGTACCGCCACCTAGGTCATAAACTAAAATTTTCTCAGCTTCTTTTTTATCAAGACCATAAGCAAGTGCTGCAGCTGTTGGCTCGTTGATGATACGAAGTACGTTTAGTCCTGCGATCGTTCCAGCTTCTTTTGTAGCCTTTCTTTGGCTATCGTTAAAGTACGCAGGCACAGTAATAACCGCATCTGTCACGCTCTCGCCAAGATATGCTTCAGCGTCTTCTTTTAGTTTGATAAGAATTTTTGCTGAAATTTCTTGCGGAGTATAGACCTTACCAGCGATCTCAACCGCGCAAGCGCCGTTTCTATCTACAACGTGATATGGCAAACGAGCCTTTGCCTCTTCAGCATTTTTTTCATTGCTCATCAAACCCATGATACGTTTGATAGAATATATCGTTTTTTCAGGGTTTGTAACTGCTTGACGTTTTGCAACGTCACCTACTAGAATTTCACCTTTGTCTGTAAAAGCAACAACAGATGGAGTTGTGTTTTTACCCTCTTTGTTTGGGATAACCTTGCTCTCGCCGCGCTCAAAAACGCTCACGCAAGAGTTTGTTGTACCTAAGTCTATACCTATAACTTTTGACATATTTTTCCTTTATTAGATTTATTTTTTAAATTTAGTTTGCCACACTGACCATAGCTGGGCGCAAAACCCTGCCATTTATCATATAGCCTTTTTGTAAAGCTTGCACGATCTGACCGCTCTGCTTTTCCTCGCTATCGACCCTTAAAACGGCATTATGCACATTTGGATCAAACTCAACATCAGTTGCGATCTCGCTCACGCCATGCTTTTCAAAACATTTCTTAAACTGATTTATCGTTATCAAAATGCCCTCTTTGATCTTTTTAGCAAATTCATCATCCTCTGGGTCAAAATTTGCAGCGATCTCAAGCGCATCGACGACTGGTAGCAAGTCCCTTGCAAATTTCTCATTTGCATAGCTTGCAACGTCTGCTTTCTCTTTTTCATAACGCTTTTTGATATTTTCAAACTCAGCATTTGCTCTGTAATATTTATCAGTGATCTCGCCAAGCTCTTTTTCGAGCTTCTCCACTTTTGAGATATCGCCAAGTGCATCTAAATTTACGCTATCACTAGCTGTATCTTGCACAGGCTCGACCTCTGGTAGATTTTGCTCTTTTACCTCTTCGCTCACGCGGCCTCCTTTATTAGATTTATAAATTTCACATAATCAGTATAAACACTGCCGGCACAGATCATCTGCGCCTCGCTACCAAGATAGTTTGCTTTAAATTTAAGCCCCATATAGTTTTCATCAAACATAGGAGAAAATGTAAGTTTTTCATCCATTTGCAAGCTAAAACTTGGGTCAAAAACCATCTTAAAGCGTCTATCCTTAAACATATCAAAGGCTAAAATTTCGTTTTCTTGAAAGAAAATTTTAGTCCTTTTAAGCTCTCTTATCTTGTTTTTTAGTTCGCTTAAGCCAACTTGAGAACAGATAAGCTCAAGCTTGTCTAAACTAACTCCGATAAGGTTGTTTAAAAATTTATACATCCTAGCGTCAAATTTGATGACGATCTCATCGCCACTAAAATTTAAGACCAGATATCTATCATTTAAATTTAAAATTTCTAGCAACTCCTTATTGATCGTGCCAAAAATCATACAATAAAGCTCAAACTCATCACAGAGCATCTTTAAGCTTCTTGGATCATTTATCTCTAAATTTATGTCGCTTTCACTAAAAATTTCACTCCAATATCTCCTCATCGCAGCGATAGTTGGGATCCTGCCACCACTGATGTGAAGCTTTGTGATCTTGCCCTCATCTGAAAGCTTTTTAAAATAAACACGTATCGTAGATGCCGGTATCGCCACGCTCATGCGAGAGCCAAGCTCGTTTGAGCCAATAGGCGCATTGTCCTGCAAATAGGCTTCAATGATAGAATTTAGTATCAAATCGCGTTTATTTGTTTTACTCACTTTTAGCACTCTTTCTTTTTAATTGCTAAGCGGATTATACAACTTTAGTTTATTAATGTCAAGTATATAAGTTAAAAAAATTTATTTATTTATCTTTAGTCTATATAACTAAAGTTTTCTAATGCCTATATTATAAGCTTTGCGTAAAAAGAAATAAAAATTTAAAGCAAAAATAGAAATTTTAACATCATCATAAAACCCGAAATTTCTAATTTTCATAAAAAATTAAAAGATTTTTATACGTTTTAACGTATATTATAAATAATATTTTGTATGTTTAATACCTTTTATTGATATTTATATACTATTTTACATTATTTATATAATATTTTAGGTATATTTAATGAAATAAAACGTATAATTATCCAATGATTGAAACAAGTGATATATTTAATTTGCTTCACAATGCAGTTGAGGCAAAAAATATCGGAAAAAAAATTTCACAAGCAAAAATGGCAGAGGATCTTGGCGTGCCTATGAGGACATATCAGGACTGGAGACTTGGCAACTCAAAGCCGCAAGCTGCTGCTGCTGTTTGTAAACTGCTATGTGAGCTTGACGATGATGAAATATTATTTGTTATCAATAAAATGAGAAAATTACTAGGAAATTAGATGGAAAATTTAACACAAAAAGAGAGAATCGACCTTGAGAGCGTTTTTGCAGTCATTTGCACTAAAAAAGAGCCAAAAATTCTAGCTACCTACAAAGATATATGCTCGGCTGCGGCTTCAAAATTTCATGTAGTTAAAAATAAGATCAAAAAAGCAAGAGAAAAGAGAGTTAAAATTTAGCCATTTTGGCTTTAAACTTATGCGTTTTGATAAAGGCTATAAATTTAGGCGTTTATCAAAATAAATTTCATCCTACCTATTTATATATGGGTTTGCTCCGCTTATCCAAATAAGCTTCTATCTTGGCTACAACTATAAATAATAGTTCTAGTAGCTAAGCCTAAATTCATCAAATTTGATGTCACTATCATATTTTATATCACTTCTTTATTGCGTCATCTATGGTTACTAAATTTACATTTTCTATATATGTATAATGGAATTTGAAATTTCTGAGCTTGCAAAAGCTGTTGGTTTTAGTGTCATTTCAAAAGATAGAAATCCAGCTTGGAAGCCAGTTAATGATAAATTTGCAAACGATATCTTAGAAGAGCTTAAAATTTATAAGCCAAATGCAAGGATAACGGCTGTGCATGCTGGACTTGAATGTGGAGTGCTTTTAGAGAAAAAAGCGGGTCTTAGTGCATGTTCTATTGGACCAAACATCTACTCACCTCACTCTACAAGAGAGCACTGCGAAGTTGCCTCTGCGCTTTTTATAGAAAAAGTAGTTCGCGGTATCGTTAAAAAATACAACTCTTAATAAATCAAAATTTGCTAGAAATTTCTAGCAAATTTTGGCTCTTGTGGATTTAAATTTATCCACAAGCACGAGCAAATTTGGATTATTTTCCAAACTCATAAACGATCTTGCCATTTTTTATAGTGGTAGTCGCAGCGCCTTTTAGCTTTTTGCCAAAGAGTGGAGAGTTTATTGATTTTGAGCGGTTTATCTTCTCGTCGTAAACATACTCGATCTCAGGGTCTATCACCGCGATGTCAGCTAGCATGCCAACAGCCAGCCTACCTTTTTCTTTTAAATTTAGCATTTTAGCTGCATTTGTAGAAGTTAGCTCCACCATGCGCTCTAGGCTTATAACGCCCTCATTTACGAGCTTTAGTGTAAGTGGCACAAGGGTTTGAAGTCCGATGATACCAAATGGCGCCTTGTCAAATTCCACTATCTTTTCATCTGTGTGGTGCGGCGCATGATCGGTGGCGATAACGTCTATAAGGCCGCTTTTTAGCGCCTCTCTTACTGCTTTTACGTCGCTTATCTCACGAAGTGGCGGTGACATTTTGAAATTTGTATCGTAAGCATTTTTCAAAATTTCATCGTCGCTAAAGCTAAAATGGTGTGGCGTGGCCTCACAAGTGATGTTTATGCCCTCTTTTTTGCCCATTTCGATGATCTTTAGCGAGTACTCCGAGCTTACGTGAGCGATGTGAATGTGCGCCTTGGTGAGCTTTGCAAGCAGCATATCACGGCTCACAGCGATCTCTTCTTTCTCTCTTGCCATGCCGCGAAGCCCAAGGATCGCCGAGACCTTGCCCTCATGCATGACGCCCTGCCTGCAAAGCGAGCAGTCCTCTGAGTGGCTTATGCAAAAGCTACCAAACATGCTTGAGTACTCAAGTGCCGCTCTCATCACGCTTGAGCTAGTCACTGGCAAGCCATCGTCGCTAAATGCAACTGCGCCAGCCTCTATGAGGTCACCCATCTCGACGATCTCGTTGCCGCCAAGCCCTTTGCTAATGGCTGCGATTGGTAAAAGATCAATAAGACCGCAGTTTCTAGCTTTTTCTATCATCGCTCTTGTGATCGAGGCGTTGTCATTTACTGGGTTGGTGTTTGCCATGCAAAGGCAGGTGGTCACTCCTCCAGCTACTGCTGCCTGCGAGCCTGAGATGATGTCGTCTTTATACTCAAGGCCTGGATCTCGAAAATGCACGTGCATGTCGATAAGCCCTGGCATGACGAGCTTATTCGTGGCGTCGATGACCTTCTCTGCCTCAAATTTCTCACTTCCGATTTTGGCTATTTTGCCGTTTTCTATTAGGATATTTGCCTTAAATTTCTCGTCGCTATTTACGATAGTGCCGTTAATTATTGCTATTTTCATTGTTAGCCCCTATTTTTTGCAAGCGTATTTAGTATCGCCATTCTTATAGCAACGCCGTTTTCAACTTGATTAAGCACCACTGAGTGTGTGCCATCTGCCACGTCTGAGTTTAGCTCCACGCCCCTATTTATCGGCCCTGGGTGAAGCACGATCGCATCAGGCTTTGCTAGTTTTATCCTATTTTTATTTAGCCCAAAAAATTTTGAGTACTCTCTAGAGCTTGGAAATGCCACATCTGCACCGCCACGCTCTAGCTGGATGCGAAGCATGATGATGACGTCGCTGCCCTCGCAAGCCTCCTCCATATTTTTGCAAATTTGAGACTCAAAGACCTCAGCGTCCTTTGGCATCATCATCCTTGGCGCAAAGAGTTTTAAATTTATGCCAAATTTCTTCATCGCCCAGATGTCAGACCTTGCCACGCGGCTTCTGGCGATGTCGCCAATGATTGCAACGTTTAGGTTTTTATCTAAAATTTTGCCATGCTCTCTTAGTGTAAAGAGATCAAGCAAAGCTTGGCTTGGGTGCTCATTTGTGCCATCCCCTGCATTTACGACGCTAGCTTCTGTCCTATCAGCTGCAAATTTCGCCGCTCCAGAGCTTGGGTGGCGAAGCACGATGATATCAGTTCTCATAACAGCCATGTTATTCATCGTATCATTTAGGCTCTCGCCCTTTGTCACGCTCGAGCTTGATGAGCTAAAATTTATCGTATCAGCCCCAAGCCTCTTTGCTGCGATCTCAAAGGATGTTCTAGTTCTCGTCGAGTTTTCATAAAATGCGTTGATCGTGGTCTTTCCACGAAGGTAGTCATTTTTTTTCACTTGGCTTAAATTTAGCTCCTTAAACTCTTTTGCCGCCTCTAGAAAATATAAAATTTCTTCCTTGCTAAGCTCTCTAGTTCCTATCAAATCTTTATGTTTGTAGCCCATTTTAAGCCCTTTTTGATCTATTTTGTTACAAAGTCACAAGCCGGTTTGTAGCCATTGTCACAAGCTTTTTTAAACAAAGCTTTTGCCTTCTCTTCGCTTTTTGCTTCATTATCATCTTTGCCTTTTATAAGGCCATAAGCTGTCATTTCGCCTAGTTTTTCGCAGGCCATACCCTCGTTTTCGTCACACATTTTTGTAAAAATTTTCTCAGCCTGAGCTCTATCTTTTGCCACGCCATCGCCGTTAAATAGCATGATCGCATTCATCGTGCAAGCTTTTTTCTCGCCCTCGCCGCAAGCTTTATTAAAAGCAAGGTAGGCCTCGTTGAAATTTTTCTTCGCATAAAGCTCGTTTGCCTTGTCTAAATTTTCATTTGCCATAGCATTTAACGCAAAAACTGCCGCCGCTAAAACTAAAATTTTCTTCATATTTTCTCCTTATTTAAATAACTTTGGATGGTGTTTTTTCATATATTCAACTATCTCTATGACCTCGTCGCTACCGCTAGCATCAGAGTTTTCTAGCGCATCATCGATGCACTCTACATAGAGATTTGCCGCCTCTTCAAGCTTATCTTTTTTCACGCCAGCATAGTAAAACATCGCTTCGAGCACCATACTAAGCTCGTAGCTAAGCTCCTCTACGCTTACATCTTCTTCTTTCATATCTCCTCCTGTGTTTTTTTAGTTATAAGATCAACTATCTGCGCTTTGATCGGCTCGTAGCTAAAGCCATCTTTGAAATTTGCAAAGAGCCCACCGCTTGCATTGACGTGTCCGCCGCCGCCAACTAGGTGTTTTGCCATGGCACTAACGTCTAGTTTGCCATTTGCGCGAAAGCTTAGCGTTTTTTTATTTGTCACATCGATAAAGAAGTCAAATTCAGGATTTGCCACTAAAAAGTCGTTGCCGATGACCGAAACATTGCCGACATTGTAGGTCAAAATACCTTTATGATCTTTATAAGTGATGCTAAATTTCTCTTTATTTTCACTAAGTTTTTTGACGACATAGTTTGAGATTAGATTGCTTAGCGTATCGTCTTTATTCTCTTTGAAAAATGACTTTTTAATAGCATGCACTTGCATGTCAAGACCGATATAGTCGTTTTTCTCGTTAAAAAATTTGCTAGCTTCTTTTAAGATGTGATCCATATAGAGGTTGTTTTCAGCTTCAAACATCACCTTATTTATCTCTTTGGCGTTTGCTACAAGTCCCAAGCAGACCTTACCCATCTCAAAATTTTTATCATCTTTTAGCCAGATATCCACTGCATTTACGACATCGCTAAAGATTTCAAGCTCTTTGTTTTTGCCAAAAATGCCCGCAAAAAAGTCATAAGTGATCTTTGTAGCGCACCTTGAGCTATCTAAAAAGTACCAAGCATAGCTACTCGCGCACTCAGCACCACTTTGGTGATGATCTAGCAAAAATAGCTTTATATTTTTGCCATCTATCATCTCCTCAAAGCTCTCACACTGAGCTGGGGTTAAATTTAGATCAGTGATCAAGATGACGTTTTTATCATCGTTTGAGGCATCTATCTCAGATAGAATTTGAGCAAATTTATCATCTATCTCTCTGCCATAGTTTGAGTTTAGAAATTTCACATCTTTGAAGTAAAAATTTGTTATGTATTGCGCGCCGTATCCATCAAGATCGGTGTGCGAGAGGTGATAAATTTTCATTTTTTTCCTTTATAAATTTTCTATTTCTATGACGCCAACCGTTTCAAATGGCGTATTTGCCGAGATCTCAGCAAAACTTAGCACCACTATATCTATGGCGAAATTTGCGCAGATATTTGCTATAAATTTGCGTAAGCTTGGCTCCACACAAAGCACCATCTCTCCGTGCTGACTCATCGGTCGTTTCTCTTTTTCACGCCTTAGCGCCTGCACGATAGATGATGTCTGCGCTACGTTTATCATCAGATGATAGGCGCCGTCTTTATACTGCACCGCATCCATCAGCTTTTGCTGTGCGGCGGTGTCTAGGATATAAAAATTTAGCTGACCCTTTTCATCAACATAAAGCGAGGTGATGACGCGTGAAAGCGCTGCACGCACGTGCTCGATGATCATGTCTAAGTTTTTACTAACCTCGGCGATGTCACTGATAGCTTCAAGTATGCTAAGCAGGTCTTTGATCGGGATATTGTCTTTAAGCAGCGTTTTTAAGACCTTTTGGATCAAATTTATAGGTGCGATCCTTAGCGTATCCTCGACCACGACTGGGTAGTCGATCTTTAGTTTGTCTAGTAAATTTTGCGTCTCTTGGCGAGTTAGAAGCTCGGCTGCATTTTGCTTGATAAGCTCACTCATATGCGTTGAGATGACACTTGCAGGATCAACTATCGTATAGCCGCTAAGTATGGCATCCTCTTTGACACTAGCATCGATCCAAAGAGCATCAAGCCCAAAGGCTGGCTCTTTTGTCGGAATCCCCTCGATATCCTCGCTCACTAAACCACTATCCATCGCTAGAAATTTATCCGCATAAATTTCTCCCTGACCGATCACGATGCCTTTTAGCTTAAAGCGGTACTCGTTTGGTGGGAGCTGAAGGTTGTCGCGGATCCTTATCTTTGGCATCAAAAAGCCAAGGCTTGAAGCGATATTTCGCCTCATAGCGCGAATTCTCTCGATTAGATCCACATCGGCTAGCTTTAGTAGCCCATATCCTAGATCAAGCTCTAAAATTTCAAGCTTTAAGATATCATTTATCTTCGTCTCTTCTTCTCTTGCGATCTCTTCATCGCTCTTCTTTGGAGTCTTAGCAGCCCCGCCACTTGTAGCTGCCGCCCCTGCCCCATTTGGCGTAGCGGCTCCAGCTTTTTTAGAAGCTGCTTTCTCTTTTGGTGCAAGGCTTAAATTTAGTCCGCCATCTTTGGTCTGCTTGATGATGTAGCCAAGCCCCAAAAATAGCAGCGCTATAAAGCCAAGAGATAGGGTCGGAAGTCCTGGAACAAGGGCAAACATAAATAGTATGAAGCCCACTATTAGCAAGGTTTTATAATCCCCCAAGAGCTGATTTAACGTGCCCTCTGCAAAGTCCTCGTCGTCTTTGCTAGCACGCGTGATGATGATGGCGGTCGCTGTTGAAGTGATAAGTCCTGGGATCTGGCTAACTAGACCATCGCCGATAGTTAGGATCGTGTAGTACTGAGCCGATGTCGCCATATCAAGGCCGTGTTGAAATGAGCCTATAGCAAAGCCGCCGATGATGTTTATGATAGTAATGATGATACCAGCGACGGCGTCACCTTTTATAAATTTAGACGAACCATCCATCGCGCCGTAGAAATTTGCCTCGCCGATGATGGCTTGACGTCTTTCGCGCGCTGTTTTTTCATCTATTAGACCTGCGTTTAGGTCAGCATCTATCGCCATTTGCTTACCTGGCATCGCATCAAGTGTAAAACGAGCTTGCACCTCACTCACACGGGTTGAGCCCTTTGTTACGACCATAAAATTTATGAGCACCAAGATACAAAAGACGATGGTACCGATGACGAAGTTGCCGCCAACGACGAAATTTCCAAAGCTTGAGATGATCTCACTGACCGCTTCTGGGCCGTTGTGACCTTCGCTTAGGATCATACGCGTAGTTGCGATGTTTAGCGAGAGGCGAAAAAGCGTGATGATGAGAATGAGCGTCGGAAACGTGCTAAGGTCAGTCGGCTTTGGTACGTAGATCGAGATCAAAATGATAAGCACCGAAATCGAGATCGAAAGTGCCAAGAAAAAGTCAAGCACCGCGCTTGGAAGCGGCACGATGATGATAGCAAGGATGGCAACGATGATGCCAACGATGCTAAGACTTTTAAATTTGACAATTGGCGCAAGAAATGGTGCGACAAGAGTCAAGATATTATTTTTTTGCTTTGCCAACTTTACTTCTTAACGATGTCACTTAGTTTGATCGCATCAAGCATCTCGTCGATCTTGCCTTGAAGGCCACTAAACATCGACCAAATTTGACAGCTTGAAGCTTTATTTGACGGGCAGCCAAGGGCTGAAGATGAGCACTCAAAGACGCTTAGTTCGCGCTTTTCGGCGCATTCGATTATCTTTTTTATACTTAAATTTTCAGGTTCGCCGTTTAATGCAAAACCGCCATTTGCTCCTTTAAATGACTTTAAAACTCCATCTTTTGCTAAATTTTGTAAAATTTTTGCCAAAAAGCTTTTTGAAATTTTAAGCTCATTTGAGATCGTATCGACATCAACTGGCGATGATTTTTGAGATATCAAAATAAGCGAAAGTAGAGCGTATTCGCTTGCCTTTGTAAAAAGCATTTATCTTCCTTAAATTCTTTAAATAGCCATAATTTTATAAAATTTTTACTGCATTTTTCATTAATTTTTAAAAAGCGCCGTTTTATCTAATTTTATGTTTTAAATGCTATAATCGCTCTTCCAAAATTCACCAATCAGGAGGTCATCATGGCTTTGGATTCGGCTAAAAAAGCTCAAATAGTTGCGAAATTCGCTAGAAAAGAGGGAGATACAGGCTCTCCAGAAGTTCAAATAGCTCTTTTAACAGCTAGAATAACTGAACTTACAGAACACCTTAAAATTTTCAAAAAAGACTTTTCATCACGTTTAGGTCTTTTGAAACTAGTTGGTCAAAGAAAAAGACTTTTAAAGTATCTTAAAAACAAAGACTACGCTACATATTCAAAACTAATCTCTGAGCTTGGCTTAAGAGATAAATAATACAGCGGAGAGCAACTGGCTCTCCTTTTAAATTTCACTTTTTATCTTAAGTTTTTTCTTTATTTTTATAGTTTAAACAGCTTACTTCAAACTAAATTTTAATTTGATTTTTCATCTTTCAGCTTCTGTATCAAATTTACACAATTTATTTCTTATTTGATAAATTTTAGAAATTCATGCAAATTTAGCATATTTTCTAAATTCCTATATATTCGGCTTTTTAATTTTTATATAAAATATAACTTAAAATTAAAATTTATTTTTTAAATAAAGAATTTTTCATAAAAGATTAAGTTTTGCACTAGTAATATTACCCAAAATAAATATGCAGGAAATGCATAGTTATAAGGAGAAAATGATGAAAGAAGGCAAAGTCATCTGTCCTTATTGTGGGACAGGTTGTCAAGTAACCTTGCACGTGGAAAACAACGTCGTTCGTGCCGCAACTGGCGTCGAGGACAACCCCGTTAACCAAGGAAATTTATGTTTAAAAGGCTTTTATGGCTGGGACTACGTTGCAAGTCCAGACAGACTTACAAAACCGCTTATTAGAAAGAAAAATGGAGTCTTTTCAAAAGATGGTGAGTTTGAAGAAGCTAGCTGGGACGAGGCACTTGACCTTGTCGTAGAAAAGATGAAAGAGGCAAAAGAGAAATACGGTCCTGACTCACTAGCAGGAAACTTCTCAGCACGCTGTACACTTGAGGACAACTATGTCGCTCAAAAGCTAATGCGCGCTGTAATTGGTACAAATAACGTCGACCACTGCGCTAGAATTTGACACGCTCCGACAGTAGCAGGACTTGCTAAAACAATCGGAAACGGAGCTGCCACAAATAGCTTTACAGAGATTGGTACCTATAGTAACTGTATATTAATGATAGGCTCAAACCCAGAAAATGGCCACCCAATAGCAGCTATGCACATCCAAAGAGCGCTAAACCGTGGTGCAAAACTGATCGTAATCGATCCTATCAAGACTGAGTTTGCAAGTAGAGCAGACATCCACTTACAACTAGAGCCTGAGCACAACATCCCAGTTATCAACGCACTTCTTTACACTATCATCGAAGAAGGCCTTGTAAATGAGGAATTTGTAAGAGATCACACAATAGGCATCGAGTATGTCAAAGAAGCTGTAAAAGACTATGCACCAGAGGTTGTAGCTAAATACACAAGGCTAAATCCAGAGGACATAAGAGCAGCTGCTAGAATGTACGCTACCACAAAACCAGCCGTCATCACTCACGGTATGGGCGTAACTCACTTCAACCACGGCGTTGGCGGAGTTTGCGACGTATCAAATTTATTCTTGATAACTGGCAACATCTGCGAGCTTGGCACAGGCGACTTGCCACTTAGAGGTCAAGAGAACGTTCAAGGTTGCTGCGACATGGGCGTACTACCAAATATCTTCCCAAATCTTGGCTCAGTAACTGACCCAGAGCAAAGAGCTTGGTTTGAGAAAATTTGGCACCTAGAGCCTGGATTTTTAAACTCAAAGATAGGCATCCACAAGACAGAAGTGCCTGATGCGATCCTTGATGGCAGAGTGCATTTCTTCTGGACTATTGGCGAAAACCCAGTAATCTCTGAGCCAAACACAAACCACTTCTTAAAAGGCATTGCAAATGTCGATTTCTACGTGGTTCAGGATCTATTCTTGACTGAGACTTCACTAAAAGCTGACGTCGTTCTCCCTGGCGTTGCAAGCAGTGAGAAAGAGGGTCTTTATACAAACGCAGAGCGCCGTGTACAGCACAACGAAGCAGTCATCACACCTCCAGGCGATGCTAGACAAGACTGGTGGATCGTTTGCGAGATCGCACGTCGTTTGGGCGCAACAGAGGGCTTTAACTTCAACTCACCTGAAGAAATTTGGGAAGAAGTTAGAAAATGTGACCCTAGACGCTACGGCGGTATGAGCTATTATAGACTTAAAAAATATCACGGACTTCACTGGCCATGCCCAACTGAAGATGATATGGGTGGTCAAAGCTTGTATCTTGATAAGAAATTCTTTACACCTGATGGCAAAGGTCGCTTCGTGCCTTGTCTATTTGTCGATAAGGCTGATGAGATCGAGAGCGCAAAACTTGAGTTTGCTAAAAAGATGAATATGTCGCCTGAATATCCTATCATGGCTGGCTCAGTCGATGAGAAGACTGACGCTGAGTATCCGATACAGCTTTTAACTACTAGAAAAGTTTATCAATACACAGTTGGTACCATGACAAGACGCTCACGTGCTATCGAAGAGGGTGGAGATAGCATCGGACCTATCGCTGAGATGAGTCCAGCGCTTGCAGAAAGATATGGGCTAAAACAAGGCGACTTTATCAAAGCTTGGAGTAGATACGGCTACATCGTCGTAAAAGCTGAAGTGACTGACATCGTGCCTGATGGCATCATACAGATGACTTTCCACTACTGGGAGAGCTCTTGCAACGAGCTAACAAGCAGCGGTTGGGACTACATCAGCAAGACTCCGACATTTAAAGCAGCTATCCAGATCAAAAAGATCGACGAAGAGGAATTTTTACGAGTTCGCGAGCTAAAACGCGAGAAATTCCAAACTTCAAAGATCATCTACGATGACTTCCACCACCACGGAAACGCAGCGATAAATGAGTAAATTTAGCGGGGTAGGCCCCCGCTAAATATCTAAAATTTACATCTTAAATTTTTAGCTTTTTATTTAAAATATTTTAAAAAACTACCTGCAAACTAAGACCTTGCACGCAAATTTAACCCACTTTAAAATATCTACAAATTTTTTCATTATAAATTTAAAGCCGCACTCACAGCCAGCTTTGTTTTAAATTTTATCTTAAGCATTTAGAAAACATCATCGCTTGATCTAGTAAATTTTTGTATATTCTTTTGACTTGGGGCTTTTTGCTCTGGCTATTTACAAAATTTTTTCAAAAATTCTACCTATAAGCTTGAAATTTCAAAATTTCATTAATTGCAAATTTATGCATAAATTTCGCACTTTGCCAAAGCGTCAAATTTTATTTAAATGCAATGAAGCTCATAAAATTTCCCCATTTAAATGTGCTCTCGACACGTTTAAAGCCAGCATTTAGGGCTAAGTTTCTATTTTCTTCTTCAGTATATGGCACCAGCACATTTTCAAGCGCCTCCCTTTTTTGGGCAATCTCGTAGCGTGAGTAGCCTTGCGCCTGCTTGTAGTCCTCGTAAATTTCTATGACGCTTTTAGTAAGCTTTTTATCTTCAAAGATGATCTTTTCACTAAACAAAAAAACTCCACTTTCATTTAGCCCGTTATAAATTTTTTGCACCAAATTTGCTCTTTTTGGCGGTCTGATAAACTGCAAAGTGTAGTTTGCTAAAACCGCGTCAAAGCCCTCTAGCTCGCACTCTAAAATGTCATCTAAGATAAACTCTATATCAGCCCCATAAGCTTTTGCCTTGTTTTTTGCATTTGCAAGCATCGCCTCAGAGTTATCAACGCCACTTAGCACAAGGTCATTTCTAAGGTTATTTAGCAAAAGCAAGCTATTTGCCGTAGAGCAGCCAAGGTCGCACACACTTGCCTCTTTTGGCAAAATTTTAGCTAGCAGTTTTGCATTTAAATTTGAGCTCACATCATAAAATGGCACTGAGCGCGAGATCATATCATCAAAAACACTCGCCACAAAGTCATCAAATTCAAACTGCTTGTTTATAGGCTCTTTAAAAATTTCATCTCTCATATACCAGCTCCATATCCGTCAAAGTATCTCATCGTCTCTCCAAAAAAGAGATCACACACACCCACGCACTGCCTAGCCTCGTTTATATCGCGCTTTATCTGCTCTTTTAGCTCGCTTAGAGAATTAAATTTTTTATTATCTCTTAGGCGTTTTATGAAGCAAACGGCAACGTGCTTCGTCACTTTTGGCGCGACCTCGTCTAAGATGTGCGTCTCGACGCTAAAATTTCCATCCGTGCTAAGTCTGTTACCTATAAAAGTGACCGAGCCATAGGTGTATGAGCCCATCCTAGTTCTTGTCGCATAGACGCCCTCGCGCGGTAAAAGATAGCTTTTTATATCTAAATTTAGCGTCGCAACAAGCTCTTTTGCGCCGATGCCCTGCCCTTTTATCACGTTGCCCTCGATCGAGTACTCCCTGCCTATTAGCCTGTTTGCCTCGTCGATGTTGCCTTGACGTATCAACTCTCTGATGGAGGAGCTATGCACGCCCATGCCGTCATAACAAACCTCATCAACGACGACCACCTCGCCATCAAAAATTCTTTTCAAATCGTGCTTGTCCCACGCTCTATTTCTGCCAAATCTAAAATCAAACCCAACAACGATCTTTTTTAAATTTTTAAAATCATGCTTTAAAAGTGCGATAAATTCCTCGCCGCTAAGCCCTTTTATGCTCTCAAAATCATACAAAAAACAAGGATAGTTTGAGTACTCAGCTCGCTTTAGCTTTGGCGTGATGTTGGCCTTGTTTTTATCGATCACAACAAGTCCGCCGTACTCTCCAAGCTGCTTTAATAGCTGCTTGTGCCCCCTATGCACGCCGTCAAAGTGCCCTATCGCAACGGCAGTGATGTTATCTTTTGTTAAAAGCGTAGAAAAATTCGGCATTTCCTTCCTTTCCCTTGACCTCACACTCTTTGCAAGCTATCAGTTCAAATTTCAAACTACTCGCTAGCACTTCAAAGCGCTTCATAGCTAAATTTACAGCCTTAGCGTCGGTGACAACGCCTTTTTTGTTGCGTTTTACGCCAACGCCCACTTCAAACTGCGGCTTAAAAAGCGTGATGATGAGCGAATCCCTGCTTGCTAGCTCGCAAATGGCTGGTAAAATTTCAGCCAAAGAGATAAAGCTCACGTCGCAGGTTATGAGATCAAATTTGTTTAAATTCTCTTTTGCAAACTCCCTGACGTCAGTTTTTTCATAAATTTTCACTCGCTCATCGCACCTTAGGCTAGCATCTAGCTGATCAGTGCCTACATCGACGCCTGTGACGCTCTTTACGCCACGCTCAAGTAAAATTTGCATAAAGCCGCCAGTTGAGCTGCCGATATCAAGTGCGTTTTTGCCAGCTAGATCAAATTTCATCGCCTCCAAAAAGCTCTTTAGCTTAAGCGCCCCTCGCCCAACGTAAATTTCATCAAGCAACGAAATTTTAGCCTCGCTAACCTCGCTTGAAACCTTGGTGCAAATCTGCCCGTCTGCTAGCACCTTGCCAGATTTTATCAGTTCGCTCGCCTTGTTTCTACTTATGTTTAAAACGCTTGCGACGTAGTTATCAAACCTCAAGTTTTAGCCTCTCATATTCGCTCTCATCGATCACTCGCACGCCTAGCTCGTTTGCTTTTTCTAGCTTGCTACCTGCCTCCTCGCCAGCTAAGACGAAGTCCGTTTTTTTAGAAACTGAGCCAGAAACCTTTGCGCCAAAACTCTCAAGCTCCGCCTTTATCTCATCTCGTGGGCGACTTAGCGTGCCAGTTATCACCACCGTTTTGCCACTTAGCGCGTTTGAGATGCTTCGCACTTGCGTCACGCTTGGCTGCACGATCTGGCTAAGAGCTAAAATTTCATCCCTATTTACCTCGGCAAAGTCGATTAAACTATTTGCCATCTCCACGCCAAAGCCCTCAAGTGCAGTTAGCTCTTCAAAGCTAGCATCAAGCCAACCTAGCCCAAAGCTACTTGCTAGCTTCTTAGCCGCCACTTCGCCGATATGCTCGCAGCCAAGACCCGTGATAAAGCGCGAAAGCTCCGCACCCTTGCTAGCTTCAATGGCATTTAAAAGGTTATTTACCTTTTTCTCTTTAAAGCCCTCAAGTGCCATTAGATCATCAAATTTAAGGCTGTAAATGTCTTTTATGCAAGCAATCAACCCCTTATCAAAGAGCAAATTTACGATCGCATCGCCAAGGCCGTCTATATTTAGGCATTTTTTCGATGCGTAGTGGATTATCGAGCCCACCACTCTTGCCCTGCAGCTTAAATTTTGACACTTTACAAAGACACCCTCATCAAGCAGGTGCGAGCCACAAACTGGGCAAAATTTAGGCCTATTAATCGCTTGCTCGCTACCATCTCGCCTATCTTTAAAAACCTTTGTGATCTTTGGTATGACATCTCCTGAGCGGATAATGCCGATGTAGTCGTTTTTCATAACACCAAGGCGTTCGATCTCGTCAAAGTTATGAAGAGTGGCTGATTTTACGTTTGCGCCGTCGATATTTACCTCATCAAGCACACCAACAGGCGTCACCACGCCACTTCTGCCAACTTGAAGCGCTACGTCTCTTAGCCTAGTCACCTTCTCAATGGCAGGAAATTTAAACGCCACCATAAATTTTGGAAATTTGACCGTGTAGCCTAGCTGCTCGCAACGTGCAAGGTCATTTACACGTATCACCATACCATCCATCATCACGCTTTTTGCGTCACGATTTGCCAAGAGCTCGTTATATGCGGCTTCTAGTTCGTCCTTTTTTAAAACCTTAAAAAACTCATCTCTTTCAAAGCCAAGATCTCGCACAAATTTCATCACCTCGCTGTGATCTTTTAGCCCAAGGCTCTGCTCGCCCACACCCCAAGGTATAAAAAGTAGCTTTCTTTTAGCAGTGACTGTGCTATCAAGCTGCCTAAGACTGCCAGCAGCTGCGTTTCTAGGGTTTGAAAGCGGCGCCTCGCCCTCTTTTGCGCGCTCGATATTTAGTAACTCAAAGTCATCTTTTCTTATGACGACTTCGCCCCTGATCTCTATGAGCCCTTTGTAGCTAATGCTCTTTGGCACTGAGCTAATGGTTCTTGCATTTTGCGTGACATCCTCGCCTGTAACGCCGTCGCCTCTGGTTATTGCCCTAACTAAAATGCCGTTTTCATAGAGTAAATTTAGGCTCGCTCCGTCAAATTTTGGCTCAGCGACAAAGGTTAAATTCTCTTTATCGCCACGCTTTAGCCACGCATCAAGCTCGCCAAGGCTAAAGATATCCTCCATGCTCCACATGCGCTTTATGTGGCTTGCCTTGCTAAAGCCCTCTTTTACGCCTCCGCCCACTCGTTTAGTCGGCGAAAATAGCGAAATTTCACTTGGATTTGCCTGCTCGTAATCAAGCACCGCATGATATAGCGCATCATACTCCTCGTCGCTTGCGAGTGGCTCGTCCTCGTCGTAGTAGGCCTTTGCCCACACATTTAGCGTATCTACCGCTCTTTCATACTCTTGTTTTGTCATTTTTGCTCCAAATTTACACCGCATTTTATCTTAAACATACTTTATAAACGCTCCAAATTTAGCTCATTTTTATCGCACAAATGGACGTTTTTATAGACCTTTGCTATCTCGTCCCTAGCTCTCATCAGCGCAAAGCCAAGTAAATTTTGCCCTCGCCACTTCATAGGATTTTGTGCATTTTCATCATCAGCACTCATGCCTATGCCCCAAATTTTATCAACTGGGCTCGCCTCAACCAAAATTTTATCCTTTGTTGAAAGTAAAAACTCTCGCAAAGGGGCATTTTGGCTAAATTTAAGGTAGCTTGCCTTTAGCACGACGCCAAATTTGACCTCGTCCCAGACCTTAGCGTCAAAGCCACGCACCTGCCTGCCAAGCGCCTTCATCTGCGCTGGATCTTTGGCGGATAAAATTTGTTCTAAAGCCTCTTTATCGCCAAAACACTGAGCCTTTTTAGCCATCATATATTGCTCGGCGCAAATGTATTTGGTTTCATCTTGCCAAAAACTAGAGCCATACCACTGACTAAGACAGCTTGCGCTTATGCTTGCGCCCTTTTGATGACCCCAAAAAAATAGAAATTTACCCGCCTTGCCAGCGTTGTAGCGCTTTTTAAGCCACTTTAACTCATATCTAGGCTCACGCTCCCAAAGGTCGGTAACAAAGTCATCGTTGATAAAAAGCGTGCTTTCATCGCCCCCAAGCCTCTCATCCCAGTATCCACGCCACGTCGCAGGCTCAGCAAAGAGCTGCTGATACTCGCTACGCTCATCTTGGCTTAGCGTTTTTAGCCAATCATTAAATTTAAACTTATAGTCCTCACCAGCACCCATCCTCCAGCCGATTGAAAATGGATCAATGCTTGGAAATTTGATCCAAGGTGGCGGAAGTAAATTTCTCATCTAGCCTCTTTTTTAGCCAAGCGCCCTACCAAAGCGTGGCTTGGCTCATCGCCTCGTGCATATCAAAAAGCTGCTTGTGCTCGGCCACATCGTGCGTTCTAATGATCTGAGCGCCGTTTTCAAAGGCCTTTAAATGCAGATAAAGCGAACCTGGCAAGCGATCTTTGACCTCGCTTTTATAGTAGTGATTTATCACTGATTTGCGGCTAGCACCAACAAGTAGCGGGCAGTCAAATTTCAAAAAATGCTCCAAATGCTTAATAAGCAGCAAATTTTGCTCAGCCGTCTTACCAAAGCCAATGCCCACATCAAGCACTATCTTTTTAGCACCAAGCTCCCTTGCAAGGGCTATCTTTTGCTCAAAAAAATCTGTTATTTCGCCAATAAGGTCGTTATACTTTGGCGCGATCTGCATGGTGGCAGGATCGCCTTGCATGTGCATCATACAAAACTGGACATCGTATCTTGCAGCAAGCGGGGCTAAATTTGCATTTGCCGTGATGTCATTTATCATCTTAAAGCCGTGATTTAGCGCAAATTCTAAGCAATACTCATCAAAGCTATCAAGGCTAAATTTCGCCTTTTCGTGTAAATTTAGCCTATAAATTTCTTCTATGATATCTTTTATGCGCCTAAATTCCTCTTCTCGTCCGCAATACTCGCTCCCTGGCCTTGAGCTAACACCGCCAAGGTCGATGTAGTGGGCTCCTGCTTCTATCATGGCTTCTATTTTTGCTATGCCGTTTTTCATATCTATGCGGCTTTGCTCGTTAAAACTATCTTTATTTATATTTGCAACGCCCATTATAAGCGGCTTTGTGGGTTTTGTAAATTTACTCTCCAAAAAGGCGGCTAATTTTTTAAGCCCAAAGTCTTGTAGCTTCTCTTTTTTAGCTAACTGCCTAAGCTGCGCGTTTGTCGCCATTAGCAAGGCTTTACTTAGGCTCTCTCGCCCCAAGATCGTATCACTATGCGTCACTAGCTCGGCGCCGACACTTAGGGCGTCTTGTTTTAGGATATTTGCCGCTGGGGTTTTTATCTCGTCGATAAAAATAAAATTTATCTCGCTCTTTTCATGCATGAGCTTAGCACCTGCTGGACTTGGCGAGATGACCTTGCAAATTTGATCAAAGTCGCTTTTGTTATTTATCTTATAAAATTTCAACGTCGTCCTTTCTCAAAGATAGTAAGCAAAAGTGGCGTCAAAATGGCGTGAGACTTGGCGTTTAGATCGGCAAGCTTTATGAGCGAGAAAAAATACTCCATCTCCTCGCCGCTAAATTTATACCCGCTATCAACCGCCTTTGTCACGATAGCGCCCACAAGCTCTTTTAGCTCGTTTTTACCAAATTTTTGCGCCTGCTCCTCTGCGATCATTTGGTCGATAAAGCTTGTTAGCTCTTTTAGGCTAAGCGATTTTAAATTTAGATCCACACTCATTTTTGGCTTTTTAGTGAGCTTATTTTCTATGAGCATCCTCGATCTGATCGTTGGTAGAAGCAAATTTTTACTCTGCGTTACTATTATAAATTTAATGTTTCTTGGGGGCTCTTCAATGATCTTTAAAAGTGCGTTTTGAGCCTCAGTGCGAAAAGATTTTGCGCTGATAACCAAAATTTTCTCATCTTTTTCGGCGATGTAGGCTTCAGCGATGACCTCTTTTGCATTTTCTAGCAAAAAATCATCGCTTATAAAAAATCTTAAGTTATTTACGCCAAACTCGGCTTCAAGCTTGGCTTTTAAATTTTCAAAATCGCTTGTTATGACGATTTTATTAAGCATTTAGAGCATCACCTTTGCAAAGAGCACGGCGTCTATGCTCTTGTCAAAAAGTTTATATAAATTTAGAAGTTTGATGTCTAAGTTTTCATCGCTCGAGCTTAGCGTGAAGCTGTTTTGCGCCTGCTCGTCAAAGAGCCACATATAGCTGTTTTCGTCAGTCTTAGCTAAATTTGCACGCTTATCTATGCTCTTGCCGATGTAAAAAAAGATATAGCCATTTGGAAAGGCAAGGCTTAGCATATCTTTTAAAAGCTGCCTTTGCTCGTTTGTCTCGATGCTGTCAAAGGCTGGATAGAGCGATCTTAGGCTAAAAAATGGCAAAAACGGACGCTCACTTTTTGTGCGGTTGATATTTCTTAAAAGATAGTTTTCAAACCACTCTCGCTCATCGTCGCAGATGACTATAAAAGCCTTGCTATCAAGCAAAAATTTGAGCCTAGATGCAAGCAAAGGCGTCCATTCTACGCGCTTCTCCTCCATCCAGCTCATATATCTTTCGCTTCTTATAGTCTCAAGCGTCCATTGGATAAAATCTTGCATTATTTATCTAACTTATACGCATCGTGAAGTACGCGAACTGCGAGCTCGCCATATTTTTGATCGACGATCATTGAAATTTTTATCTCACTTGTTGAGATCATTTGGATATTTATCCCCTCTTTTGCAAGTGTCTCAAATGCTAGACATGCTACGCCACTGTGGCTCTTCATACCCACGCCAATAACTGAGACTTTCACGATCGCATCGTCATACTCGACATGTTTTGCAGCTGAGAGCTTTTGCATAGTCTCTTTTGCCAGGTCAAGCTCGTTTTGTGGCACTGTAAAGCCTAAATTTGTCGTGCCATCGTGTCCTACGTTTTGGATGATCATATCTACATTTATATTTTGATGAGCTAGAGCTGTGAAAATTTCAGCTGCGATGCCAGGCTTATCGACTACGCCTCTTAAAGTTACTCTTGCTTGATTTTTATCTAGTGCTATACCGCTTACTAAAACCGCTTCCATATTATCTTCCTTTGCTATTAATGTACCTTCGTTGTGGTTAAAACTGCTTCTTGTGATTAGTTTGACATTTAGTTTTTTTGCTAGCTCGACTGAGCGATTTTGAAGCACTTTTGCCCCAGCAGAGGCAAGCTCAAGCATCTCGTCATAGCTTATCTTTTCTAGTTTTTTTGCCTTTTTTTCTATCCTTGGATCAGTCGTATAAACGCCATCAACGTCGGTAAAAATTTCGCACAGATCAGCTTCAAGTGCCCCTGCTAATGCAACTGCACTAAGGTCACTTCCGCCTCTGCCAAGTGTCGTGATATCACCTTTGTCATCTACGCCTTGAAAGCCTGCTACGACAACTATCCTGCCAGCTTTTAGCTCAGCTTTTAGCCTAGTGGTGTCTATCTTTTCTATCCTAGCTTTTGTGTGAATTTCATCAGTCATTATCCCAGCCATTGCGCCAGTTAGTCCTACGCATGCATAGCCTTTTGCATTAAGTGCAATCGTCAAAAGCGCGGTGGTTACTTGCTCTCCAGAGCTTAAAAGCATATCAGTAGCAACGCCGTCTGGGTGCTTTGAGAAATACTCACTATATTCAACCAATTGATTTGTAACTCCACTCATCGCAGAAACTACCACAACCACGTCAGCGCCGCTGTTTTTAGTCTCTATGACCCTGTTTGCCACAGCTTCGATGCGCTCAAGCGTGCCTACGCTAGTTCCGCCAAATTTTTGAACGATTAACATCAAAAATATCCTTTCTCTTTAAAATAACTCAAAACTTTGTCATAAATAGGCTTTTTGAAGTGGTTTATCCCATCTAAAGCCTTGTTGATATCTACAAATTTATACTCACTAAACTCTGGATGCTCGGTCTTTAAATTTATGCTAGCACCATTTTTTAGCCTAACTAAAAAATACTTTTGCGTCTGCCCATCAAATGGATAAAATCTCTTTGATGCATTTGCTGGAAAGTCATAGCTAAGCCAGTCAGGATACTCTTCTAAGAAGTCAAATTTATCAGTTCCGATCTCCTCTTTAAGCTCCCTTTTTAGCGCTTGCTTTGGACTTTCACCTTCATCTATGCCACCTTGAGGAAACTGCCAGATATCGTCCATATCTACCCTTTTTGCGACTAAAATTTCGCATTTAAAAGGGTAAGAGCTAGACAAAATGACAGCTGCTACATTTGGTCTATATTTTTTTTGCATGTTTTTTCCAAAAAAATTTATTTGAGATGATAACGAAAAAGAGTTAAGAGATAGATAAATAAGAGCTACTTTTAAACTGCTCTAAATGCCAAATTTCTTATAATCGCCAAAATTTAAAAAAGAGAGAAATTTGCAAGTTTATATCCACGTGCCATTTTGCGAGAGCAAGTGTCCTTACTGCGCCTTTGGCTCAAGCGATGACGAATTTAACAAGGTTAGCGCCTATTTTAAAGCACTTTGCCTTGATCTAAATTTTCAGCTAAAAAGCCAAAATGTAAAAGAAATTTCGAGCGTTTTTTTTGGCGGCGGCACACCAAGTGCGGTAAATGCTAAGCTTTATGATGAGATTTTTAGCATTTTAGCTCCACTTTGCACGCCTAAAACTGAGATCACCTTTGAGGCAAATCCAAATTCTGCAAATTTAGCTTGGCTAAAACATATAAAAAATTTAGGTGCAAACCGCATAAGCTTTGGCGCTCAAAGCTTTTTTGAAGATAAGCTTAAATTTCTAGGGCGCATTCACAGCAGGGAGCAAATTTTTAAAGCAGTTGAAAACGCTGTGACAGCTGGCTTTAAAAGCATAAATTTAGACCTCATCTATGACACTAAATTTGATACCAAAAAGCGCCTTTTGGCTGAAGTAGAAAATTTAAAAAGCCTTGCTATCACGCATCTAAGTGCCTACTCGCTCACACTTGAAGAAAACACACCATTTGCTGGCAAAAAAAGCTATAAAAAGGGTAGCGACACTTTGGCTAAATTTATGATAGAGCAAATAGAGCTTGCTGGCTTTAATCAGTATGAAATTTCAAATTTCGGAGAAATTTGCAAGCACAATCTTGGCTACTGGCAGGGCAAAAACTACCTTGGTGTGGGTGCTTTTAGCGTGGGCTTTGTAGGTGGCAGTAGATACTACGCCAAAAGTAGCATAGATGCCTACATCACGCAGCCAACACATAGAGAAAAAGAAATTTTAAGCCCAAGCGAGCTAACAAGAGAGCATATATTTTTAGGGCTTCGAAGCGTCGTGGGCGTGGAGGCTGGACGCTTAAATGAGGCTCAGAAAAAAAGGGCAAATTTACTTGTAGAAAATGAAAAACTGTTCTTTAAAGATGGCAAATTTTACAACCCAAATTTCTTACTGAGCGACGAGATCGCACTCTTTATCGAGGGCTAAATTTATAAAAATTTGAGCAAAGTCAAGATAAAATACAAAGCTTAAATAAAATTTAACAGAGGCAAAAATGTTTGGAATGAGTTTTTCTGAGATCTTGGTCATAGCCGTGATCGCCGTGCTAGTTTTGGGCCCTGACAAGCTGCCAAGCGCTATGGTGCAGATCGCTAAATTTCTAAAGATGTTTAAAAAAGGTATAAACGACGCAAAATCAACATTTGATCAAGAGATGAAGATAGCAGAGCTCAAAGAAGACGCTCAAAAATACAAAGAGAGCATAACTCAAAGTGCGCAAAACGTGCGAAAAAAGCTCACATTTGAAGAGCTTGATGAGATCAAAAAAAGCGCGAGCGACGTCACTGATAGCATACAAAATGTTGTAAGCGACACCAAAAAAACGGTAGAAAATATAAAAAATCCAACAAATTTAGTTAAAGATGCGATCTTAAACGATAAAAAAGAGGCGTGATGTTTGAAGAGTTAAGACCCCATTTGATCGAACTTAGAAAGAGGCTTTTTATAAGCATAGTAAGCGTTTTTGTCTGTTTTGGCATCTGTTTTACATTTTGGAATCCACTTCTCGCATGGATGAGCGAGCCGTTAAAGCAGGTCTTGCCAGCTGGCTCAAGTATCATCTTTACACAGATCCAAGAGCCATTTTTTACTGCGATGAAGGTCGCTTTTTTTGCTGGTCTAGTGCTTGCTTTACCTATCATTTTTTGGCAGTTTTGGCTATTTGTCGCACCTGGACTTTATGATAATGAAAAAAAATATGTGATCCCATTTGTGCTCTCTGCTTCATTTATGTTTGCGTGTGGGGCGGCGTTTTGTTACTACGTAGTCATCCCACTTGGCTTTACATTTTTAGTAAATTTTGGCGGTCAGCTCTTTACGGCGCTACCAAGCATAGGCGAATACGTGGGCTTTTTCACGAAACTGCTGATTGGCTTTGGAATTTCATTTGAACTACCAGTTATTACATTTTTCTTAGCAAAGATAGGCCTTGTTGATGATAAGATGCTAAAAGAGTACTTCAGATACGCAGTAGTCGTCATCTTTATCTTTGCAGCCATCGTCACACCACCAGATGTTGTAAGTCAAATTTTAATGGCACTGCCGCTCATCGGACTTTATGGAATTTCAATAATCGTCGCCAAAAGAGCTAGCAAAAGCGATGATGAAGAAGATGAGAAAAAAGAGGACGTCAAAGAGCAAATTGACGCCGATAGCGACGATGAGTGATATAAACGACATCTCAAGTTATGATTATTTTCTGCCTAGTGAGCTCATCGCAAAAGAGCCAGTTTTACCCAAAGAAGAGGCAAGACTGCTTGTCTATTTTAAAAAGACAAAAGAGATAAAACACTATAAATTTAAAGATCTAGCCAGCCTCATCCCAGATGACGCGGCAGTCATTTTTAACAATACAAAGGTAGTTAAGGCTCGCATTTTAGGGCATAAAGAGAGTGGTGGAGCCTGCGAAGTTATGCTAAATCAACCACTTGGTGATAATAAATTTAGCGTCTATATAAGGGGCAGAGTAAGTGTCGGCAGCGTTTTAAATTTCGCTGATGATATAAAGGTAAATGTGCTTGAGCTAAATGATGATGGCTCAAGGGTGGTAAATTTCACCAAAAATGGCGTTATTTTAGATACGGCACTACTTTTTAGCGAGCTTGAAAAGATCGGCCACGTCCCACTTCCGCCATATATCAAAAGGGCTGATACAAAGGACGATGAGAGCTGGTATCAAAGTATATTTGCCAAAAATAGTGGCGCAGTGGCAGCTCCGACAGCTAGTCTGCACTTTAGCGAGCAGATGCTAGAGCAGATAAAGGCAAAGCACGAGGTCGCCTACATCACGCTTCACGTGGGCGCTGGGACGTTTAAGGGTGTGGAGTGCCAAAACATAAATGACCACAAAATGCACTCTGAATTTTACGAGCTAAGTAGCAAGGCTCAAGAGATCATAAACTCAAACAAGCCCATCCTTGGCGTTGGCACGACGGTTACTAGGTGCGTTGAAGAATTTGCTAGAAGCAAGCAAAGAAGTGGCTTTTGCAAGCTATTTTTAAATCTAAATAATAGACCTATCAGACAAAACTACCTTTTAACAAATTTTCATCTACCAAAATCAACTCTCATCATGCTAGTTACTAGCTTTATAGGGCTTGAAGAGACGATGAGAATTTACGAAACGGCAGTTAGTGAGAAGTATAGATTTTACTCATATGGCGACGGGATGCTTGTGATATGAAAAACGTCGATTTTATCGCACAAATGGAGCTTTTTTTAGAAGCACTTTTTAAGGACGCAACCACTGGAAATAACGCCATCGTCTTTAACTACAACCCAAACTACCCACGCTATCTAAGCTTTGAAGCACACAAGCTAATAGGCGCGATCAAAAATTTAAGCAAATTTTACCTAAATAGCGTTAGCAACTCAAAACTGCTGATCTCCTTTACTCTAGTAAGCTATAGCCTAAGTTTAGTGCATTTTGAGATACATATAAGATGCACTTCATGCCCACAAAAGCCAAATGAGAGGCTAGTAAAAGAAGCTGGCGAACTGCTAAAAGAGCTAAACGCTAAGATGAGCAAAGTAGATGATGGCTTTAATATAAGCATAAGCGTGCCACTGCCAAAAAGTGGGACATTTAAAAGGCAAAGCGTAGAGATAGCTAGCCTTCTAGGCAAAAATGCGATAATAGCTTGCGATGATGAAAATTTATTTTTAACGCTAAGTCATGAGCTAAGCTTTACAGGGCTGAAGCTTAGCAAACAAAGGAGCTTTGAGAGTTTAAATTTACACATAAAAGATGCCATTTTTAAGCCAGACATCATCTTTGTGCAAAAAGAGTACTTAAGCGATGAAATAAGGCTTGATGAGATGCTAACTTATCAAAAGCTTAAGAATTTCTACATCGTCATCATCAGCAAAGATGAAGCTAAAAGCATCAAAAGTGAGAAGATGACCACGCTTAGACAGCCATTTACTAGCGATAGCTTGCACGAGACTTTGGGGATAGTGGCTAGAAATTTATAAAATTTTTAGGTATCTCTTTAAGATGATAGTGGCCGAGATGCTATCAAGCCTGCCATCTCGCTTTGTATCGGTGTAAATTTCACTTGCCTCGCTGCTGCTAAAGGCCTCATCTTGATAGACGATATTAGCCTGCACGTCAAGAAGTGAGACAAAGTGCTCTATACGCCTTCTCATCTCATCTTCGCTGCTGCCACCTATGGGCACGCCTACCACTAGCGTGTTTGGAGCGTATTCATTTACTTTTTGGCTTACATCTCTTGCGGCTTGGTTTCTGTTTTTTCTAAGAACTGGCTCAAGGGGCGTCACGACTTCGCCAAATCCAAAAGCAAGCCCTATGCGCTTTAAACCAACATCGATCGCCATAAATTTCTCTCTCATAGCACGCTTTTCACTCTTAAATTTGAAATTTCAACTAGCCCATCAAGCTCGTACTCATAGATGATCTCACCAAATTTAGATAATGCTTCATCAAGGCTCACTCCGCTTTTGCAAAATTTCAAGATCTCATCGCTTGTTTTTTCTTGCTCTTTTACCTCGCCAAAAAGCGAAGCAAATTTAACGTAATCATCGATAAGCTCAGCCTTTTTGCTAGCTAGCAGGGCATTTGTCCCATTGCTTTCGTTTATTCGCTGTGGCAAGACAAAGACAGGGATTTTAAGCTCATTTGCAAGCCTTGCGCTTTGCATCGAGCCACTTCTTAGATCAGCTTGTGCGACTACAAGAGCTTGCGCAAGCCCCACAACTATGCGGTTTCGCTCTAAAAACCTATAAGCGATCGGTGGCTCGCCCTCGTCATACTCGCTTAGAGCCAAGCCTTTTTCATAAATTTCTTTTATCGACGCCCTATTTTGCGCTGGATAGATGATGTCAAGTCCATTTGCAAAAACTCCGATAGTTCGTGGCATGGCAGCTTTGTGAGCTGTGATATCTACGCCGATAGCCCCACCGCTTACCACGCAAACATTTGCACTTTTTAGCGCCGCGCAAAGTGCTGTGACACACTCTTTTGTATAAACGCTTGCCTTTCTTGAGCCAACGACTGCGACTTTTGGCATGCTAAGAAGCGAGATGTCGCCTATGAAATTTAGCTCTTTTGGAGGGTTTTTTAGCCTATTTAGCGCCTGTGGTAAATTTTCAAGCTTCATAAAATATCTTTTAGATAGACCACTTCAACATCTTTTAAGATGTTGTTTTTACTCTCTTTTATGACCGCAATCGTGTTTTTCTTTGGATGTCCGATAGCGATTGCGTAGCCTCTTTTTTTGGCTAAATTTACAGCAGCCACAAGCTCACGCCTAACCGCACTAGCTGATGGATCATCATCTAGAAATATATCTCTTGAAATGTAAGGCTGATTATACTTTTTTGCAGCCCTTGCCACCGCAGTTTGAGCGATAGTTTTGCTATCTACAAATATAAAGCCTTGCTCTATCAGCGCTCTATAAGCCTTATCCATCGCGTCATAATCGCTCGTAAATCGTGATCCTGTGTGGTTGTTTGTATATTTTGCACGCGGGAAGTCTTTGCGTATCTTTTTTATCTTCTCAAGCATGCTTTCAAAGCTCTCATTTACCGTGAGAGTGCCTATCTCTGGGCTATCAAAGTGCTTTGCTTGCATCGGTAGATGTATCATGTAAAACTCAAACGTTCTGGCGATATTTGGCGTATCTGGATGAGTTTTTGTCGCTGGGAAAATGGACGGCGTTATCTTTAGACCGATTGATTTCACCATGCTAGCATGCTCAAATGTCGCCACATCATCGATTATTAACACTAACTTTGCATGCCCTTTTACGCTGCTATTTGGAGTAAATGGCACCACAGCAAAGCCATCTTTTTTCGCAACCTCTTTTCGTGGTTTTTCGCTGTAAATTTGCTTCTTGGCTTTTTGATTAGGCTCGGTCTCGCCTTTTTTAGTAGGTTCTGGTTTTAAAATTTCATTTTGTTTTAAATTTTCTTTTATGCTTAAATTTGCTTCAACGCTTTTGTTTTGCTCTATTTTTGTCTCTGTTTTTACTTCATTTTTGCCCGCATAAAATGGCTCAATTACTTGTTCGACCTTTTGCTTTTCCTCACTCTTTGCTTCAGGGTTTGCATCTGCGCTGCTTTGCATATTTTTATATAAATTTACTAGTAAATTTTTAGTATCGTTTTGCTCTTTTTTTGGCTCTTCTTTTTTAGCTTCTACTTTTACTTCAGCTCTTATCTCTGGAGTGATCTTTTTTTGCTCTTTTGGCTCAGTTTTTGACTTTAAGGCAAGTTCGCTTTTATGTTTAGGGTCGGTAAAAATTTTGCTTAAATTTTCATCTTCATCAAATTTTAGAGGGTATTTTCTCTTTTCATACTCTTGTTTTTTATCTTTGCTAGCAACTTTTTGCTCAGCTTTTTTTGAAATTTGCTTCTCGCTCTTTGGCTCATTTGCTTTACTTATCTGCTCAACATCTTTGTTTTTGATGCTAAGAGCTGCGATGAGTGCCACTATCAAAATAGCAGCAATGACGCCGATACCAAGTAAAATTTTATTATGAGAGCGACCTGCACTCTTTTTTGCAGGACGCTTCTTTGTAGTCTTTTTTTCGCTCAAGGCTTAGTTTTTGCTTTGATCTATAAGTTTGCCGTTAGTTATCCAAGGCATCATTGCGCGAAGTTTTTTGCCAGTTTTATTTAGCAAGCTTCTCTCAGCTATACCGCGCTCAGCGTTCATTCTAACATATCCTGCTTTTCTCTCTAGGATGAAGTCTTTTGCAAATTTGCCATTTTGAATTTCTTTTAAAACTTCTTTCATAGCTTTTCTGCTCTCTTCGCCAACTACCCTCACGCCACTTACGTAATCACCGTATTCAGCTGTGTTTGAGATAGAGTAGCGCATATCAGCCATGCCACCTTGATACATTAGATCAACGATCAGTTTTAGCTCATGCAAGCACTCAAAATACGCCATCTCAGGCTCATATCCAGCCTCTACAAGCGTATCAAATCCAGCATTAACAAGTGCGCAAAGACCACCGCAAAGCACAGCTTGCTCGCCAAATAAATCTGTTTCAGTTTCATCTTTAAATGTTGTCTCGATGATGCCAGTTCTACCGCCACCTATACCACAAGCATAGCTTAGAGCGATCTCTTTAGCCTTTCCGCTTGCATTTTGCTCAACAGCGATAAGATCAGGTATGCCGCCACCCCTTACAAATTCGCTTCTAACTGTGTGTCCTGGTGCTTTTGGAGCAATCATGATGACGTCTATGTTTGCTGGAGCTTTGATCTGTCCAAAATGAACATTAAAACCATGTCCAAATGCGATAGCAGCGTGATCTTTTAAATTTGGCTCGATCTCATTTTTATAAATTTCAGCTTGAAGCTCATCTGGTGTTAGGATCATAACTACATCAGCGCCTTTTGTAGCTTCGCTTACAGTTTTTACTTCAAAGCCCTTAGCCTCAGCTTTTGCCCAGCTTTTGCCACCTTTTGCAAGACCGATTACGACACTTACGCCATTGTCTCTTAAATTTTCAGCGTGTGCGTGACCTTGTGAGCCAAAGCCGATGATTGCTACTTTTCTACTCTGAATAAGGCTTAAATCGCAGTCTTTATCATAATAAACATTTATAGCCATTGTTTCTCCTGTTGTTAAAATTTGGCAAAATTATACATTTTAGCAACAAAAACGTTGCTGAAAAAGAGCAAAAAAGTATCTTTAAGTTTTATGCTGCAGCTTTTTGCTATAATGTGACAAAATTTTTAACCAAAAGAGTCACTTTACATGAATGAATCAATTTTTAAAAAAATCAAAGCGCTTCCGCCACTAGACGACACTGTCATACAGATCCAGCGCCTACATGCTGACGAAAATAGCTCGATAAATGACCTCACAAAAGTGGTCGAAAAAGACCCTATGCTAACAGCAAATATCTTGCGTTCAGCAAACTCGCCACTTTACGGATTTTCTCAAGAGATCACAACTATCGCAAGAGCCATTTCGCTTTTTGGCATGGCTACTATCCGCGGTTTTGCGCTATCAAGTGCCATTAAAAAGACCTTTTCTATAAATTTAGAGCCATATGACATTACCGCACAAGATTTTTTAAATATCTCAATCATGCAAAATGCTTTGATGTATCACTGGTACTCAAAGATAAAACCTAAAAATCTAGAAATTCTCTCTCCTGCTTCATTTATGCTTGAGGTTGGCAAGATCGTTTTAGCTCATGAGCTCACAGAAAATAACCAAGTCGCTGAGTTTAAAACAAAGTTAAAACAAATTTCATCTACCTATGATCTTGCGCTTTTAGAGTCTGAAATTTTAGACATCACAAACGAAGAGGTCACAGCTAAAATTTTTGAGCAGTGGAATTTAGAGATCGAGCTTGGAAATTCTATCCTCTACTCAAACACTCCAGAAGAGGCACCTGATCATATAAAAGAATACGCAAAAGCGTTAAAAGTAGTAAAAACAGCGGTTAATATCTTTAACCAGCTTGATGATGTGAGCGTAAATAACGCAACACTTCTTATAAACGAATATGGCTTTGAGAGAGATACATTTTTAATGGCTGTTAGCAAAGTCAAAGACAATTTGTGAAAGAATTTTTAACATCACTTCTAGTTGGCATCAAAGAAAAAGAGATATCAAACGAAGACAAAGAGATCTTACGTAATCTCCTAAACCTTGGTGCCGTAAGCTCTCATAAAGATAAATTTTACCTAAACAACGGCTACGTCTGCGGCAAGCTAGACATCAGCCAAAACGCAACTGGCTTTATCATGCCATTTGACAAGCGCTTCAAGCAAGATATCATCGTTGAAAATAAAAATTTAAACAACTCTCACCTTGGCGATATCGTGCTTGCAAAGCTTTTGCCACTTAAGAAAAAACGCCAAAGCGCTAAAATAGTGATAAGCCTAAAGCTTGCAAATGAGACAAGCGTGGTCTATACAAAACGCTTTGGAGCGGCCATTTTAGGCGTAAATTTAAAAACTGGGCTAAGCACAACCCTAAAGGCAACTCAAAAAAGCCTAAAGATGCTCCCACTTGGGACGCTACTAAAGATAAATAACCTAAACAACGAGATAGTCGAGGTTTTAGGAAATTTAGAAGACCCGCTAAGCGACGAGAAAATCTCACTTGCCATTTATAATAAAAACGATAAATTTAGCGAGGCCTGCGAGCTTGAGGCAAAGGCATTTGGCGACGAAGTCGATGCTAGCATGTATCCAAACAGGGTTGATCTACGAAATTTAGAGTTTTGCACGATCGATCCAGTCGATGCCAAAGACTTTGATGATGCCATATATTTTGATGAGAAAAAGCGTGAAATTTACGTCGCTATCGCTGATGTGAGCGAGTATGTGACTGCTTATAGCGCTATCGATAGCGAGGCTAAAAAAAGAGGCTTTTCTATCTACTTTCCACACATTTCAGTGCCGATGTTGCCAAGAGCACTAAGTGAAAATATCTGCTCGCTAAAACCAGACGTGCCACGCCTTGCATTTTGTTTTAAAATTTCACTTGATGCAAACAACGAGGTAAAAAAGGAGGAGCTTTTTGAGGCGATCATCCTTTCAAAAAGACGCTTTAACTACGATGAGATCGATGAAATTTTAGAGGGCAAAAGAGAGTGTGAAATTTCATGGGCCAAGCCACTTTTTAAACTCACCACAAAGCTTCGCAAAAAAAGGCTTTTGCACGCATTTGACTTCAGGACAAAAGAGCTTAGAATGAGCCTTGATGAAGAGGGTCAAATTTCACAAACTAGGTTTGAAAGCGACTCTGACTCGCATAGACTAGTCGAGGACTGCATGCTTTTAGCAAACAAAGCTGCCGCAAAGCTCATCACAAAGGGCGTTTTTAGAAACCACGCTTCGCCTGATTTTAAAAAGATAGATACCTTACTTGAGGATCTGCAGCTTTTGGGGCTTGACTTTACATACGAGAGCGACCTTGCAAATTTGATAAGAAAGATCCAAGCAAAAGCCGACGAGATGGGCAACCGAGAAGAGATAGATAAGCTCATCATCAAGTCTCAAAAAAAGGCTGAATACTCAAGTGAAAATTTAGGCCACTTTGGGCTTGGATTTGACAGATACACGCACTTTACAAGCCCTATTAGACGCTACTCTGACCTTATTTTACATAGGCTTTTAAAGGCTAAAATTTCAAAAGATGAGAAACTTTACAACTTCTTGCTTTTAAACATCCAAAGCACCTGCGCAACCTTAAGCGAGCTTGAAAGAGAGGCCGACAAGGTAGCCTACGACTTTATGGATAGGAAATTTGCACGCTGGGCAGCCGCAAACATCGGCAAAGAGGTGCGTTGCTACGTTAGCGAAAACCAAAATGTTTTAGTTGCTAAACTTGATGATTATTTTGTTGGCGCTAGGATTTTTATCACCGGATACAGTGCAAATTTACTTCAAAAGCTTGTTGTAAAAATCACAGAGGCCGACATCGCGAGTGCTAAAATTTTTGCAAAAGTGGTAAGAAAGATCGATGTATAGAAAAGATTTGGAGCTAAATTTAGCAAATGCAAATTTAAGCAACTACTTCTTGCTTTTTGGTGCAGACGAGTTTCAGATCGAGCTTTTTGGCAAGGAAATTTTGAGCTTTTATACAAGCGAAGATGCAAATTTATTAAGCCTTTATTTTGACGAGTACAACTACGCGCAAGCAAGCTCTCACCTAAGTGAGCAGTCGCTTTTTGGCGGTAAAAATATCCTCTATGTAAAAAGCGATAAAAAGATCCCGGCAAAAGAGCTAAAAGAGCTCATCTCGCTTTGCATGAAAAGCCAAGACAACTACTTTTTATTTGAGCTTTATGAAGCCGATATGAAGCTAGTTTTTGATACGCAAAAGGCTTTTGGAGCAAATTTTGCGAGATTTTTCAAGCCCTCAACTCCAGATGAAGCGATAAATTTACTAGCCAAAAACTCAGCAAAAATAGGCCTAAACATAACCAAAAACGCACTTTATGAGCTTTATTTTACTCATAATGAAAATTTATACCTTGCAGCAAGCGAGCTAACAAAGCTAAAAAACCTAAACACCCACATCGAACAAGACGATGTAAAAAGGCTAGTTTTTGGACTTGGCGGGATAAATTTTGATGATTTTTTCAATAAATTTATGGCTCTAAAAGATATAAAAAACGACTTTTTTACCTACTTAGAAGATCCAAATTTTAATGAAATTTTACTTCTAAACTCACTTTATAAAGCATTTTTTAGGTTATTTAAAATTTACTCTTACATCAAGATAAATGGCCGCTTAAATTTAGACGAAGCGATCGGCTATCAGCCGCCTGTAAATGTCGCAAATTTACTAAAAGCAAATAGCTTAAAGCTAAGTTTAAATGCCTATTTGGAGATATTTAAAACGCTAAATTTAGCCGAGCTAGAGCTAAAAACAAATACAAAAATGGATAAAGAAATTTTCGTATTATCAACTATTTTAAACCTCCAGCATCTCATATCAACAGCAAATATTAAGTAAATTTAAGCTAAAATCCACCCTTGCTTAATGCAAAATCCTTGCTCACAAAGTGAGCTAAATATCCATAAGGAGAAAAAATGAAACATTACGAGCTTTTATTTATTCTTAAGCCGACATTGACGGAAGAGGAAGTTAAAGCTAAGGTTGATTTCGTAAAAGAAGTCATAACAAAAAACGGCGGTGAGATCGCTACTGTCGTTGAGATGGGCACTAGAAAACTAGCTTATGCCATCAAAAAATATGAGCGTGGAACATACTTTGTTATCTACTACAAAGCTCCTCCAGCACTTCTAGCAGAGCTTACAAGAAACGTAAGGATCACAGAAGATATCATAAGATTTTTAAGCGTTAAATATGAAAACAAACGCGAAATCGCAGCTTGGGAAAGACTTTGCAAAGGTATCAAGCAAACTATCAAAAAAGAGACTCGCGAGCCAAGAGCACCACGCGAGCCAAGAGCTGAAAAAGTAGACGAGCAAACATTTACAGAAGAATAATCAAGGATAAAAAATGTTCAATAAAGTAGTATTAGTTGGAAATTTAACCAGAGATATAGAGCTTAGATATACTACTAGCGGCGTTGCCATAGGAAATTCTAGTATAGCTGTGACACGCAAAATCACCTCAAATGGGGAAAGAAGAGATGAGACTTGCTTTATTGATATATCATTTTTTGGCAAGAGTGCAGAGATAGCAAACCAATATCTCAACAAGGGGTCAAAGCTGCTTATCGAAGGAAGACTTAAATTTGATCAGTGGACCGACAATAACGGACAAAATCGCTCAAAACACTCTATCGCCGTTGAAAGCATGGAAATGCTTGGCTCAAATAACCAAACGCAACAAGGCGGATACTCTATGAATAGCCAAAATAGCAGTGGCTACGGACAACAAGGCGGATATCAAAACAACCAGTATAACCGCCCGCAAGAAACTAGACCGCAAGCTGCGCCGCAAAGAAAGCAAGAGAGTTATTCAGAAGTTCCTGATATAGACGTTGATGCTGATAGCTTCAACAATGAAGAAATACCGTTTTAATTTTAAAGGATAAAAAATGGCAGAAAAAAGAAAATATTCACGCAAATATTGCAAATTTACAGAAGCAAAGATTGATTTTATAGACTACAAAGACACTTCACTTTTGAAGTACTGCTTGTCAGAGAGATTTAAAATCATGCCAAGACGCCTAACTGGCACATCAAAAAGATACCAAGAGATGGTAGAAAAAGCGATCAAGAGAGCTCGCCACGCAGCTATCATACCTTACATAGTTGATCGCAAAGACGTAGCTTCAAATCCTTTTGAAGGTCTATAATCCATAAATTTTAGCCCTATTTTGGGCTAAAATTTCAATAACTGTTTTAATCACTTCATTACAAATTTAAATGTTTATTTTGGTTGATGCCAAAATTACGAATACATGCCACTCATAAGGCAGCTAATCATTAATTATAATTTTTATCTTTCAAGAACTATTTTACAAAGTGGCAGGTTTTGTGAGCAAACAAACAAACACACAGACAAATTTAGCAATTTTTAGAGATAGAATTTATTATTTTTTATCTTTCTCTGCCTGAACTTTATCTAGTTTTATATATCCCATTTCAACTAGCTTGTTATAAATTTGAGAGATTTTTGGTCCAGCAGCGCTACCACCGTGACCACCGTGCTCGACAACCATCGTGATGACATATTGCGGATCCTCATAAGGCGCATATGTGGTCATCCATGCGTGAGACCTTTGCAGATACGCCATATCCTCTTCTTTCATACGCTTCTTTTCAGTTTGTGAGATGCCAACGACCTGAGCCGTTCCAGTCTTTGCCGCAACCTTTACAAGACTTCCGACAAAGTGCCTATTTGCCGTGCCTCTTGGGTGATTTGCCACCTCATACATCGCATGTCTAATGGCAGGTAGCTGCGACTTCTCAAACGGCGTAAAAGCATCATCTGTTGGCGTAAAATCAACATCCTTACCATCTATGCTCTTTAAAAAATGTGGCGTCACATTTAGCCCAGTCGCAAGGCCTGCTGTGTATTTAGCCACCTGCATAGGCGTAACTAGAAAATTTCCCTGTCCGATAGAAGTGATGAGCGTCTCGCCTTGAAACCACGCCTTGCCATACTTCCTCATCTTCCACTCCCTGCTTGGCAAAGTCCCCACAAATTCATTTGGCAAATCAACCTCTGTTTTTCTACCAAAGCCCATACGCTCAAGTATCGGTACAATGGCATCTATGCCTATCTTTTGGCTACCTTTGTAAAAGTAGTCATCACAGCTCTCTCTAATGGCTACATTCATATTGACACTGCCATGTCCATGCGAGTTCCAACAGCGAAATTTACGCCCTCCAAGCTCATACGAGCCACTACAAAAAAAGCTATCATATTTGCTCATGCCATTATCCAAAAAGGCAAGCGCCATACCCATTTTTACGACAGATCCTGGCGGATAAAGGCCGTTTATCAGCTTATTTGTAAATGGATGATCGACATTTTTTACAAGCTCCTCCCACTCAGCCTGAGAAATTCCAAGCACAAATGGGTTTAGATCATACTCTGGAAAGCTTCCTGCTGCGATTATAGCGCCATCTTTTAGGCTCATAACTATGACGCTTCCTGCATCTTTGCCAAAGACGTCAGCGACGAACTGCTGCAGCTCAAGATCGACGGCAAGCTTTATGTTTTGGCTTTGTGGCGCTTGATAGCTCACCTGCTCGATCTCCTCATTTAGTGCATTTACCTTGATCTTTTTAAAACCTTGAATTCCTTGCAAGATCGGGTTATAAAAGCGCTCAACACCGCTTCTGCCGATGTAGTTTGTAAGCTTTGTCAAAGGGTCATTTTCCATATCCTTTTGATTTGCCCTGCCGACGTAGCCGATGATGTGAGAAGCTAGATCATTGTATGGATAGTGGCGCTTTGAAGCTGGTCTTATCTCTAAATTTTCACGCAGAGAAAGTGGCGCAAAAAATGGTAAAAATTTATCATAATCAACAAATTCAACCACGTTTATAAAGTCTTGATTATAGGCTGAGTCGTTTTTAATATATTCATTTTTAAGCTTTGTAACGTTTAGATCGCCAAATAGCGATCCGACATAGGCTAGCTCATCGTCTAAAATTTTTACATTTTTGTTTGCGCTAAGGTGCGGTCTTACGTAGATAGAAAAGCCAAGGCGATTGACCGCCATAGGTTTATCGTGCGCATCAAAGATGATGCCTCTAACTGGCGGGATGTAGATAGTTTTTATCGCATTTTGCTCGGCGATCTCGTTGTAGTAGGTATTTGAATTGACACTTAGATGGTAAATACGCCCCAAAAGCATGATCCAAAAAAGAGCAATCACGCCAAAAACGATACGCATCCTCATAGCACTTTGTCCCTAAAAAGCACGATAGCAAGCACACTTTCAAGCGCTATAAAAAACAGATACTCTGCGCTAAAAGTCAAATTTGGCTCGTTTAAAACGTATGCAAAAAGATTATTTACAAGAAAAGTGAGCACATAGCCAGAAGTGACAAAGATGATGAGCAGGCAGTTTCGCCACTTCATCGTCGTATAGAGCCAGTCTAGCACGAAGTTGTAAAATAGCAAAAATGCGATGATCGTTGAAAAGAGATAAAAGCCATGAATTTGCTCGGCAAAAACCAAGAAAATGAGTGAAAAATACCATGAAGGCTTAAACTCATCATACTGCTTTTGCTTTCTTGAATACTCCAAAATCATATATGTAAAAAAAATGCCAATAAGTGGCGGCAAAAAGCCAAACTGCGTAGTTGTGATCTCATAAGAGAGCAAAAAAATGACCCACCAAAAGCCTTTAAAAATTTTAATGTCTAAGCTGCTTATGGTTTGCATTTTACCTACCAAGAGCGTGATTTATGATAGCTTCCCGTGCCTTGTCGATGCCGCTTTTACTGAGTGTCGAGACCAAAATACCGTTTGGGTCAAATTTCATTATCGCACTCTTTTGGCTTTGATTTAGCTTGTCGCTTTTTGTGTATAAATTTAAGATTTTTTGATCAGCCCTTAAAAAGCTTTTCAGGTAAGAATCCACGTTTACATCGATGTCTAGGTCAAAATGTCTAGCGTCTATGAGATGTATAAAAAGTCTGATGTCACTTCTAAATTTCAAAAACTCATCTAAATTTTTACGCCACTCATCGTGTTTTGACTTTGCCACTTTTGCGTAGCCAAAGCCTGGCAGATCGACTAAGATGAGCTTAAATTTCTCTTTCTCACTCTCTTTTTTTTCCTCACAAAACTCAGCCTCAAAGAAATTTATAAGCTGTGTTTTACCAGGGGTTGATGAGCTTTTGGCTAAATTTTTTTGATTTACAAGTGCGTTTATGAGGCTACTTTTACCAACATTTGACCTGCCCAAAAAGACCACCTCGCTTGTCACAAAGCTTGGAGCCTCTTTTATGCTTGGGCTTGAGGTGATAAATTTAGCGCTCAAGGCTCTTATCACTTGGTTTTATCCTCGATCTGAAAGATAAATTTAACTGGCTTTTTCTCGTCGCTATTTACACTATATGTGCCATCTTTTTGATTGACAACGATCTTATCGCCATAGACGTTTTTATCAGTTTCCACTTCGTGCAAATAGCCATTGCCACTAACTGTGTAGGTCTGCTTTGCAGGCTCATAAATGAGCGTGTCGCCCTTGCCGTCGTAGTGCTTGTCTTTCATAAAAATTTTAGCCCTAGCGTTGCCTGTAGCTACATATTTTACTGGCTGACGCTTTTTGTCAAAGTGCACAACCACTTTATTTGCTTTTAGCTCGTCGTATGAGCCTTTTTTGATATTTACATTGCCCACAAATTCGCTGATTTGCTTATTTTCATCTGCGAAAAAATCATTTGATGTGATCTCAACCTGCTCTGCATTTAAAAATGTAAAGCCTAAAACCACCGCTAAAATCGCTGCTTTTCTTCTACCCATGCCCTTAACCCTTTTATCTGCGTTTGTTTTTTACCAAGATCGTAGCTTCCGCTTTCGCCTAGCGCCCTATCGCCGTTTCTAGTGACTGTGAAATTTGACTCTGATCTTACTATTTTTGTCTTTGTATTATATATAACTTCATCGCTTTTAAATTTCAAACTATCATTGTTTTCATAGTTTGCATTTTTTTGAAAGATTATCTCATCATTTTGCGAGATAGCCTTGTCTGAGCTTAAAAAGTGTTTCAAATTTCCCCTTAAAATTTTTGCCTTAAAGTCCAAAAATTCATCCCTGTCGCTATATCTGTTTAGCTCATCGGCCTCGTAAATTCCACTTATCTTAGTTGAGTTTATCTCATAATCAACCACGTCATTTACCTGCATATTTGATATCTTGGTATCAACCTTTAGCACGTTTGCTAGGTACGGATCTTGAGCTGCTAAAAATATCATCACAGCACTAAAAATAGCCACGACAAAGTAGAAAATTTTTACAACCAACGCTTAGACCACTCGTCATATAAATTTTCTGATTTTATGATCAGCTCGATCATCTCTCTAATAGCACCATTGCCACCTTTGTGCTTTAGCTTTGTCTTTACATCAAGCTCTTTAATGGCATCTTTTGGCTTAAAACTCCACGCAACTGCGTCTAAAATCTTATAGTCATTATAATCATCGCCAATGGCTGCTGCATTTTTAAAGCTAAGCCCTTCAAATTTTAATATCTCACTTGCTACTTCAAATTTATCGCTGACGCCTTGATAGACGTGATTTATCTTTAGATCTTCAGCTCTTCGTTCGACGATGGCGGACTTTCTACCAGTGATGATGGCCACTTTCTTGCCAAGCTTTAGCCAGCTCTCTATCGCGTAGCCGTCTTTTACATCAAAAAATTTAAGCTCTTCGCCGTTTGCATTGTAGATGATCTTGCCATCAGTAAGACACCCATCAACGTCTAAAAAAATAATTTCTATCATAAAACGCCCTTAGTGCTTGGAGTGCCGATCCTTGCATTTTTAGCAAGCGCTCTGCGGAGTGCTACGGCAAATGATTTAAACGTTGCTTCGATGATGTGGTGAGTGTTTTTGCCGCGAATTTGATTTAGATGAAGTGTAATGGCTGAATTTATCGCAACCGCTCTAAAAAACTCCTCTACAAGCTCCGTGTCAAACTCGCCAACTTTGGCATTTTCATTAAAATTTTCATATACAAGGTAAGCTCTGTTGCTAAGATCTAGCGCGCAAAAAACAGCCGCCTCATCCATAACAACGCTCGCCTCTCCAAATCTCTCAACACCACTTAGTGGATACAAAGCCTCTTTTAAAAGCTGTCCCAAAACTATGCCGACATCCTCGACGCTGTGATGAAAATCCACATGCGTGTCGCCCTTACATGTAATTTCAAGATCAAGCAAAGAGTGCTTGGTAAAAGCTTCAAGCATATGGTCAAAAAAGCCAATTCCTGTGCTTATCTTTGCAACCCCAGAGCCGTAAATTTTAAGTTTCATAGAAATTTGCGTCTCTTTTGTGTTTCTAATTAGTTCTAAAATTTCCTCTCTCACACCCTAACCTCTTACTATAAATGCGCCTTGGAATTTACCGCTTCTTGCATAATCTCTAGCCTCGTCCTCGCTTCTAAAGCCATTTAAGAATACCCTATAAATAGTTGAGCCATCTATCGTAAATGTTTTGACAACTGATCTGTAGCCATCTATGCTTTTGTGCTCTCTTTGGTATCTGTTTGCGCCTTCAAGGTTTTTAAATGAGCCAATTTGCACCATAAAATCTCCGCCCACAACGTGCTGCTCTGATGAGATTACGATACCGCCAACTGGGGCTGTTGGAGAGACTGGATTTGGCACTTTTATGCCAGTGCTTGTTGGTTTTGTTGTTTGCGCGCTAGCAGTTGTAACAGCGTTAACGTCTTCATTAAAACCAATAACCTCCATGCTAACTGGAGCTGTGCCAGTACCGATGACATCAAGCTTCATCGCAGCTGCTTTTGAGAGGTCAAGCACTCTGTCAGCCACAAAAGGTCCTCTGTCATTTACACGCACGATAACACTTTTTTGATTTCTTAAATTTGTTACTTTAAGTATTGTATTCATCGGCAAGGTCTTATGCGCAGCAGTCATATTGTACATATTATAAACTTCGCCATTTGAGGTCGTTTTGCCGTGAAAATCTGGACCATACCAGCTTGCCGTTCCGCTAGCTTTGTCGCCGACACTTACGACGGTTGGGTAGTAGGTTTTGCCATTTATGGTGTATGGTCTCATCGTTGCTTTTTGAACTGAGGCAGAGTTGTTGCCTCTTACATTAGTTGGGCCACTTGGAGTAAATGGAGCCCCGCTCCAAGAACAGCCAGTGATTAGAAGTGTAAAACTTAGTCCTAAGTAGAAATTTAGGCTCTTACGGTATGACAATATTTGCTCCGACGTTTAAATTTGAACTAGCAAGAGAATTTGCATCTTTTATATCCTTTTCGCTTACATTAAATTTCTTTGATAAAGATGCGATCGTATCACCTGTTTGAACTACATAGTTGTGAGATTTGTTTTGAGTAGAAAAAGGGATGATTAGTTTTTGATTGTAGCTTACTGCGTTTGTGCTAAGCTCGTTGTAGTCCTTGATCGCTCTGTGACTAACGCCTGTTTTTTTAGAGATAGAGAGTAAGGTCTCGCCTTTTTTTACTGTGTATGCATAGAAGTTATTTTTGCCATTAAATGGTTTGAAATTATCTGAAAAAAGTTGTTTTTTATTTTCAGGGATATAAACGTAATAGTCTTTTAAAGTTGGAGGAGTAAATACAAATTTTAAATGCGGGTTATTGCTTTTCATCTTTTTTGTGCTAAGACCGATGCTATCGCCTATCTGAGCCAAATTTGTACCACCTGGCACTTTTACTTTCGTAAGTCTTAATCCACCATTTATGTTTAGTAAAGACGACTCTTTAGATATTAAAAAGTCCGCATCTTTTGCTATATATGCCGCTCTTAAAATTTTAATGATGAAATTTCTAGTCTCAGCTGGGAGGTATTTTTTCTCAGCATCAAGAAGTGTTACAAGATCATCTGTGCCTGCTTTTTGTATAGCTTTTTTCAACGCACCATCGCCGCAGTTATATGCCATTGCGGCCAAGTACCACTTGCCAAATTGATTTTTAAGTGATCTTAGATAGTTTGTAGCTGCAACAGTTGATTCAACTGGATCTTTTCTCTCATCAGTGTATTGCCCTACTTTTAGGCCATGAATTTTTGCTGTTTGCTCCATAAACTGCCACATACCAGTAGCTTTAGCGTTTGAGACAGTGTGATTTGAAAAGCCTGATTCTATCATCGCTAGGTAGAAAAACGACTCAGGCACGCCTGATTTTTTGATCTGCTCTTTAATCATTGGTATATACATATAGCCATTTTTCAAGGCATCTGTAAATGTTCTTACCTGTGAGTTTTGTATGCCTTGTCTCATCTTTGCATAGTGAGAAGTTTTCATAAAGCTAGCGTCGATGTCCAGCTCTTTTAAAATTTTAACCTGAGTGTCGTACGAGCTCTTCTCAGGGGCGTTTGCTAGTAGCAAAGTGCTACATGCAAATAATAAAAATATCTTAAGCATTGCTTTCATTTCTATCCTTTTTCGTGTCAAAGCTTAATGATGCTAGCATCTTAAGCAAGCACAATGCCTAAATTTTAGGCAAAGCACTTAAATAACCTTTTGGCATTATCTGAAGTCGCTTTACAAACTACTTCAAATTCAAGGTTTAAAATTTCAGCTATCTTTTTAGCAACAAATGTCGTAAACGCCGGCTCATTTCTCTTGCCACGATTTGGTTCTGGCGTGAGATAAGGGGCGTCAGTCTCTATCAATACCCTATCAAAAGGAATTTTTGGCAGAATTTCAACTAAATTCTTAGCGTTTTTAAATGTCAAAACGCCACCTATGCCAAAGTAAAAATTCCCAAATTTGCAAAGCTCTAAAAGAAGTGGCGAAGCATTATAACAATGCAAAACCGCTCCAGCTTCAAGCCTTGGCGCATACTCTTTTAAGATGTTAAAAGAGTCCTCATTAGCCTCTCTGATGTGGAGGATAACGGGTTTTTTTAACTCAACAGCCAAATCTAGTTGAGCTAAAAAAACACGTTTTTGATCGGCTTGTTCTCTTAGCTTTTCTTCTTCATCTTTTGGCAAGCGGTAGTAATCAAGCCCGCATTCACCGATAGCCACACACTTTTTGTCTTTGGCAAATTCTCTTAAAGTCTCTATGTTAAAATTCTCTTTATCATATGGATGAACCCCAACGGCAAAGAAAATATCACTTTTTTCGTGCGCTATTTTAGCCGCTTTTGGTAAATCATTAATATCAGCTCCAGGGATAATAAAGCCTTTTAGCCCTAAATTTCTAGCTTCAGACAAAATTTGCTCTAGGTCAAAATCATAAACTTTACTATCCAAATGGCAATGCGTATCTATAATCATAAAGCTATTTCTACCCTGTTCCTACCATTTTCTTTTGCGACATAAAGCGCTTGGTCACAAGCTTCAAGCATATCATCTATCTCGCAGTGACCTTGTCCAAAAGATATGCCGATAGAGACGGTCACTCTTATGATCTTATCTTTTATCATTACCTCATTTTCAGCCACTTTTGCTCTTAAATTTACAAAGAATTTAATCGCCTCTTCTCTTGATATCTTTTTAAGAACGACGCAAAACTCCTCGCCGCCAAACCTAGCAACTACATCTCTTCCTTTTGTGTTGTCAGTTAGTATCTTCGCAAGTGATTTTAGTATCTTGTCACCACCATCATGACCGTATGTATCATTTATCTTTTTAAAGTGATCAATATCAAGCATAGCAAAAGCATAAGGCTCGCTAGTTTCTTCAGCTATTTGGATATATTCTTCTATATCTTGATAGAAAAATCTTCTATTGTAAGCGCCAGTTAAAAAGTCACGGTTAGCAAAATTTGCTATTTTGTTGATGTTTTCCATCGCCTCAATGGTGTTATTTATACGACAAATAAGCTCTTCTTTAGAAAATGGCTTTGCTATAAAGTCACTAGCTCCATTTTTTAAGAATATCGAAGCATCAGTTTTTTCGCTAGGAGAAGTCATTACGATCACACCAAGATGGTTTTTATCTTTCTCTTTTCTCACCTCTTTTAAGACTTCTAAACCATCTTTAACAGGCATTCTATAGTCAGTTATGATTAAATTTATATCAGGATTATCGGCAAAATAGCTCATCGCTTCTTCGCCGTGAGCAGCGGCTAATACCTTGAACTGAAGGCTAGTTAAGATTTTTTTTATCATATTTCTAAATGGCAGCGAGTCTTCCACAACAAGGACTTTGTATTGTCTATTTTTACTTAGTCTATTTATCATTTGAAAGATGTAGTTGATATCATCCATGTTGCCCTTATAGACGTAATCAACTATGTCTTTGTTTATAAAGAATTCTTTCGTTTTATCATCGATGCTACCAGTTAAAACGATAGCACAAAGACCTTGTGCAAGGACGTAATCAACGATCTCGCCATTTGGTGCATCAGGTAAATTTAGATCCAAGATAGTCATAAAATAATCTTTGCCGTGCTCGCTAATAAGCATCTTGGCTTCGGCAAAATCATACGCAACGTCGATCGCCATATCCTCAATACTCTTTTCCATCTGCATGACGATTAGCTTAGCAAGTGCCTTATTATCATCAACTACTAGAATTCTTTCCATATTATTCCTGTGATTTTTTATTAAATTAGCTCGGATTTTAACAAATAAACCTAATCACAAAGCTTAAATTTAAAACTTAAATTTCAAGCTATTTTAAAAGTCCTTTTGCAAAATTTATCGCCTCTTCGCTGATATGCTCACCGCTTATCATACGCGCAAGCTCATTTACTCGCTCCTCTTTGTCAAGCTCTCTTACGACCGAGTTTTCTCCGTGACGCTCTACTAAAAAGTGCGAATTTGCCTTTGAGCTAAGCTGCGGCTGGTGCGAAATGGCAAAAATTTGATAAAAATTTGCAAGCTTAAGCAAGACATTTGCGATGCTCATAGCCTCTTTTCCACTTAAATTTGCATCTATCTCATCTAAAATAATAACATCACCGCCCGTTTTTGTGATCTCGCTAGTTGCCGCTATGAAAGCTAGCCTTAAGCGGTTTAGCTCGCCTGAGCTTAAATTTTTAAGCGAGGTCTCGTTTAAATTTAAACAAATTTCATCAAGACCCAAAATATCAAGCTTTTTAGCCTCTATTTTTAGCGTAATATCTGGCATATAAAGCTCTTTTAGGTATAAATTTATCATCACTTCAAGCTCTTTTAAATTTGCCCCCCTTGCCCTACTTAAAGTGCCTGCAAGCTCATTTACCTTTTTGCTTAAAATTTCAAATCTCTTCTCAAGCTCGCTCTTTTCAAAGCTTAAATTTTCATATCTAGCAAGCTCTTTTTCCTTTTTAGCAAGCGCTTCTAACGCCTCCTCTTCGCTGCCGTAGCGCCTGATAATGGCATTTAGCGCTTCGATCCTATCAAGCACGCTCTCCACATTGGTATCGTCAAGCTCCTCCATATTTAGGCTATCTCTTGCGACCCTTAGCTCGTTCATCGCATCTTCAAAAAAGCCACTATCAAGGTCGCTGATACTTAGCGCTTCATTTACGCTATGCTCTAGCTCAAATATCCGATCAGCTCTAGCCCACGCCTCATTTATCTTATCTTTCTTACTAAGCCTTTTCTTAGTCTCCATAAGCTCTTCAAACTCGCCTTTTTTAGGCCCTACGCTTCTTATCTTCTCGATCTCAAAACTAGCAAGCTCCTTTAGCTCCTCGACCTTTTTTTCTTCCTCTTTTATAGTGGCTAGCTCTTTTGAAATTTTAGAAAATTCCAAAAATGCCTCTTCAAATTCCTGCTTTATCTCTTTAAATTTCTCATTTTTTGAAATTTCAAGCCTATCAAGCAAATTTAAAAATTTCTCATTTTCAAATTCATTTGCCTCTTTTGCTGAAAGATATTTGATGTGCTCGCGCGCCACTTGGGCTAAATTTTTCTTTGAGATGGCTTGTTGGTTTATAAAATACCTCGTGCTCTTATCTTTTAAAAGCTTGAAAATATTGACCTCTTCGTTTTCTATGCCAAACTCATCAAGTTCAAATTTATGCTCAACGTCAGCTTCTATTAGCCTTGCCTCGCTATCTTTTAGCCCAAAAACAGCCATTATAGCGCTCATTAGCACCGACTTACCAGCGCCACTAACGCCCGTAAATACGCTAAGACCCTCTTTGAAATTTAGCTCAACATTTTTAAAATTTAGATAATCCTTAATCAAAATTCGATCAATCATTATAACCCCAGTGAAGTTTCTCTTTTAAAATTTGAAAATAATCCCTGCCGATGTGGCGTATCAGCCTCGCTTTTTTGTCACTCAGGCTCATGCTAACGGCTGAAATTTTACTCATATCAAAGCGGTCTTGACCGTCTATTACCAAGATAGCGTCGCTATTTGTTTTAAATTTGACCGTGTGATTTTTCGTAAGCACGACTGGACGCTGCGTGAGCGAGTGCGAACAAATGGGAGTTAGCGCAAAGACCTCGCTTAGCGGGTAGATGATAGGGCCATTTGCGCTCATGTTATATGCCGTAGTTCCTGCAGGAGTTGCCACTATGACGCCATCGCCAAAGTATGAATTAAAATACTTTTCATTTAAAAGTGCCTCGATATGCGTCATCGAGCCGCCATTTTTGCTAACGATGACTGCATCGTTAAAAGCTATCTTTTGCTCAGTTTTGCCATCATTTTTGTGAAGCGTGACATCAAGCATAAAAGGCGTTTCTACCTCAAATTTATCATCAAAAAAGTCTTTAAAAAACTTCTCGCTCTCATTTATCGTGATATCTGTTAAAAAGCCAAGCCTGCCAGCGTGTATGCCAAGGACAAGTGGCGAGATGTGAGCTAGCTTTCTACAAGTTGAGATGATCGTGCCATCTCCACCAAGAGTGATAAGAAATTCGCACTCTTTGGCTAGTTTTATCAGCTCAAAGCCATTTTTGCTTGCCTGTTTTGCACAGCTTTTTTCAAGTAAAATTTCTGCGTTATACTTTTTTAAAATTTTTTCAAGCTTTGCTAAATCTTGCCTAAATAATGGATAATCTTTCGCGATAAGTCCCACTTTTTTGGCGTTTGTGGTATTAAATTTTTGTTCATTTTTCATAGAAATGATTGTAACATATTTTATTTTAACAAAGCTTTTCAAAAGAAAAAAGCGATTATAATTGCCTAAAAAACATTGCAAAGGAGCATTTTATGCGAAGTCATTATTGCACCGATCTTAGCAAAGCTGATATCGGCAAAGAAGTAATACTTTGTGGCTGGGCAAACACATATAGAGACCACGGTGGCGTTGTTTTCATCGACTTAAGAGACGTTAGCGGGCTTATACAATTAGTTTGTGACCCCGCTGACAGCAAAGAAGCACACGACGTGGCTGCAAAAGTAAGAGATGAATATGTCTTAAAAGCAAAAGGAAAAGTAAGAGCTAGAGGCGAAGGACTAACTAATCCAAAGCTAAAAACTGGCGAGATAGAGGTGATAGTAAGCGAGCTCATCATCGAAAATCCAAGCGAGCCACTACCATTTATGATAGGCGATGAGAGCGTAAATGAGGACATCAGGCTAAAATACCGCTTTTTAGACCTTAGAAGCGAGCGCTTGCAAAATATCTTTAAAATGCGTTCTCGTGCGGCAATCGCAGCTAGAAACAGCCTAGATAAAATGGGCTTTATCGAGTTTGAAACTCCAGTTTTAACACGCGCAACTCCAGAAGGCGCTAGAGACTACCTAGTGCCAAGCCGCGTATATCCGGGTCAGTTTTACGCGCTCCCACAAAGCCCACAGCTATTTAAACAGCTTTTGATGTGTTCTGGCTTTGATAAGTATTTTCAGATAGCAAAATGCTTTAGAGATGAGGATTTGCGCGCTGATCGCCAACCAGAATTTACTCAGATAGATATCGAAATGAGCTTTGTCGAGCAAGAAGATATCATAAATATGGCAGAGACTATGCTAAAAGACATCTTTAAAGCCTGCGGACACGACATCAAAACACCATTTAGACGTATGAGCTATAAAGAGGCGACCGAGACTTACGGCTCAGACAAACCTGACCTTAGATATGATCTAAAAATGATCGATGTGATCGATATTTTTGAGCGTTCAAGCAATGAAATTTTTAGCTCTATCGCAAAAGATAAAAAGAAAAACCGCATAAAAGCACTAAAAGTGCCAAATGGCGATAATATCTTTAGTAAGCGCGAGATGAATAGATTTGAGGAATTTGTACGTAAATTTGGCGCACAAGGTCTTGGATACTTCCAGATGAAAGAAGATGGTTTAAAAGGCCCACTTTGCAAATTTTTTGAGCAAAGCGATCTTGACGAGATCGTCTCAAGATGTGAGCTAAAAGTTGGTGACGTCGTATTCTTTGGTGCTGGCAAGAAAAAGATCGTGCTTGATTATATGGGAAGATTTAGAATTTTCTTAGCTGAGCAAATGGGTATCATCGATCAAGACAGACTTGAGTTTTTGTGGGTGCTTGACTTCCCAATGTTTGAGCAAAATGACGATGGCAGCTACTCTGCAATGCATCATCCATTTACTATGCCAAAAAATATAGATGAGCCTGATCTTGAAGACATACTCTCTATCGCTCACGATGTCGTACTAAACGGTTTTGAGCTTGGCGGCGGAAGTATAAGAATTCATAAAAATGATATCCAACAAAAAGTATTTAAACTTCTTGGCATAGATGAAGCAGAACAGCGTGAGAAATTTGGCTTCTTGCTTGACGCTTTGACATTTGGTGCGCCTCCACATGGTGGTATCGCGATAGGCTTTGACAGGCTAAATATGCTTGTAAATAAAGCAAGCTCGATCCGTGATGTCATAGCCTTCCCTAAAACGCAACGCGCTCAGTGCCCACTCACAAAGGCACCAAGCTACGCTAGCAACGAACAGCTTAGGGAGCTGGGACTAAGGATAAGAGAAAAAGAGCAAAAAGCTTAGAATTTACCTTATAAAAGAGATGGAAAATTTTGTTTTTAGATATTTTCTTAGACAAAATTCCCATCCTAAAATTTAAATTTATAAAAAGACGCCTCCGACTTGGTGGCTAATCAAATTAAAACTTGCCTAAGTATTTTGAGATGATTTTTGTGGTTGCGACGTAAAATTTTGCACAGATAGAACATTTAGTTCATCAAGCTAAATTTTACTAGCTCCGCAAAAAGCACTCAAAAGACAAAGGCGAAAAGGAAAGAAATGAAGAATTTATTTTTAATCATAGGCGCTCCAGGCAGCGGCAAAACAACAGACGCATCGATCATCGCACAGCAAGATGAGAATTTTGCGCACTTTTCAACTGGTGATCTCTTAAGAGCTGAAGTAGCTAGCGGTAGCGAACTTGGCAAACTAATAGATGGCTTTATCTCAAAAGGAAATTTGGTCCCACTTGACGTCGTCGTAAATGCGATCGTCTCAGCCATCAAAAGCTCAAATAAATCAAACATCATAATCGACGGCTACCCAAGAAGCGTTGAGCAAATGACTGAGCTTGACAAGGTATTAAGCGAGCAAGATGAAATTTCTCTAAAAGGCGTCATCGAAGTAGATGTTAGCGAAGATGTGGCAAGAGCTAGAGTGCTTGGCCGTGCAAGAGGTGCTGATGATAATAACGAGGTATTTAACAACCGCATGAAGGTCTATCTTGATCCGATCAAACCTATCCGCAAATTTTATAAAGAAAAAGGCCTACTTCACATCGTAAACGGCGAGCGCGCTATCGAGTCTATCGTAGCCGATGTCAAGGCTCTCGTAAATAGCCTATAAGCATTATTTTAGAGCCTCGAACTAGGCTCTAAATTTGAGCATTCCATAAATCCATATTAACAAAAAATTTACAAATTATCGTTAAAATCCGCTCTATGATTTTACGAAGATCACATCAAATTTAAAGGAGTACGTAATGTTTAAAAAAATAGTTTTATCTGCAGCTCTTGCAAGCGCGATGTTTGCGACGAGTGGGCTTGCAAGCTCAAACGCGCAAGGCGGTTTCGTCGGCAAAAGCGCCATGAGTGCAAGCAATGTAAAACAAGCCCTAACGCTACCAGATGACGCTCGCGTCGTACTTGAGGGCAAGATCACATCTGAGTTTCGCCCTGAACACTACCAGTTCGTTGATAAAAACGGCGACACGATCGAAGTCGAGATCGACCAAAATGACTGGAGAGGTGTAACCGTCGATGAAAATACACCTGTGCGTATCTACGGCAAGGTCAATAAGGACTTTATGAAAACCTCTATCGACGTAAAAAGCATCGAAATAGTCAAATAATTCTAAGGCGGTTCGCCGCCTTAAATTTTCCCCAAATTTTAATTTCCTCAAAATTTACAAATTTTACTTTTTAGTATCAAATTTGTCACCTTAATGCCAATCAAATTTTGGCCCACCTCAACTCCGTTTTACTCCAAATTTAGCCGAGATTTTATATAATCGCTTACTTAAATTTCAAGGCAAGTATCTCAAAACGTTTTTGCTAATCCAAAGCTGTAAAACGCCGCGAGATAGGAGCTTTACAAAGGATTAAAATGGACGTTTCAAAGATCAAAGCTGGCTCAAACCCAGATAAAATCAATGCCGTAATCGAAATACCTTATGGCTCAAACATCAAATACGAGATCGACAAAAATAGCGGTGCGGTCGTAGTTGATCGTGTGCTCTACTCAGCTATGTTTTATCCAGCAAACTATGGCTTTGTGCCAAATACACTTGCAGCTGACGGCGATCCAGCTGATATTTTGGTGCTAAACGAGTATCCACTCCAAGCTGGCAGTGTCATCCCTTGCCGTTTGATAGGCGTTTTGGTAATGGAAGATGAGGCTGGCATGGATGAGAAGCTTTTGGCTGTGCCAGTTACAAAGATCGATCCAAGATATGAGGCGATAAAAGGTTACGAAGACTTGCCAACTGCAACACTAAATAAGATCAAAAATTTCTTTGAAACTTATAAAATTCTTGAACCAAATAAATGGGTTAAAGTGAAAGAATTTAAAGATGCAAA
>CAUUIN010000001.1:0-90128 GCA_963545295.1 uncultured Campylobacter sp. | reverse complement strand
TAAAGGTTATAGGCGATAGTAAAGACCTGGTGCAGCTTACACATGATTTTGTAAAAGCCACAAAAGCAGATATCACCACGCTAAATAATAAACATAGTGTCGTTGGTGATACGTACAACAAAGTAGATGTTACAAGTGATGGTGATGCGATAAATCAAGTCTATAAAGCGACCTTTAATCGCCAAGAAACTATCAATGGAAATACAATAAATACAAGGCACACCGTTTTTGTCGAGATTCAAGACGGCGTGCAAGTTGATCTCTTGTAAAACTTATCTTGGCTCTTACAAGAAAAACAAGAATAGTCTATAAATTTAAATTTTACATAGTTTTATATATAAAATAATATGTAAAATTTTATGTAAACAAAGCTAAATTTGCTCGTTTTTGCTCTTGGCTATCTTTTTTATAAGTTCTATATCGCCCTTCATTGCTAAACTCATAAAGCAAATGCCGTTTGCACCTGCTTTGATAGCCTCTTTGTAGTTTTTGCTATCTACTCCGCCAAGTGCGTAAATTTCTTTATCAAAGCTTTTTAGCTCGCTTATAAAATTTAGCCCTTTTGGCTCTAAATTTGGCTTGCATGAGGTGGCAAATATATGAGAAGCGACTAGCACGTCGGCGATTGTAGCTGAAATTTTAGCCTGCTCTAGGTCGTGAGCTGGGGCGTAAATTTTAGCTGTTTTTCTAAATTCATCTAAAAAAACACTGTGATTTTTAAAAAAATCAAGCTGCACCGAAGTGAGCCAAAAATCGCTTTTTAGCTTGCAGGCTACGTCAAAAAATTGATTAATGATAAATTTCTTGCGGTAGTTTTCACAAATTTGAGCCACAACCCTAGCAAGATCATAAAAATGAGCCTCGCTTAGCCCCTTTGCACGGAGTAAAATTTCATCCGCTCCAGCCTTACAAAGTAGCTGAATTCTCTTTAAAAAGTCATCGCCATCATAGCTTTCAAAGTCGGCCACGCAGAGAATTTTAAACATAGACATACTCACTCATCAGTGGCTCTAGGCCGTTTGCTTTTATCATAGCCTTGATCTCGTCCACGCTTCTGTCGTCGCTTATCTCAAACTGCTCGTCGCCCTTTTTCTCTTCGCCGTGAGCTCCGATGCTAACTTTTACGCCTGCACTTATCTTATTTGCAGCGATCTTTACGGCGTTGTTGCGAAATTTCGCCTTTTCTCTAGTTGAGATCGTAATGCTGGCTGTTGGCATAAAAATTCTATACGCACATATCACTTGCAAAAGCTCACGCTCGCCCACGTCGCGTGGATTTATGCGGTCGTTATTTATGATAGGGCGAAGCCTTGGGCATGAAAATGCGATCTCGGCGTGCGGGTACTTTTTTTGAACTAAGCTTGCATGAAGTGCCGTAGCAAAGGCGTCGAGCCTAAAGTCATCTATGCCAAGAAGTGCCGCAAAGCCAACCCCTCTCATGCCCCCAAGTAGCGCTCGCTCTTGCGCGTTTAAGCGGTATGGGAAGATCCTTTTATTGCCGCCAAGGTGGATTTTCTCGTATTTTGTGGGATTATAGGTCTCTTGAAAGACTGTCACGTAGTCTGCGCCACTTTTATGAAGCAGGGCGTAGCCATCTGAGTTTAATGGGTAAATTTCAACCCCAACGACTTTAAAAAAATTCTTTGCCAAAGCGCAGGCGTTTGCGATATAAGCCACACTTGAGTTGGTCTCGCTCTCGCCCGTTAGGATCAAAATTTCTTCTAAGCCACTCTTTGAAATTTCTCTTAGCTCCCTTGTGATCTCCTCGTCGCTTAGCTTTGCCCTTTTTATATTATTTTTAGCGTTAAAACCGCAATAAACGCAGAGATTATCGCAGTAGTTTGCTATGTAAAGCGGGGTAAAAAGCGTGATGTTTGAGCCAAAATTTGCCCTTGTTTTTGCTTGGGCGAGCTGGGCTATTTGCTCTAAAAATGGCGCTGCAGCAGGCGAGAGTAAGGCTTTTAGATTTTCAAGTGAGCAATGCTTTGCATTAATAGCTGCTTTTACGTCAGCCTCGCTGTAAATTTCTGGCTTGTAGCTAGCGCGCTCTTTTAAAATCTCATCCATAATGTCGCTGCCAACGTCCTGCATGTGAGGTAGCAGCTGCATGTGGTCGGTTCTTGTAAATTTCATCAGTCTAAAAATCCAGTGAGCGGTGATGAGGCATTTGCGCTTTTGCTCTTTGCGCCAAGGCCTGCTAGATAGGCGTTTCGACCAGCGATGATAGCCTCTTTGAAGGCTCTTGCCATGAGTGGGATATTTTTAGATGAGGCGATGGCGGTGTTTGCCATGATAGCAGCCGCTCCCATCTCCATCGCTTCGCACGCTTGTGAAGGCCTGCCGATGCCCGCATCTACGATGATCTGCGTGTCAAGCTCGTTTATTAATATCTCAATAATATCTTTAAAAACTAGCCCCTGATTTGAGCCAATGGGTGCAGCTAAAGGCATTATACAGCTAGCTCCTGCGCTTAGCATCGCTCTTGCGGCATTTAGATCTGGAAACATATATGGCATTGGCACAAAGCCGTCATTTGCCAAGGCTTCGCACGCTTTTATCGTCTCAGCGTTGTCTGGAAAGAGAAATTTAGAGTCAGTGATGATCTCTATCTTAACAAGCTCGCCACATCCAAGTTCACGTGCGAGCTGAGCGATACGAACGGCTTCTTTAGCGTTTCTAGCGCCACTTGTGTTTGGCAAAAGCGTCACACCTTTTGGGATAAAGTCAAGTATATTTCGCTCTTTACTCTCGTTTATGCGCCTAAGAGCAAGGGTTAGGATCTGCGCTCCAGCCTCGTTTACGGCTGAGTCGATGAGTTCGTGCGAATACTTGCCAGAGCCAAGGATAAAGCGGCTTTGAAACTCCTTGCCGCCAAGGATCAAACTATCACTTTGCACTTACGCCTCCAAGCCCATAAGTAGTCTAATGGCTAAATTTGCCTCGTGGTTTGCGCAGACTGCGACGCGCGGCGCCATAAGCCCTTGACCGATCTTCGCTTCGTTTGTGAGGTCACCGCAAAGATAGACATTTTTTGCAAATTTTATGGTTTTTATGAGATTTGAGCTAAAGTATCCTGCCATGCCAGAGGCGCCGATGATCTTTTTATCTTTTAGGCTAGCTCCTGCTTCGTTTAGTATCATCGCCTTGCCAGCGACGTTGTCAAAGGCTTCGCATAAAATTTCACACTCGCCAAAGACGCTAGCCACGTTTTTTTCATCTAAAAATATATCGTGAGTTTCGACCTCGACAAAGGGATTGACGTCATTTATCAGCTCTTTTAGTGCCTGCGTCTTTTTCATGCCGATGTGGCGGACGAAATACTGCTGGCGATTAAGATTACTTGGCTCAACGACGTCAAAGTCGGCAAGCACTAGCTTTTTCACGCCAATTCTTGCAAGGCTTAGTGCGATATTTGAACCAAGTCCGCCAAGTCCAGCCACGCCGATCACGGCTTTACTTAGGGCTAAATTTAGCTCAGGGCTGTTTCGTGAAGCGATCATCGAGCGTAAAATTTCACGCTCAGGCATCACGCCACGCCTTATAAATACAACGTTTGAGCCATTTTTTAGTTCGCTGTCTTCTTTTATAGCAAAGCCATCAACGATAAAAATGTCTGGCTTTGTCGCGTTAAATTTCTCTAAAAATTTATAAATTTCACTCTCTTTGTCGCCTAGAGCAAGCTCTTTTAGCTCGCTAAGGCTTTTTACTGGCACATTAAATTTTGTGCCATTTAGTATTATCTCTATCATTTTCTCCTCATCCACCGCCAACTAAAGTAACGATCTCATAAGCTTTGCCCTCGCTCATAAAGTGCTCATGCCAAAGCTTTTTTGGCAAAATTTCTCCGTCTCGCTCAAGGGCTATAAATTTAAGCTCATAGCCATTTCGAGCTAAAAAGTCATAGACACTTATGTCGTTTTCAAGCTCGTAAATTTTGCCATTTAGTCTAAATTTGATCATTAAATTTTGTAGCTTTTTACAAAATTTGCTATCCTCTGGGTCGCTTTTTTTATGCTCTCGATATCGGTTGCAAAGGAAATTCTAAAATACCCCTCCATACCAAAGCCAACACCTGGCACCGTCGCTACGTTCGCCTCTTCAAGCATCTTTTTGCAAAATCTAAGTGAGTCATTATCTACATCTTTGCATTTTACAAATAGATAAAACGCACCATCAGGCTTAACTACGCTAAGTCCTGAGATAGCGTTTATCATCTCAACAGCCACGTCGCGTCTTTTTTCATACTCTTTTCTCATATTTTCGATATCTTCGTCAGTTTCGCCAAGAAGCGATGGGATAGCGCCTATTTGCACGATCGAGCTGATGTTGCTTGTGCTTTGGCTTTGAAGCTTTTTGATGCCAGCGATTAACCAGTCCATCGAGCTTGCTATGTAGCCAAATCTCCAACCAGGCATCGCGCCACACTTGCTTAGTCCGTTTATCGTGACTGTTCTTTTGAAAAGATCCTCGCTCACTGAAGCTACTGCGTGAAATTTCTTGCCGTAGATCACCTTTTCATAAATTTCATCGCTTGTGATGATGATATCAGTGCCCTTTAAAACCTCGCCAAATGCCGCGATCTCCTCTTTTGTATAGACAGCCCCAGTTGGATTTGTCGGGTGATTTAGTGAAAAGACTTTTGTTTTTGGCGTGATCGCTTTTTTTAGTTGCTCGGCTGTGACTTTAAAATTTGTGCTCTCGTCCGCCTCGATAAAGACAGGCACGCCGCCACAAAATTTAACGATCTCAGGGTAGCTCACCCAGTATGGCGATGGGATGATGACCTCGTCGCCTGGGTTAATTAGCGCTTGAAATACGTTAAAAAGTGAGTGTTTTGCACCGATGTTTGTAACGATTTGATTTGCTTTATAGTCAAGTCCGTTATCTCTTTTTAGCTTTACTCTAATGGCCTCTATCACTTCAGGAAGCCCTGGTACTGGCGTGTATTTGCCACTTTTGCTGTCGTTATCAAGTGCGTTTTTTACAGTTTCTCTTATCTTTTTTGGAGTCATAAAGTCAGGCTCACCAGCTGAAAGTGAGATCACATCGATGCCAGCAGCCTTCATCTCTTTGGCTTTTGTGCTGATCGCGATTGTGATTGATTCGCTTAATGTTTGCATTCTGTTTGCTAGTTTCATTTTTGTCCTTTTTAGTTGATTGTCTTTAAGTAGCTATTATCATTTAAAAATAGATAAAGTTCGCCCAAAATTTGCTTTTTTTGCGTTTCGTTTATCAGAGTTGATTTCTCTAAGCGTTCATTTAGAGTGTCTTGGATCTCGTAGATATCATAATCCATGTCCTCCATGATGTCAAGGATCGACTGACTCTCTAGTAAATTTGTGATCTTGTAGCCGTCGTTTGTTATCTCTACCGTAGCTTCTGTTGGATGAGTAAAGAGGTTGTGTCTCATACCGATCACCTCTTGGTACGCACCAACTAGGAAAAATCCCAAGAAATAATCCTCCTTCTCCACATCCACGTCGTGCAAAAGCAGTGGATTTTTCTCGTCATCATAGCTGATCTCGCCGTCGCTATCGCAGGTGATGTCCCAGATCGAAGCTGGCAAAGTAGGGCGCTCATCGAGCCTATCAAGTGGCATGATAGGGAAATTTTGTTTTAGACCCCAAAAGTCTGGCAAGCTTTGAAAGATCGAGAAATTTAGCAGATATCTCTCTTGAACCTCTTTTTGAATTTTGGTTAGATCGCTTGAGTTGCTCTTATTACCAAGCATCACGACAGCCTTTTTGCTGATGAGCCTTAAAAGCACCTCTGCGTTTGATCTATCTTGCAGATCGACATAGCCTAGATCAAAGAGTGTAAGGATACTCTCGGTGTGATGGATGGCGTCGTGCAGGTACTCTAGGGCGTTTGAAGGCTTGATTGATTTATAAAGATCAACTAGCTCGGTTATTAAATTTGGATTGTTTTTCTTTAAATTTAGCTTCTCTTCGGTGTATTCTTGAGAAAAAAGTTCAAGCACAGGGGCGACCAAAAGCGCGTGAGAAGCGGCGATGTAGCGACCTGACTCTATGAAAATATCTGGCTCGATCTCCTTTTTTTGCTCGCTTATGGTTTTAAGCATATAAACAACGTCGTTTGCATATTCGTTTAGCGTATAGTTTCTGCTGCTCTCCTCTTTAAACTGCGAGTACTCGATAGCAAGGCCGCCGCCTAAATTTATAGCTTTTAAATTTGTTGCCCCCATTTTTCTAAGCTCAGCGTAAATGTTGCCAGCCTCGATGAGAGCCTTTTTGAGCGGATGGATCTCGCTTATTTGAGAGCCGATGTGAAAGTGTATCATCGTGAAATTTTCAAGTAAATTTGCCTTTTTTAGCATCTTTACAGCTTCTATGAGCTCGGTTGATGTTAGGCCAAATTTAGAGTGTATGCCGCCACTTTTTGCCCAAAGGCCAGAGCCTGTCGAGTGTAGTCTCACCCTAAGTCCGATCTTTGGTTTTGGTTTAAAGCGCTCTTTTGCGATGGCGATTATCGCTTCAAGCTCGTTTAAGCCCTCAATCGTTAGCGTGATGTTATGCCCCATTTCAGCGGCGATGAAGCCTATATTTATCATCTCTTTATCTTTAAAGCCATTTACCGTTATAGGCGCTTTGTCGTTGTTGTATGCCATCGTTAAAAGTAGCTCAGCCTTGCTGCCAGCTTCAAGGCCGTAGTTGTAGGGCTTGCCAAGACGCACTAGGTTTTTTACAAAGCCTGGATATTGATTGACTTTGAGTGGGAAAACGGCGTTAAAGCTACCTTTGTAGGCAAACTCTTTCTTTGCCTTTGCAAAGCTTGCATGGATCTGCTCGATCTGCTTTTGGATAAGGTGTGGAAAACGAAGTAGTAGTGGCCCTCTGTAGCCATCGTCTCTTATCTCTTTTACGATGTCGATGATCGCTGGTTTGCTAGCTTCGTTTATGCAGACTTTGCCATCTTCTATCACAAAATTTGAATTGCCCCAAATGCTAAGTCCAAAATCATTCATCCCAGCTCCTTTTCAAGCTCATCTAAATTTATCGTTTTTTCATCTTTGGTCTCTAAATTTTTATACCAAATTTTATTCTCTTTCATCTCGTTTTCGCCCACGCAAAGGAAAATTTTTGCATTTTTATTGTCGGCATTTTGCAGATGTTTTTGAAGTTTTTTGGCTTCGTAAGAAATTTCGACCTGATATTTTTTGCGAAGTTTTGAGCCAAGATTATAGACAAAGTCTAAATTTGGCGCATCAAGCGCACAAAGATAAACTCCGTCTCGCTCATCTTCAGCCTCGCCTAAAATTTCCATTATCCTCTCAATGCCCATCGCAAAGCCAACGCCGTAGCTTGCTCTGCCGCCAAGATACTCGACAAGTCTATCATATCTGCCACCACCTGCAACCGCACTTTGTGAGCCAATCTCATTGCTTATAAACTCAAACGCCGTCTTGCAGTAGTAGTCTAGGCCACGAACTAGCTTAGTATCTATCTCAAATTTGACGCTATTTGCCGTTAAAATTTCTTGCAGTTTTGCAAAATCAGCCTGCGCCTCATCACTTAGACTATCGGTGATGACTGGAGCATTTTTATAAATTTCTTGACAGCTCTCGACCTTGCAGTCAAGCACGCGGATAGGGTTTAAAAGCTTGCGTCTTTTGCAGTCTTCGCAAATTCTGTCATCGTTTTCATCTAAAAATTTAACAAGCTTTTCTTTATAAGACTTCATAGAGCTCTCGTCGCCAAGGGAGTTTATCTTTAGAGTTGTTTTTATATTTAGTCTGTTAAAAATTTCGCTCACCATCAAGATAATGCTCGCATCCTCATAGACGCTACCCTCGCCAAAGCACTCACAGCCAAACTGGTGAAACTCTCTTAGGCGGCCTTTTTGTGGGCGCTCATAGCGAAACATCGAGCCATGATAAAAGCAGCGTTTTGTCACATTTGCCCTATCAAGCTTCGCCTCGATAAATGCTCTAACCACGCCAGCCGTGCCCTCAGGACGTAAGCAAACGTCGTTGCCGCCCTTGTCTTCAAACTGATACATCTCTTTACCCACGATGTCGCTACTCTCGCCGACACTTCTTTTAAAAAGCGCCGTCTCCTCGAGGTGTGGGGTCAAAATTTGCTCATATCCGTAGTTTTTTGCGACTTCCTCGCAGGTTTTGATTATCTGTGCGTAAAGTTTTGCGCGAGCTGGAAGCATATCTTTCATGCCACGAAGTGCCGTTATCATCGCATTATCCTTTTTATTTTTTGTGATTTTACTTAAAATTTATAAAATTTTCTATCTCTTTTGAAATTAGCTCTATGCTTTTAGATGCATCTATAAATAGCGTTTCAAAGCCATTTTTGATAAGAATTTGCTTCATCAAACTTTGCACTTTTAAAAGATACTCAAGACCACGAGCTTCGATCTTATCGCTTGTGCCTCTACTTTTTAAGCGCGAGCTTATAAGTTTGGAGCTTGCTTCAAAAAAGACTATCTTATTTGCAAATTTATCATTTAGTGCAAATTTATTAAGCTCTAAAAGCACGTTTTCATCTAAATTTTCATCATTTGCCAAAGCGTATGCGATGCCTGAGATAAAGCCCCTGTCGCTTAAAATGAGTTTGCCTAAATTTGGAGCAACTAGCTTTTCAAAATGCTCAGCTCTGTCAGCTAAAAAAAGTAAAATTTCAGCCCTTTTGCCTATTTTTATGTTTGAGCTTAGTAAAATTTCTCGTAAATTTTCACCAAGCTTTGTGCCGCCTGGCTCTTTTGTGACGATGGCATCACTAAATTTAGAAGCTAAAATTTCTATCTGCGTGCTCTTGCCAACGCCGTCAATGCCTTCAAACAAAACATACATTTTACGCCTTTAAATTTTTTAGAATTTTTTCTGGCACTAGGTTGCTCACGTCGCCATCGTGGCGTAAGACTGAGCGGACGATCGAGCTTGAGATGAAGGCGTTATTTAAGCTTGGCATAAGATAAACCGTCTCAAATTCGTCCCAAAGAGCAGCGTTTGCGTAGCCGATTTGTACCTCGTACTCGAAGTCGCTAACCGCTCGAAGCCCCCTGATGACGGTGTTTATGCCGTGCGATTTAGCAAAATCAACAAGCAAGTTATCAAAGCCAAGTACGCTTACGTTTTTTAGCTCACAAACTGCCTCTTTTGCCATCTCTATGCGTTTTTCGTGTGCAAACATCGGCTGTTTGCTATCACTTTTTGCAACTGCGACGATTACCTTGTCAAAGATTTTTGTTGCCCTTATGATAACGTCTAAATGGCCGTTTGTGATGGGATCAAAGGTCCCTGGATAGATGCAAGACTTTTTCAAATTTGCCACCTTTTATAAAGATTATTTTCGATTTTTAAAGCATCAAGCCACTTGCCGATGATGAAATTCTCCATATCATTAAGGCTCTTTATGCCTGCGTAATATCCTAAAATTGGGGGTGCTATGATCGCTCCAAGAGAAGAGAGTAGCTGCATCTGAGAAAGCGCGATCGCAGAAAATGGCATCTCTCTAACGCCCAAAACTAGCCTTTGCCTCTCCTTTAACGCTACACTTGCGGCCCTTGTGATGAGCGTGTCGCTTATGCCGTTTGCGATTTTAGCCAAAGTATTAGTAGAGCAGGGTGCTATGATCATCGCATCTGTGCCAAATGAGCCTGAAGCTGGGCCTGCGCTAAGGTCTTGATCATCATAAATTTTCACGCCAAGATCATCTAAATTTAACTTCAAATTTTCCTCAGCCTCCAAGACTTTCATGGCGTTTTTACTAACTATGACATGCGCTTCACAGCTATCTTTTGCGGCATTTATTAGCTTTAGAAAAAGCCCAGCCCCACTTGCTCCAGTTGCTGTAAAAACTACCTTTTTCATCTTATAACTGCCTCATCTTTGCCTGAAACTGTGGCCTGTAAAATTTTATTTTCTTTTGTTCTTATCTTTATCATATCGCCTAAATTTCCATCTTCAAGTGCCTTTACTTCAGCGATTATCTTGACGCCACCTTCGCTCAAAACTGCATTTAGCATTTGCCCTTTTTTAACTAAACTTATGGCGTTAAACTGGCGTTTGGTTAAAATTTCTCCGCTTCTTATCTGCACTTTTGTGACAAGCGTAGCAGCACTTAGTCCAGATAGTGCATCACGAGGCCATTTACTAAACTCAATCATCGTTGGTTGGTAGTCAAGAAGGCTTAAGATGTGGTTTGTATTCATTGAATTTATAGCGATAAAAACTGGCATTTTGGCGTTAAAGCTAAATTTAAAATAAAGGCTCTTTAAGCTTAGATCAACATCCTCAAATGAGGCTCTAAAGACACCTTTTTGGCTATTTTGATCGCTCAAAAATATATTTTTAAAAACTAAGTCTTTGAAATTTGCAGGGAGTTTGTTTTGCGGGCTGATGCTAAGATCGCTCACACTGATGCCTGGATACTCGTTGCTGATCTCTCTTAAAAACTGCATCTGAATTTCATCCATGATAGAGCAGTTTTTCACAAAAGCTACGCTACCACCGCTTTTGTCATTATATGTTTTAAAATTTGCTGTTAGAATTTCATAGAGCTTTTTGCTATCTATCTTGGCTGCTTTTTTGCCCTCTAAATTTAAAATTTCATTATCTTCGCCTTCAAAGCCAAAAGTACTAAGTGAAATTTGATCATTTACGACACAATACATCGGATAGATGCTGACTTCATTTGCAAAAAGTTTTGTGGAAAATAAAAAAATGAGTATAAAAAAGATGGAGCGGGAAACGAGATTCGAACTCGCGACCCCAACCTTGGCAAGGTTGTGCTCTACCCCTGAGCTATTCCCGCAATCAAAATGAAGTCCGCATTTTATCAGATTGTTTTTCATTTGTCAAGGATTATGGAAGTTTTATGAGTGAAATTTCATCATTTTTTAAAATTTCACTTTGATCTGGGCTAGTTATCAAGACAAAATCGCTCTTTAATATATGATTTATCATGCCTGAGCCGTATTTTCCGCCATTTGTCGCTATAAATTTACCATTGGCTACATTGCCAAAAACCGCATTTGCTCTGCCAGATTTTACCTTTAAATTTTCACTATTTATAGCTTTTTGCGTCATAAAACACTCATCTTTTAGAAGGGGTAAAGCAAGCATCATGAGGCAAAGATACGCTGCCATAGGGTTTCCAGGCAAGACAAAAACAAGCTTGCCATCTTTTTCGTATGCCTTGCAAGGTCTGCCAGGCCTTATATCAAGATGTGAGAAAATTTCGCTGTATCCAAGCTCGTTCATCGCTATCTTCATAAAGTCAGCCTCTCCAGCGCTTGCTCCGCCAGAGCAGACGATGATGTCGTAGTTTGAAGCGTTTAAAAATGCCTCTTTTACAGCGCTTAGCTCATCTTTTATGATACCAAGATATGAGCTTTTTTGACCGATTGAGCTAAAAAGCGCAGCGATGCCAAAGGCGTTTGCGTTGTAAATTTCATCCTCGCTTGCTCTTTGCCAAGGCTCGATGATCTCATTGCCACTTGAATAAACCGCGATGCTTGGTTGCTTTTTTACATCTATAAAGCTTATGCCCTGAGCTGCTAGCATCATCACGCTTCTAGTGTTTAAAATTTCGCCACTTTTTAGCAAAACTTCGCCGATCTTTGCCTCCTCGCCCTTAAAGCGGTAGGCGTCACCTTTTTTAAGCTTAGCTGGCGCTTTTACAAACTCGCCCTCAACCACGCACTCTTCAAATCTCATAACAGTATCAGAGCCCTTTGGCATCTTGGCGCCAGTCATTATCTTTACGCACTCGTTTTTGCCGATGCTTAGTTGCTCTTTATCGCCTGCAAAGGCACTTGCGATGATCTTGTAAGGCTCATCTTTTTCATCAAATTTAACAGCAAAGCCATCAAGCGCTGAGTTGTCAAAGCAGGGCAGGTCTTTAACGGCTATCACGTCACTTGCCAAGGTTTTGCCAAGAGCCTCGCTAATGGGTAAAATTTCACTCTCATTTTTTGGTTTAAATTTAGCCCTTAAAGCTTTAAGTGCGTCATTTACTAGCATTTTTACTCCTCAAGCCTAACGATTTTCGCCCCAAGGCTTTTAAATTTCTCCTCCAGCCTCTCATAGCCTCTATCAAGGTGATAAATTCTATGCACTAAGCTCTCGCCATTTGCGATGAGAGCGGCTAGTATAAGCGCCGAGCTTGCTCTAAGGTCTGTCGCCATGACATCAGCTGCATTTAAATTTGCAGGGGCATAAACGCTTGCGATGTGACCATTTAGCCTGATATCTGCGCCCATTCTAGCTAGCTCGCTAACGTGCATAAAGCGGTTTTCAAAAAGCCTCTCATCTATCGTGCTAACGCCGTTTGCTGCTAGACAAAGCGCCATAAATTGAGCCTGCATATCGGTTGGAAAGCCAGGATACTCAGTCGTTCTTATCTCGACCGGTTTTATCTCATTTGTCGGTAAAATCGTAATCTTATCGCCATCCACTTCAATACCAAAGCCCATCTCTTCAAATTTATTTAAAATGGCCGTCATGTGCGCAGCATTTGCCTTTGTGACTGAAATTTTGCTATTTGTGATAGCTCCAGCGCAAAGGTATGTGCCAGCTTCGATCCTATCAGGGATGACCTCGATATCACAAATTTCAAGCAGTTTTTGACCGCTGCCAGTGATCTTTAGCTCGCTCGTGCCGATGCCTTCTATTTTGACGCCACTTTTTGCTAAAATTTCACAAATTTGCACCACCTCAGGCTCAAGCGCGACGTTAAAAAGCTCTGTCGTGCCGTGAGCTAGGGCTGCTGCCATGATGATGTTTTCGCTGCCAGTTACGGTGATCTTATCAAAAACGATCTTTGTGCCTTTTAGGCCATTTGGCGCGGTTGCGACGACGTAACCTTGCTTTATCTCGATATTTGCGCCCATTTTCTCAAGTGCGCTTAGATGTAGATCTATAGGTCTTTGTCCGATCGCACAGCCACCAGGTAGGCTCACTTCGCAGTGTCCAAAGCGCGCTAGAAGCGGGCCAAGTGTCAATATAGACGCTCTCATCTTTCTAACGATGTCGTAGTTTGCTTTGGTAGAATTTACGCTGCTTGTGTCGATGCTTAGTGAGTTTTCATCTTTAAATTCGCACTTTGCTCCAAGATTAACTAATAACTGGCAAAGTGTCTTTATGTCAGCGACATTTGGGATATTTGTTAAATTTACTTTATTTTTAGCAAGTAGGGTTAGGGCGATGATAGGTAGGGCAGCATTTTTGGCCCCGCTGATCTTTACTTCGCCGCTTAATTTGGCATTGCCTTCTATTTTTAGATAGTGCATCATTATTTTTTGCCTTAAGAAAATATATTTTTTGCCGATTATATTGTTTTTAAACTTAGAGTAAAGAAAACAGGGCGCTATTTTCGCTCTATTTACATTTAAGAGTTAAAATTACAAAAATTAATTATCTTGGATAAAAATATGTTAAGTTTGATAAACAAAAGAATATTTTTTACACTTTGTATTGCACTTTTTACAGGTTGTTCTTTCACCTCAAATGAGCCTAAAATCCCACAAACTGACTACAACCAAACAGCCTCTACAAACGATGACTTTAGTAGGCAAACTTCTAGTGAGCTTTTAGATGAAGATGACGGTAGAACAGATAAAGAATTTGGTTCATTTTTTAAAAAATACTTAAACACTAGAGCAGGGGGCGACTGCTCAGGCTTTGTCTCTATCGTAAATGCAAAATATAAAAATATGTATTTTGATGAAAAAACTATAAATAACTATTACAGCAAGGGTGGCAGGAAGTCAAAAGCCATCTACAACTTCTATGAAAGCCAAAATTTAATCACTCATAAAAATCCAAAAAAAGGCGATCTTATCTTTTTTTCAAACACCCTTGGCAAAGGCGTACAAAAAAATAAAGATAAGAAAAATGTCACTCACGTTGGCATAGTAACAGCCATACTTCCAGACGAGACGGTGAAATTTATCCACAACTCTGGCGGAAGGATAATCCACAGTTATATGAATTTAAAACAAAAAAATACGCATCTAAAAGGCGATAAAGAGATAAATAGCTACGTTGTGAGATGCTCAAACGCTAGCTGCCTAGCGGCAAACAGATTTGCTGGATATGGCAAAGCTAAGTAGTCTAGTAACATTACACTTATCCTTTTAAATTTTTGGCGTCACTTTTTTGCACTCGCGTGAGCTATGGCTTGCGCTTGGTTAAAAGATCTATTTTTTAGAAAAGCTCTATCTATTTCAGTCCCTCACATCTATCTTTGTGCACGCAGGCACAGGTTGCTTGCTCATAAATATGCTCTTTTTTATATCAAGTTGGCACGAAAAAATTTATTATTTTTTACATCGTTGGTGGCGTTTTGACGCAAATTTTAAGCTTAATTTATATATATTTTGCATTTGAAAATTGAAATTTATAAATTTAGTCAATGCAAGCAGCGCTTTGTGTATGCTCTTTAGCATAAGCGACATCGATGATTTACTTGGAAAAAGGCATGGTTTGGCTATTTTGCCATTATTATTGCTATGAGCTTTTTGCCGCTATTTATGGGCATAAATGCCACATGGTACGCGCACTTTATAGGCTAGGGCATTGGCTGTTTGTATGATGAAATTTACTTAAAGAGAGCAGATGAGATTTTTTGATGAGATCTGGGACATTTTAAACGAGGGCGACGTGGGGCTTAAATTTTTAAAATTTGAGCTATTTTACGAGAAATTTAGATCAAATTTGGATATTTGTTTTGATGAAATTTCTGCGCCAAATGAGCTAACTACCCCATGTTACGCTAAATTTTGCGACGTCGTTAGTATGAAAGAGCTAAACAAAAAGGTAAAGCCAAAAGATAAAAACCTAAATTTCATCCACTCAGTTGCTCACATAGAATTTAGCGCTATTGATATCGCGTTTGATGCTTGTTATAGATTTAGAGGGCTGCCAAGGGAGTTTTACGAGGACTGGCTGGAAGTGGCTGAGGATGAGATCAGGCACTTTTGTATGATAGAAAATTGACTCAAAAAGCAAGGTGGCAGATACGGCGAATTAAGCGTGCATGACGGCCTTTTGATCGCACTTCAAAAGACCTCAGAAAGTCTTGTTAGTCGCATGGCGCTGCTGCCAAGATATATGGAGGCAAACGGGCTTGATGCAAACGCTCACATCATCAAAAGACTAGAAGGCGAGGGCGGGTAAAAAGAGCTGATAGAGTGCCTAAAAGTCATTTTAAAAGAGGAAGTTTCTCACGTTTATAAGGGTGATAAATGGTTTAAATTTGCCTGCAAAAAAGAGGGCGTCGATGAGAAAAGCTACTTTGACATCATATTAAATTTATATCCAAATTCCTTTAAAAGCATTAGAGAGATCAACGAAAAAGACCGCTTAAAGGCAGGTTTTAGCGAGGAAGAGCTTAGTCGGATAAAGAATTTCTCAAAGGAGAGGTCATGAGCAAAATTTACTTCATAAGGCACGCAAAAGCAGTTGATGAGAACAAAGACGGCGCAAAAGACGCTTCAAGAGAGCTTAGCCCAAAAGGAAAAGAAGACGCTAAATTTATGGCTAGCAGGCTAAAAATGTATGATGTGATGCCAGGGGCTATTTTTTCAAGTAGTGCTAAAAGATGCGAGCAAACAGCAAAAATCATCGCTAAAACTTTAAAATTTAAAGAAAAATCTATAGAGATAAAAGATGAGCTTTATGACATAAGCTTTGAAGATCTTTTGAAGTTTGTAAGAAATTTAGACAAGAGCTTAGATGAAATTTTCATCATCACGCACAATCCCAGTGTAACTGAAATTTGCGAGTATCTAAGCGACTCGTCGATTGATAATATCCCAACTTCAGGGATTTTTTGTATAGAGTTTGAGTGTAAATTCAAGGAGCTAAAAGAGGGCAGCGCAAAAGCTCTATTTTTTGACCACCCAAAGAAACATCAAAGATAGTTATTTTTTTGAAAGATTTATTTAGTGCGAAAAATAAACCTAAAAATCATTTTTACTCAAATTTTGCGTCACCTATTTTAAAGGCTGTTTTGATACCACAAAGGTGCATCGCAGCAAGAAGCAGAGGATTTACATTGCCATGCATTTGGCGCTGGAGTGAAGACTTACGATCTTTTTTATGCCAGCTACGATCGCTGGGGTAGCACTCATAATTTGAATTTTATCACTCCAGTTTTAAAAATTTAATCAAGCCAACCAAATTTAATTTGTCAAACCAAAAATGCTAAATCAAATGAATCAAAGGCAGTCAATACGACAGTAAGCGAGCTTGAGCGATCCAACTAGCTTTTATACGCCGGTCATAAAAACAAATTTAAAACCAACCACAATTGCAATGTCAAAATATGACAAAAGGTAAAATGCAAGATATTTTATATATTTTGTATTGAAAACTGTAATTTTCAAATTGATATTTTAAAATCTTTATTCTGCTCTTTTGAAAGTTTTAAATGGCTAGATTTGGCTAGGTTTTGCATTTTATCTTTTGTGTGATCTAAATTTATCCATTAAATTTGGTGTAAAAATATTTGTAAGAAAATGAGCTAAATTTTACACTTTTCAAAAATTGTGAAATTTATATTTATCTTATACGTAACTTAAAATTTGATCTACTCTATTTTGAAAATGATGAGTGAGAGCTATTTTGATGAGCTTGTAGCTCTTAAAAATAATACCGACCTTGTAAAAGCTGTGATAAATGCAAATAAAGCGCTCGCTCAGGCTGGCATTTTGAAGGCAAATTTAATCCAAAGCTAAAAAGCTGATAAGGTGGTCTTGTATGTGCTAAATTTAAAAGCAGTAAAATAAGAACAATGCGATAGCTGATATATGATATTGCGCGATAAATTTAAGAGCTAGCTCTTAAAAAAGCCTAATTAAATTTGATCGTCAAAAAGCATGCGGATATCTAGCGTATAGTTTTTAGGCATAAAGATCGGTGAGTCTAAAATTTCAAGTATGCCGTCATCAAATGAGAGAAATTCCACTACTCTTTTGCGCTTGTTATCGGTTTTTATACTCATGTCAGCTAGGCGAAGCACTTTTACGATCTGCATTTTATCTGCGCTCCATTCACAAAAAGCTAGGAATTTTGAGTCATCTGAAAACAAAAAGCAAGCAGTCGCTCTCTCACTAAGTAAAATTTGCTCGTAGCGAGCACCATTTGCGTTTAAATTTTGATCTAAATTTGATGTCGCTTGGCTATTAAATTTACCTTTTAAATTTAGACTTTTTAAATGCTCGCTATTTACAAAAAGTCGTAGCTCGCCAAGGGTTGGAGCACCCATAGCGACCTCGCAACCTTCAAATTTAGCGCTAAATTTGCCGTCCTTGCTGCATCCGTTTGCCTCGTAGTCCCAAGCCAAGCTCATTATTAAATTTTACCTATTAAATTTACCTGCCATCGCTTTATAGACATTTATCTCGTCTTGCAAAAGCGTGTATTTTGCCTCTAAAAGCCCTATTTTGGCTTCTAGCTCGCTGTTTTTAGCCTCCAAAAACTCTTTTAGCTCGACCTTGCCGTATGAGTATTTTAGCTCGTAAATTTTTGAAATTTCCTCGTAATTTTTTATCTGCTCTTGGTAGTTTGCAAGTAGCGCTTCGTCGTTTAGGTAGCCTTTATAAAATGCGTCTATCTCGTTTAATGCGCTATTTAAAGTGCTTATATAGTTTAGTTTTGCAAGCTCAAAATTTGCCTCACTAACTTTTAAATTTGACTTTAGTTTGTGGTAGTTTAAAAATGGCAAATTTAAAGCGATGTTGCCATTTAAAAATTTAAGGTTAAAGGCTTCCTCTTTTTTGTCGGTGCTACTTTTGAGGCTGGCTCCTAGCGTGATGGTCGGATAAAACTCTTTTTGGCTTGCTTTGTAGTTTAAGATCCCCTCTTCTATGCGGTAAATGGCCGCTCTTAGATCAGGTCGGTTTGCTATGGCGCTTGTTGGCACGTCTAGATCGACCCCTGCTCTTTTTACAGGACTTAGCGTAAGACCTTCAAATTTAAGCTCAAATTCTGGTCTCTCATTTAGCAAAATCCTAAGCGTTTTTTTAGCGCTTACAAGCTCTTTTTTGGCACTTTCTATCTTGTTTTGAGCACTTAAAAGCTGTGAGTTTATCTGCTTTAGGCTTAGCGCCTCCTCTTTGCCAAGCTCAAATTTAAGCCCAACTATCTTATTTAGCTCATTATAAATTTCTAAAATTTGCTCATAAGTTTTTATGCTCTCATTTAGATATAAAATTTGAAAATAAGCGTCTGTCACGGAGTTTATAACGCTAAGCTTGCTAGCTTCTAGATCAAATTTAGTGGCTTTTGCTTCAAACATCGCTGCGTCTTTGCTGTTCGCTAGCTTTTGCCAAAGATCAAGCTCGTAGCTAAGCCCTATGCTTGAGCCAAAACTTCTAATAGAAGCGCCGCCCTCTTTTATGTTTTTGCTACTTGTTGCCTCGAAGCCAGCGCTAAAGCTTGGGATGAGATTTGCTTCTAAAACACCAGCTTGAGCGAGTGCTTTATTTACATTTATCGCTGCTTTTGCAAGGTCGGTATTGTTTTTAAGTGCAAGTTCTACAAGCTCATCAAGGTAGCTTTGCTGATACTGCTTCCACCAAGAGGTGTTTAAATTTAGCTCACGGCTAGCGTTATCTTCAAGTAAAATTTGCTTGTAGTTTTCATCTATGTTTTTAACAGCGCAGCCGCTTAAAACGAGCACTAAAGCTAGGCTTAAAAATTTCATATTACTCCCTTGAAAGCGCATCTATTGGATTTAGTTTTGAGGCATTTTTAGCAGGCATATAGCCAAAGATGATGCCAATAGCCATCGACGTGACAAGTGCTAGCACGATCGAGCCATTTGAAAAGATCATGCTAAAGCCATCTAAAAAGTTATTAAAAATGTAGCCGATCGCATAAGAAAATCCTATGCCAATAGCTCCGCCTATTAAGCAAAGTAGCACCGCTTCTATCAAAAACTGCTGCAAGATGTTGCTCTGTCTAGCTCCTATCGCCATTTTGATGCCTATCTCTTTGGTGCGCTCGGTGACTGAGACTAGCATGATATTCATCACGCCTATGCCCCCAACTACGAGCGAGACCACGGCGATACTTGAGATGAGAAGGCGCATCGTGGATATGGTGCTCTCGATGGTTTGTTTTATGCTGTCTGAGTTTCTGGTAAAAAAGTCCTTTTTGCCGTGCTTTATCTCTAAAAGCTCGCTTATACTCTTTTCAGCGATTTGCGCATTGACGCTTTCGTTTACTTTTACAGTGATCGAGCTTATAAATTTATCCCCTGTGACCTTGTTTAGCACAGTCGTGTATGGGGCGTAAATTTTAAGCGTGCTAGCGTCGCCAAAGGTAAAGTCGTCCTTTTGCAAAACGCCTATAATGCGTAGCGGCTTTTTGTTAAAAAGTATGATCTTGCCGATGGGATCTTCATTTGCAAATAGGCTCTTTTTAGTGTTTTGATCGATTAGAGCGACTGAAGCGGAGTTTAAAACCTCGTCTTCATCGTAAATCCTGCCATCTTCTACCTTTAGCCCGTTTACGTCAAAGCTACCAGTGCCACCGCCTCTTAAGCTAGCACTTAGCGAAGTATTTTCGTATGTTAGCGTGCCAGAGGTATTTGTATTTGGCGTGACGGAGTCTAGAAAGGACTGCTTTGAAAGCATGGTCGCGTCGTTAATGGAGAGCGTTTTGACCTTGCCTGAGCGCATGTCGCCAAAGCCTTTGCCAGGCATGATGTCGATCGTGTTTGTGCCGATCTTTCTAATGTCGGCTAAAATTTGCTCCTGCGAGCCTTTGCCAAGTGCCACGACGCTAATGACCGCGGTGATGCCAATGATAATGCCAAGCATGGTTAAAAGTGATCTTAATTTGTGAGCTAGCATCGCACTTATCGACATTTTAAAGCTCTCTATGAGCTGGTCTTTATAGTAGGTAAATTTGCTCTTTTCTGGCTGGCTCTGCTTGGTGGCCTTGTAAATTTCGCTATTTTTGACATTGTCACTTACGATGTTGCCATCTTTTATCTCGATCACACGGCTTGCGTACTGGGCGATCTTTGGATCGTGCGTGACGATGATGATGGTGTGACCTTTTTTGTAAAGATCAACTAAAATTTCCATTACCCTTAGCCCACTTTTGCTATCAAGTGCGCCTGTTGGCTCATCAGCCAAGATGATCTCGCCACCATTCATCAGAGCCCTTGCAATAGAGACCCTTTGCTGCTGTCCGCCTGAAAGTTTGTTTGGTAAATTTTTGGCTTTTTCGCTAAGGCCAAGAGAGTCCAAAATCTCCATCCCTCTTCTCTCTCGCTCGCTCTTGTTCGCACCTGCGTAAATGCCAGGAAGTGCGACGTTTTCAAGGGCATTCATCGTGCTAAGAAGGTTGTATCTTTGAAAGATAAAGCCAAATTTATCTCGTCTAAGCTTCGCAAGTGCGTCGCTATCAAATTTAGATATATCTTTGCCATCTAGCAAATACTCACCACCACTTGGGCTATCAAGGCAGCCAAGGATGTTCATCAGAGTTGATTTGCCAGAGCCTGACTGACCGATAATGGCTATAAACTCGCCCTTTTTTATCTCTAAATTTATACCATGCAAGATCTCTATCTCGTTGTCACCGAGTTTAAAGCTTTTGGTGATGTTTTTTAGGCTTATCACCTAAAATCTCCTTTGTTCTTTTTCGATCATCTTGGCGATCTCGCTTGATGAGCCTTGTGATGTGATGATCTCATCGCCCTCATTTACGCCACTAATGATCTGTGTATCGAGGTTGTCTTTTATGCCGGTTTTAACCTCTGTTTTTACGGGCTTGCCATCTTTTAGTAGATATACGTAAGAGTTGCCATTTTCATCTTTTTTGATACCAACGCTTGGTGCGATGATGGCGTTTTCGACGTTTGCTATTAAAAGCTCGTTTTGCGTGGTCATGCCTATTCTTAAAATTCCATCTTTATTATCAACTATGCTTTGCGCGTAGTAGTATACTGCCGAGCTGCTAGAACTACTCGAGCTTGATGAGCTGGTGCTACTACTTGAGCCGTAGCTGCCGTCACTTAGAGTAGTAAGCCCAGGGTCGATAGAGCTAACAGTCGTTTGAAATTTCTTCGTTGGCTCAGAGAGGATAGAGTACTCAACTGGCGTGCCGACTTTGATCTTGGTGATGTCGCCTTCTGCTATTTGCATTTTCATTTTCACTCGGCTAAGATCGGCGATATTTACGATAGTTGGCGTAGTTTGGTTGGCATTTACGGTCTGCCCCTCCTCTACTTGCACGCTAACTATGGTGCCATCTCTTGGTGCGGTGATCTTTGTATAGCCTAAATTTATCTTAGCAGTGCTTAGCTCGATATTTGTCTGCTTGATCTGAGCTTCAAGCTCCTTTATATTGGCGCTGTTTGAGCTAAAAGTATTTTTTGCACTTTCAAATTCTTGCTTTGAAGTGGCGTTTTTGGCAAAGAGTGCTTTTTCTCTATCAAACTGCGTTTTTGCGATATTTAAAGCCACTTTTGCGCTTTCAAGCTGGGCTTTATAGATAGCAAGCTGAGCTTCTTTATTATCTATGCTATTTTGCTGGGTCGAGCTATCGATACTTGCTATCATATCGCCCTTTTTTACCTGATCTCCAAGCTTAACATAGAGCTTTTTTATCTGACCGCTCACCTGCGCACCAACATCAACTAGCTCAGTAGCAAAAATTTCTCCAGTCGCATCGACTTTCTTGCTAAATGAGCCTTTCTTTGCCTTTTTGGTGATAAATTCCACCTTTTCGTCTTTTGCCTTTAAAAATTTATCGTAGATAAAATATCCACCGACGCCTAAAATAAGCAGAATAATTAAAATTTTTGTTTTTTTCATCGCTTCTCTTTGTAAAAAATTGGTAAATTCTACTTCACAATAGTAAATACTCTTTAAGCTTCCTCTTTTGCCATGCCAGCCTCTATCAAAAACCTACTTGGTTGGTAGTTTATCTTCTTTATTTTGTCGTATTTTGCATAACTTAGATATAGCTCGTCTTTTGCCCTTGTGACCGCGACATAAAAGAGCCGCCTCTCTTCTTCTAGACTACCCCCCATGCTCATTAGCTTTAAATTTGGAAAGCGGTTTTGCGCGAGATCGACGATGAAAACTTGGTCAAACTCAAGCCCCTTGCTAGCATGCACGCTAAGCAAGCTAACCCCCTGCCCTTCGCTCATCTCGTTGCTACCAAGTGCTAAGAAGTTATAAAATTTACTGATATCTTGATATTTTTTAGCTAGCTCGCTTAGCACCACGCTCTTTGCCATTATGCGCTCTTTGACCTCTTCTTTGAGCGCCAGATCGACGTTGCCATTTTTTAGAGTTGCCCTTTTTGTGCTGATATTTTCAACGATTAACGAGTAAATTTTGCTAGTTTTTATCTCATTTATCATCGTGGCTGGCTTTGAGATATTTCTCATACCTCTTAAAAAGTTGTAAATTTCATATAAAAACTGCGCCCCACTCTCGCTTAGTTTTTGTAGTTTTAGCACTGGATGACCTAGGAATTTATCGCTAAAGCCAAGCTTAGAAAACCTCGAAACCTCGGCAAATTCGTCAAGGTCGTCAAAGAGCCCTAGCTGGTAGTTTCGCCTTTTGTTTGATGAGATGTTGATGCTCTCATCTGGCTCAACTATCCCTTTTATCAAATTTCCATGCCCAAGCTTAAGAAGTGCGTCAAAGATCTCTTTGCTAACTGCGCTGCCAACGCCCTTTGCGTATTCGCAGATGTGGATAAATGCCATTATATCTTTTGGATTGACATAAATTCCCATTATGTCGATGAGTGCCTTGATCTCACGGCTCTCAAAGAAGCTCACCCCGCCCTTTCGCTTTGAGCCGATGCCTCGCTCCTTTAGCGCGACCTCGATGCCATCAGCTGATGAGTTATTTCTAAAAATTATGGCGATATTTTCTCTATTAAATGGCGAAAGTGAGATGATATCGGCGATATTTTGATACTGATCAAAAAGCTCGTTATATACAAGCAGCCTTGGTGGCTTGAAATTCCCCTCACGGCTGACGCTTAGGCGTTTTTCATAAAGCCTTGGATTGTTATTGATGACCTTATTTGCAAGGGCAAGTATGCTTGAGCTTGAGCGGTAATTTACATTTAAAGCGTAGATATTTGCGTTTACAAAGCGATCTTTAAATGAGCCAATGATCTCGATATTTGCGCCGTTAAATGCATAAATGCTCTGATCAAAATCGCCCACGCAAAAGAGGCTCTTTGTCTTAAATGCGTCTATTAGGCTGCCTTGAAGCGTGTTTGTGTCTTGATACTCGTCGATCAAAATTTCATCATAAGCTAAATTTGCCCCCTTTTTTAGCTCGTCGCGCATTTTTATGAGCAGGTCGTTAAAGTCAGCATAGGCAAATTTAGCCTTTTCAGCCTCAAACTCCTCTAACACGTCTTCATAAATTTCAGCATAAACGCCCTGCTCTTCGCTTTTCTCGCTTATCCACTTGCCAAAAGTAGTGCCTTGCTCGCTGTTTTGAAAGAGTGAATAAAGATCGTATAGATAAGCTCCCCCGTAAGGTTTGACGTCACTTAAATGGTAAAATTTTCGCCTCTCAACAAGACTTTTTAAAAGCGTCTTTAGCTCGCTTGGCTGCTTTAGCGTGACGCCTTTATCAAGGCTTTTTAAAAGCGAAAATGAGACTGAGTGAAAGGTGCCTGCGGTGATTTTGGAGGTGATTTGTTTATCAAAATATCTATTTAAACGCTCTATCATCTCGCTTGCGGCCTTGTTTGTAAATGTTAGAAGCAAAATTTTCTCTGGCGAAATGCCTAAATTTAAAAGATGAGCGATACGCGCGACGATGGTGCTAGTCTTGCCAGTGCCAGCTGAAGCGATGATGAGATTGTGTCCAAATGGCGCAGTTGCGGCGGTGTATTGTTCTTTGTTTAACCTAGATAAGGGCATGTCTTCCTCTTTTTTAAAAAGGCCTAATTATAGCTACTTAAACTTTAACAGCTATAATCACGCGGATGAAAAAGTTTAAATTTCTAAAATTCCTCGCCCTATTTTTGGCGTTAATTATCGGCATTTTTTTGATACTAGATCAAATTTATCCACTAAATTTAGACGCGCTTAAAAAAGATGAAGCCAAAATTTTGCTTGATAAAAATGGAAACATTATAAATATGAAGCTTAGTAGCGATGGAATTTGGAGATTTCACGAGCAAAACTTCCCAAATTCGCTAAAACAATGCGTCGTTCTTTTTGAAGATAGATACTTTTACTACCATTTTGGCGTAAATTTCGCCTCCATTTTTAGAGCATTTTTCCATAACCTAAGAAGCGACAACCGCATAGGGGCTAGCACTATCACGATGCAAGTAGCCAGGATGCTTGAGCCTGAAGAGCGAAGCTATAAAAATAAGATAAGAGAAATTTTTAGAGCATTTCAGCTCGAGCTTCACTTTAGCAAGGATGAAATTTTAAATTTATACCTAAATTTAGCCCCTTATGGTGGCAATATCGAGGGAGCAAAGGCGGCAAGCTTCTTTTACTTTGGCAAGGGGTTAAACGAGCTTAGCTACGCTCAGGCTGCACTTTTAAGCACGATCCCTAAAAATCCAAATAAAAATAGGCTTGATCGCGTCTCAAACATAAACGCCCTAAAAAACAGGGTCATAAAGATGCTTTACAAGGCAAATTTAATCGATCTTAGCGCCTTTAAAAGAGCGCAGGCAGAGCCATTTAAAAATGTAAGGATAAGGGCTGTCGTAAATGCAGGCGACTACGCAAATGTCGCTTTTAAAAATCAAATCCTAAAGGCGAGCTTGGATCTAAATTTACAAAAAGATATGCTTAAAATTTTAAAAGATGCGATGTTTTCGCTAAAGGCTAAAAACGCAAACAACGCCGCAGCAGTGGTTATCGATAATAAAAAAATGAGCGTTGTTGCCTTTATAGGCTCGCATGATGAGCACGCGCGTGATGGTAAAAACTCAGCCCTAAATATGAAGCGAAACACCGGCAGCACGCTAAAGCCTTTTATCTACTCGCTCGCCCTTGATAGCGGCCTTATCACGCCAAATTCGCAGCTCATAGATACACAAATTTATATAAATGAATATGTGCCAAAGAACTTTAATAGCGACTTTTTGGGGCTTGTAAGCGCTAAGGACGCTTTAAATTTTAGCCTTAATATCCCAGTTATAAATTTAGACTTAAAACTAAAAGAAAACTCACTTTATGAGCTGCTTGAAAAGGTAAATTTAGTAGATGAGAGCAAGGAGTTTTACGGCTCTTCGATAGTTTTAGGTAGTGCTGAGATGAGCCTGCTTGATCTTGCACATCTTTATACGATATACGCAAATAACGGCATTTATAGGCCACTTGAGTTTGCGGGCAAAAACTACAAAAATGAAGATAAAAACATAACTCTCATCTCGCCTCAAAGCGCTTATTTGACCGCAAAAATGATGAGCGAAGCTTCAAGGTCATATCTAAAAAATGCTTGGCAATACGCGCAAAACACACCAAAGATCGCCTTTAAAACTGGCACTAGCGCAAACTCACGCGACCTTTACGCCATAGGAGTTGATGAAAACTACACAATAGCCGTTTGGGTGGGCAACTTTAACGCTGATAAAACTGACAAACTAACAGGGCTAAACGACGTCTCAAAGATCGTTTTTGATATGTTTAAGATCACAGCGCAAAGGCAAAATTTAGAGTTTATGAGCGAGCCAGATGGCATTGAAAAAGTGCCAACCTGCCTTGATGCTTTTAGCTATGAAACGTGCAAAAAAACGGCACTTGATGATAGGATAGTTGGAGTTAAACTGCAAGATAAGTGCGAGAGTTTAAGAGGCGAGGAGCTTGAGTTTTTGATAAAAAATGGCTTTTTAGACAAGGACGAGGTCAAAAATAGCCCTTGCGCTGAAGTTTACAAAGATAAAAAACCAGTTTTTGCCTATCCGTATGACGGCGAAGAGATCGTGACAGATGAAAATGTAACACAAATTGTGCTAAAATGCTACGCGTTTTTAGGTGATGAAATTTACCTCAAAATAGATGATTTGAACTTTACAAAGATAGAAAATGCAAGCGAAAAAAGGCTAGATCTAACTCTTGGCGAGCACACTTTAAAATGCCTTGATGAAAATTCAAATCAAAGTGAAATAAGAATAAAACTAAGGAGATAAAATGCAGCAAAAAGCGCTACTTCTAGCACTTTTAGGAGCAGTAAATTTATACGCTTTAAGTCTAAATGGCACTGCCGAGGTGAAATCACCTTTAAGCGTAGAATTTGGACTAGAAGATGATGTCAGCAAAAATCTCATAGGCACACTAAGCGACAAAAAGCTACTCACATGCCAGCCAGCGCTAAGTGGCACGGTGAAATTTAACGCTCAAAGCCTTACACTTTTTACAAAAGATATGCACGCAGGCTTTGAATATAGCTGCAAGCTAGAAAATGGCAGTAGCGCTAGCTTTGAGACGAAAGAATTTGTGCTTGAGAAGATAGAAAAGCTCACTGATAGCAAATTTATTCTTAAATTTAATGACGAAGTTAGTGAAGAGCTTGTGAAAAAAATAGCCGTAAAAGGCACAAGCTTCAATGCCTTGCAGCTCTCTCAAAGTAGCTTTGAACTTGATCTTGATAAAAATATAAGCGAGCCTACTTTTGATCTTGGAGAAAATTTTGAGAGTAAATTTGGCGCTAAACTAGCAGGTGATAGCGTAGTGAAATTTACAGAGCAAGCAAGTGACGAGAGCGTAAATATTAACGCCGAAGCAAAGAGCTTTGAGATAGCTAAAATTTATCCAACAAGCCTTGATAACGGCATCTTAGCATTTAGAATTTACCTAAAAGAGTGGCTAAGCGATGATAATAATCTAAAGAAATTTATAAAGATAAAAGGCGTAAAAAGCTTTAGCATAAGCGACGTAGCATATAAAAATGACGGTGAATTTGGTGCGCCAAATTCTGAACTTGAGGGGTATGATTATTACATCGATATCACAAGCGACGAGTTTAAACCACAAAATAGCTACGAGATCACGATAAAGTCTGGCTTTGGAGATGATAGAAATGTCGTAAGAGAGTCCAAAACTTATGAGGTGGTCGCTAGCAACTTTACTCCATTTGCAAATTTTATAAACAATGAGCCTTACATCTCAAGCGTTGGAGAGATTGGCATTAGAAGTGCAAATTTGTCTGAGCTAAATGTAAGCGTTGAAAAGTTAAGCGATCAAAATTTTAGATATTTTTTAAATTTTAACGACAATAGCGAAGATCTAAGCAATTTTAGCTCAAAAGTGGCAAGCAAAAGCTACAAGCTAGAAGGAGCGTTAAACGAAATTTCACTAAATAAGATCAAGCTTGACTTTGCGGGCGCAGGCGACGGCGTTTATAAGATAAATTTAAACTACGGCAAAGATAAGAGCGTCTCAAAGGTCGTCTATCTAAGCGACATCGCCATAAATGCAAAGCTTGGCAAGGATGAAATTTTCGTCTTTGCAAACCGCCTTGGTGAAAATACAATGCTGCCAAACGCAAATGTAAAAATTTACGGCAAAAGAAACGAAGAGATCGCAGTTGGCGCGACAAATGACGTTGGCGTCTTTAAATTTAACAAAAAAGATATCTACAAAGAGATCTCATCAGTCGTCATCTCACTTGGCAAGGAGCAAAATTTCCTCATCATAAAAGATGGCGAAGCGCTAAATGAGGCAAAGCTCATCAGCCAAAATCCAAGCGAGAGCATCGATGCTTACACGCATTTTGCCTCAAATATCATAAGACCAAACGAGAGCTTAAAAGGGGCGATCTATCTAAGAGATAGAGACTTTAACCCGCTTAAAAATATGCCAGTTAAGATCAAATTTATCGATCCACAAGGCAAAAGTAGCGCCCAGATCACGCAAAATACAAATGATGTTGGCATGATAAATTTCGAAAAAGAAATTTTAAGCGATCTAAGCGGTAGATTTAACATGCAGATAATCTACGCTAGCAAAGTGATAGCAAGTGTGCCATTTTACGTCGAGAGCTTCATGCCAAACAAGATAAAAAATGACATAGCCATAGACGCGGATAAATTCTTTTCAAACGAGCTAGTAAAGGTAAATTTAACAAGTAGCTATCTCTTTGGCGGAGCGGCCAGCGACTTAGCTGGCAGCATGCAGGTTAGCTTCTTTGATGATGAGTATAAAAATAGCGAATTTAAAGAGTATAAATTTAAAAACGACACCCTAAAAGCGGCTGCCTATCCAAGCATAGAAAACGATCTTGTCCTTTCAAAAGATGGCAAATCAAGCCAGATGATAGATCTTAGCTTCAGCACCAAAAACGCACCTTCAATAATTAAAGGTGTCATAAATTTCAACGTAAATGACGATGGCAAAAACGTAAGTGACACAAAAAGCTTTACGCTTTATCCTTACAAAGATATGGTTGGCATCGCTGCTAGCACGGCATTTGCTGATCCAAACGAGGATGTAAAGATAAGAACAGTCGTTGTTGATATACCAAGCCAAAAGGCAGTGAAGTCAAATTTGAAATTTGATATAAAACGTGTCTCATGGCAGTATCAAAGGGATGCAAACGGCTATATAAAATGGATCCAAACGCTTGAAGATGTGGATAGCTTTTATAAAAATAGTGGCGAGTTTAACTACAAATTCACACAAAGTGGCTCATACGTCATCACTGCTACAAATTTAGTAAGTGGTGCGAGCACAAGCCTTGATATGGACGTGAGTGGTTATAACTACTCAACCCTAGCCCCTACAAAAGAGCTTAGCAAGTCTCAGATAAAACTAAACAAAAGCGTTTATAAAAAAGGCGACGAGCTAAGCGCAGATATCAGCTCAGCCATAAAAGAAGGTATCGCCCTTGTTACGCTTGAAGATGCAGGTGTCAAAGCCTATAAGGTCGTCAAGATCAAAAACAACTCAGCAAACATTAAATTTAAGCTAGACTTTGACTTTAACGGACTTTATGTTAGCGCAAATATCTACCGTATGACTGACGCTGGGCTAACTCCGTTTAGAACCTACGGCAAGGTCTATGCAAACAGCGATAAGTCTTCAAGAAAGATAGAGCTTAGTTTAGAAGCTCCAAAAACGGCAAAGAGCGATGAAAATATCAAAATTTTATTAAAAACAAAACCAAAAGCTTATGTAAATTTATTTATCACAGATGTTGGTGTGCTTGATATCACTTCGCAAAAACCAGCCGATCCGCTTAAGTTTTTTGACAAAATTTTACCTGATGGGGTCTTTGACTATGACATTTACAACAGACTTACAAACTATAAGGTTGAGGGCAAAACGCTAAGCTTTGGCGGTGACATGGCAGCGATGGCCGTAGCGGCAAGAATGGCAAAGCACGCAAGCCCAGTTGATAGTAAAAATGTAAAAACTTATGCAAATTTAGTGAGCCTTCAAGCAGACGACAAAGGCGAAATTTCATACGAGTTTAAAACGCCAAATGGCTTTAACGGTGCTGTTAGAGTAGATGCTGTGGCAAATGACGCAAGTGCAATGAATGCCGTAAATAGCGAGATAAAAGTAAAAGATGATGTGATTATTAAGCCAAGTGCTTTGATCTATCTTTTAAAAGGTGATGAACTAAATGCAAATTTAAGGCTCATAAATACGACAAATGAGGATAAAAATTTAACTATAAATGTAGTTAGCAGTAAAAATTTAAGCATCAAAACACAAGAGAGTGCAAATTTAAAGCCACTTGAAAACAAGGTGTTTTTACTTAAAATTTCAGCCCTTGAAACAGGTGCTGGCGAGTACAACATCACTATAAGCGACAAAAACAGCTCAAAAACTGTCCAAAGCCTGCTTGACGTCATTAGTCCTTATACTATCAGCACCTACGCAAAAAGTAGCGTCTTTGACAAAGAGAGCAAAATTTCACTTCCAAAGGGCTTTCACGACGTGAGCGTCGATGCGTCAAGCTCGGTTTCAAGCGTGCTTTTGGCAGCTTCAAAGAATTTAGTCGAGTATCCTTACAGATGTGCGGAGCAAAGGAGCTCAAGACTGCTTGCACTTTTAAATTTAAAACCAAAAGATGAGCTTGAAAAGAGCGATCAAAAGAGATTTATCGTTAGTGGCATAGATGAGCTAGTTAAGATGCAAAAGCCAGACGGCAGTTTTGGCTACTGGAGCGATCTAGGCGAGACAAACGCATTTGCAAGCATCTTTGCAACTGATGTTTTACTAGATCTTGATGAAGCTGGATATGAGATAAGTAAAGGTGTCAAACAAAATGCGCTAAATTCTCTCTTAAAATACGCAAACAACGACCTTGAGGCACTTTACGCTCTTTATGTAAGCTCGCGTGCAAATATGGCTGATAGATCGATCTTAAATAAAATTTACGACGACAAAGCCTATAACAAAACCGCACTTAACAGATATCTAATGGCAGCAGCTTTAAAGTTAAACGGCCTAAATGACGAGGCAAAAGTCGCGCTAAAAGATATCAAAAATGCTAAAACTAGCGAAGAAAGTGCATCTGATTTTAGCTCAAAAGTAAGAGACAATGCCTTTATCTTGTATTTGCACGCAAAATACTTTGAGAAAAACGACTACTCAGACGACCTTGCAAATTTCTTGATAACAAATTTAAATGAGCTAAGCTCAACGCAAGAGCGTGCATTTACGCTAAGAGCGCTAAATGCCTATTTTGGCAAAGATAGCGGCGAGAAAAATAATAAATTTAAGCTAAGCTACAACGGCGAAAGTAAAGAATTTGACGGTCTTTTAAGCACATCTTTTACGACAAAGGATGGAAATTTCACCATCACACCACTAGGCTCAAACAAGCTTTATGCGACTATCTTAAGCTACGCTTACTTGCCACTTGATATTAAGCATAAGATCGAACCAAAAGAGCTTGATATCTACCGTGTTTTTGTCGATGAAAAAGGCAAAGAGCTAGGTCTTGACAGCCTAAAAGTAAATGACGTCATCTACTCAAAAGTTGTTATAAACGCAAAAACAATGGTTAAAAATGGCGTGATAAACGAGATCGTAAGTAGCTGCTTTGAGCCAATAAATGAAAATTTAAGTAACTTTAGCAAAAACCTAAAAAACAGCTTACAAGTGGAGTATAAAAGCATAAAAGATGACCGCGTACTAAGCTTTTACACACTAAGCGATGACGAAAAAGACGCCGTGCTTTACACGCCTTATAGAGTAAGACTCGGTGGCAAATGCTCGCTTGGCGCAGTCACAACTGAAAATATGTATAACGAAAGACAAAACGACTACGACCTAGCTCAGAGAAGCTTTAACGTCAAATAGCTATTTAAACTTCGGGGCGTTTAATCGCCCCAAGCCCATATTTCCCCACTTTTGCAAAGATTTTTTTAAACAAATTTTAGATAACATTAAGCATTTTTTAAACGAAACTGAGGAGATAAAAGTGGCAGAATTTTACAATGCAAAAGAGATAGAAGATAAATTTTATAAAATTTGGGAAGAACGCGGATACTTCGAGATAGACGCAAATAAAGATATCCAAAAAGATGGACGTAAATTTTGCATTATGATGCCACCTCCAAACGTTACTGGCTCGCTTCACATCGGACACGCCCTAACCTTCACACTCCAAGATATCATGACTCGCTACAAGAGGATGGACGGCTACAAGACACTTTGGCAGCCAGGCCTTGATCACGCCGGTATCGCCACTCAAAACGTCGTTGAAAAGCAGCTCCTAGCACAAGGGATCAAAAAAGAGGAGCTTGGACGTGAGAAATTTGTAGAAAAAGTGTGGGAGTGGAAGGAAAAAAGCGGCGGTATGATAGTTCATCAGATGCGAAAACTAGGCATCACTCCAGCTTGGTCACGCCAGAGATTTACGATGGATGAGGGTTTAAGAAAAGCTGTGAAAAAAGCCTTTGTAAATTTATACGACAAAGGGCTGATAGTCCAGAAAAACTACATGATAAACTGGTGTACGCACGATGGCGCACTTTCTGACATCGAGGTCGAGCATAAAGAGAACAAAGGCAAGCTTTATCATTTAAGATACTACTTTGCAGACAAGCCAAGCGAATTTGTAGTTGTTGCTACTACTAGACCTGAAACATACTTTGGCGACACTGCCGTAATGGTAAATCCAAACGACGAGCGCTATAAAAATTTAATCGGCAAAAAAGTGGTGCTACCTATCATAAATAGAGAGATCGAGATCATAGCAGACGAGCACGTCGATATGGAGTTTGGAACAGGCCTTGTTAAGGTCACACCTGCGCACGATCAAAACGACTACGAGGTTGGCAAAAAACACAACCTTGAGTTTATCACCGTCTTTGACGAAAAAGGCATTTTAAACGACAAGTGCGATAAATTCGCAGGTCTTGAAAGGCTTGAGGCTAGAGATATCGTAGTGGCCGAGCTTGAAAAACTTGGCAATGTTGAAAAGATAGAAGACTACGAAAATCAAGTAGGTTACTGCTACCGCTGCAAAAACGTAGTCGAGCCATACATCTCAAAACAGTGGTTTGTCAAAAAAGAGATCGCAGACGAGGCGATACAAAAAGTCTCAGAGGGTCTTGCTAAATTTTACCCACCACACTGGATAAACAGCTTTAATGCGTGGATGAGAGAGCTAAGAGACTGGTGCATCTCACGCCAGCTTTGGTGGGGACATCAAATTCCAGTATTTTACTGCGATGAGTGCGGTCATATGTGGGCTGACGAGGGTGAGCCGTGTGAGTGCAAAAAGTGTAAAAGTAAAAATTTTCACCAAGACCCAGACGTGCTAGATACGTGGTTTAGCTCTGGTCTTTGGCCATTTAGCACACTTGGCTGGGGCAATGAAAATGAACTAAAAAATAAAAAGTGGTTTGAGGGCGATTTGGCTGAATTTTATCCAAACAACCTTCTTATTACTGGCTTTGATATTTTGTTTTTCTGGGTTGCTAGAATGATGTTTCAGGGTGAAAATGCCCTTGGCAAGCTGCCATTTGACGACATCTACCTGCACGCGCTTGTGAAAGATGAGTTTGGTAGAAAGATGAGTAAAAGCCTTGGCAACGTCATCGACCCACTTGATAGCATAAATGAGTATAGTGCCGACATCTTGCGATTTACGCTGACACTTCTAGCCGTTCAAGGACGCGACATCAAGCTAAGTGACGCTAAGATGAAGCAGGTAAGAAATTTCACCAACAAGCTTTATAACGCAAGCAAATACCTCATGCTAAATGAGAGCAAATTCCCAAATTTAGAAGATATCAAGCTGCAAACAAAGCTTGGAATTTATATGAATAGTCGCTTTAATGAGTGCGTGAGAGAGGTGCGCGAAAACATCGACGCCTACCGCTTTAATGACGCAGCAAACACACTTTATAAATTCCTTTGGGATGAGTTTTGCGACTGGGGCATCGAGCTTAGCAAAGCCGATAAAGCGAGCGTAAAAGAGCTTGGAAGTATCTTTAAAGAGGCGATGAAACTGCTAAATCCTTTCATGCCGTTTCTCTCAGAGTATCTATTTCAAGAGCTTAGTGGCTGCGAGCTTGAAAATGCAAAATCAATAATGGTGATGAGCTACCCAGAGATAAAAGAGCGAAATTTAGACGTTGAGAAGAAATTTGAGCTAGTTATCGAAGCAATCGTAGCAATTCGCCGCGCAAAAGCGACGATAGATCTAGGCAACTCAAAGATAGCAAAAGCCTTTGTTAAATTTAATGAAAAAATCGACCTTGACGAAGTAAAAGAGTATATCAAGCTGCTTGCAAAATGCGAAGAGATCGGCTTTGTAGATGATAAAATTGAAAATTCTATCAGAGACGTGAGTGAAAATTTGGAGGCATTTGTCCCGCTTGAAGGGCTTGATATGAGCGGTATCATCACAAGGCTAAGGTCTCAAAAGACAAAGCTTGAAAAAGAGATAGCCAAACTCTCAGGCATGTTAAATAACCAAAATTTCGTGGCAAACGCGCCAAAAGATGTGATAGAGACGAACAAAGAGGCACTTGAGAGCGCTGAGGCTAAATTTAAAAAAGTATGCGAGGAGTTAGAGGCTCTTGGCGAGTAGGTTTTTGCAGTAAAAGTTGAAGGGTAGCGATTTGTCTTTGGCACTTTATCGTTGTCACGCTACCCTGGGTGCTAGTATATTGTCTTATAAAAGTGAAATTTATCGCCCTGCACTATCTTGCATGTAAATTTAAAATTTAAAGGTTCAAAAATGAGTGAAAAAATAAAAATAGCAGTTTTAGGATATGGAAATTTAGGTCGTGGCGTCGAGCTTGCGGTGCGAAATAGCAAAGACTTGGAACTAACGGCCGTTTTTAGTCGTAGAAATCCAAGCGAAGTAAAAACATGTGGCGCACCAGTTTTTAGTGTGGATGAAATTTTATCTCACAAGGGCAAATTTGACGTTTTAGTCCTTTGTGGTGGCAGCGCAACTGACCTTCCAACACAGACGCCAGAATTTGCACAAAATTTTAACGTAGTTGATAGCTTTGACACGCATGCAAAAATACCTGAGCACTTTGCTGCAATAGACGCTGCTGCAAAAAAAGGCGGCAATGTAGGCGTCATCGCTGTTGGCTGGGACCCAGGGCTATTTTCGCTAAATAGATTATTTGGCGAGAGCGTGCTTGAAAACGGCAGCAGCTATACATTTTGGGGCAAAGGCGTGAGCCAAGGCCACTCAGACGCCATCCGCAGGATAAAAGGCGTCGTCGATGCTCGTCAATACACAGTGCCAATAGATAGCGCACTTGAGCGAGTTCGCGCTGGGGAAAATCCAAATTTAACCATAAGAGAAAAACACCTTCGCGATTGCTACGTTGTAGCCGAGGAAGGTGCTGATAAAGCACGCATCGAGCGTGAGATAAAAACTATGCCAAACTACTTTGCCGACTACGACACGAGCGTGCATTTTATAGATCTGGAGACGCTTAAAAAAGAGCATGGTGGTATCCCACATGGGGGATTTATACTGCGAAGCGGAGTGAGCGGAGAACACGGCGAGAACAAACACTTGATCGAGTTTTCGCTAAAACTTGACTCAAATCCAGAATTTACAGCAAGCGTGCTTGTAGCCTACGCTAGAGCGGCATATCGCTTGGCACAAAGGGGTGAGAGTGGCGCATTTAGCGTATTTGACATCGCACCAGCACTTCTTTCGCCAAAGAGTGCCGAGGAGCTAAGGCGCGAGATTTTATAAATTTAGGCAGTTAAAAGTAAGGAAAATTTAGTGATAAAAATAGAAAATTTAAGTAAATTTTATGGTGATACGCAGATACTTTTTGATATAAATTTAGAGGTTAAAAAGGGTGAAATTTTTGCCATCGTGGGACACAGTGGCGCTGGCAAATCAACGCTTTTAAGGTGCATAAACGGCTTAGAGAGCTATCAAGGTGGCAGCTTAAAAGTATTTGATCAAGAGATAAAAAATTTAGATGAGACGCAGCAGAGAATTTTAAGGCGAGATGTTGGGATGATATTTCAGCATTTTGCCCTGATGGCTAGGAAAAATGTCTTTGAAAACGTGGCAACTCCTCTTAAATTTTGGGGATATAAAAGTGACGAAACCGAAAAAAGAGTAAGAGAGCTTTTAAATTTAGTCGGTCTTGAAAGCAAGGCTAAAAGCTATCCAAGCGAGCTAAGCGGCGGACAAAAACAACGCGTCGCTATCGCTAGAGCGCTTGCTTTAAATCCTAAAATTTTACTAAGCGACGAGGCGACTTCGGCTCTTGATCCAAACACGACAAATCAAATTTTAGAGCTACTTGAAAAGATAAACAAAGAGCTAGACATCAGCGTCGTCATCGTCACGCACGAGATGGAGGTGGTAAAATCTATCGCAAAACGTGCCATCTTGCTTGAAGGTGGCAAGATCATAGGCTCTGGAAGCATAGAGGAGCTATTTTTAAAGCCAGATGAGAAGATGAAAGAGTTTTTAGGTGAAGTTGAAATTTTGCCGACAACTGGCACAAATATCAGGCTATTTTTCCCAAAAGAAGTGGCTCAAAACAGCGTGATAACACACATGGCAAGAAGCCTAAACATAGACTTTAACATAGTCTGGGGCAAGCTTGAAAAGCTAAACGACAACGTCCTTGGCTCGCTTGTCATAAACATAGATGAAAAAGATAAAGAAAACGTGCTTAACTACATCAAGCAAAGTGGCGTTTTATGGGAGGTAGCTTGATGTTTGGTATTGATTTTTCTAAATTTCCTGATGTTTTTTCTAGGATACTTTTGCCAGCTATCGGCGAGACGCTATATATGAGCATAGTCTCCACCCTGCTCGCCTTTGCCATAGGTCTTATACCAGCTGTTTTGCTCATACTTTCAGATAAAGACGGCCTAAAGCCAAACAAACAGCTTTATTTTATCCTTGATATCGTTATAAACGTGCTTAGAAGCTTTCCTTTTATTATTTTAATCATCGTGCTATTTCCAGTCACAAAAATGATCGTTGGCACTAGTATTGGCACGACTGCTGCGATCGTTCCGCTAACTATCGGAGCAGCTCCATTTGTAGCAAGGCTCATTGAAAATGCACTAAAAGAGGTTGATAAAGGCATAATTGAAGCTGCTCAAAGCTTTGGTAGCTCGAAATTTCAGATCATCTTTCGCGTGATGTTTGTAGAAGCACTTCCTGGCATCATCTCGGCATTTACACTAACGCTTATCGTAAATATCGGCTTTTCAGCGATGGCTGGCGCAGTTGGCGGTGGTGGGCTAGGATCTGTTGCTATAAACTACGGATATCAGAGATTTCGCCCAGATATCATGCTCTACACCGTGGTTATTCTCATCATTATGGTTCAAATTTTTCAAGTTTTAGGCAACTATCTCTATAAAATTTCAAAAAAATAAGGACACATTTTTTATCTGATTTTAAGCTTTTTTTCTTAAAATTGCAAAATTAATTTTAGCTGAAAGGACAAAAGATGAAATCAGATATGTGCCAGATGTGCCGCCTACTAAAAAATGCGTCGTCGAAAGACTAATCTCTAAGCACAGAATTTCTTTTTAAGTGCTTAGAAATAGCTTAAGCGCTTAAAAAGAAATTTAACCTTCTAGCTTAAATTTATCCTTTTTTGGTGCTTAGCAAATTTTAAAAAAGGATAATAAATGAAAAAACTACTTCTTACCTCTTTAGTTGCCCTAGGCCTTAGCGTTAGCGCAAATGCAGCTGACAAATCAAAAACAATAATCGTTGGTGCTACACCTATCCCACATGCTGAAATTTTAGAGGTTGTAAAGCCTATTTTGGCAAAAGATGGCTACACACTTGAGATCAAAGAATTTAACGACTACACCACGCCAAACCTTGCGACAGAGGACGGCGACCTTGACGCAAACTTCTTTCAGCACATCCCATATCTTGAGGAATTTAACAAAAACAAAGGCACTCACCTTGTAAAAACAGTTGGCGTGCACCTCGAGCCAATGGGCGTTTACTCTAAAAAGATCAAAGATATCAAAGAGCTAAAAGATGGCGCGATCGTTTCTATCCCAAATGACCCAACAAACGAGAGCCGCGCACTTGACATCATAGCTAGCGCTGGACTTATCAAGCTAAACAACAATCCGCTGAAAACTCCACTTGATATAGTTGATAACCCTAAAAAACTTAAATTTGAAGAGATCGAGACTGCTCAAGTGCCAAGAACGCTTGATGACGTTACTATCGCAGTTATCAATACAAACTACGCTCTAAATGCTAACTTAAACCCAACAAAAGATGCACTTGTGATCGAGAGCAAAGATAGCCCATACGTAAACTACGTAGTTGTAAAAGCTGGCAACGAGAACAGCCCTAAAACTAAAGCACTTGATAAAGCGATAAACTCACCAGAGGTTAAGAAATTTATCGAGACAAAATATAACGGCGCTATCATTCCAGCGTTTTAGTCAAATTTATAAAAAAGCGACGTAAAAGCTTTTACCTTTTTAGCGTCGCTTCAAATCAAATCAAAAAAGGAAAAACAATGAAATTTATCAAACTTTTAACCGCATCATTAGTTGCTCTAAGCCTTCACGCAGCTGACAAAGACCACACTATCGTAGTTGGCGTCTCGCCAGTGCCACACGCTGAAATTTTAGAATTTGTAAAGCCAAAGCTAAAAGATAAAGGCTATGACCTTGTTATCTCTGAAATTTCAGACTACTCCATCCCAAATGTCGCCACAGAAGATGGCAGCTTGGATGCAAATTTCTTTCAGCATTTGCCATATCTTGAGGAGCAAAATAAGGCTAGAGGCCTGCACCTTGTAAGCGTTGCAAATGTCCATGTCGAGCCACTTGGATTTTACTCTAAAAAGATAAAAAATATAAAAGATCTAAAAGATGGCGCAAAAGTGGCGATCGCTTACGATCCATCAAATGGCAACAGAGCGCTTAGAATTTTAGAAAAAGCCGGCCTTATAGAGATCGATAAAAACGTAAAAGTCGCAACCGTAAATGACATAACTAAAAATCCTAAGAATTTACAATTTGTCGAGCTAGAAGGCGCTCAGATCCCAAGGACACTTGATGATGTCGATATCGCAGCCATTAGCACAAATTTCGTCCTTGATCTTGGCATGAGCGTGGCAAAAGATGCACTTTTACTTGAAGATGCCAACAGCCCTTACGCCAACATCATCGTCACAAGAGCTGGCAATGAAAATAACCCTAAGATCAAAGCCTTAGTTGATGCGGTTCTTAGCCCTGATACTAAAAATTTCATCATCACTCGCTACAAAGGCGAGGTCATACCTGCATTTTAAAATGGGGCGAGCTTTCGCCCTGTTTTTACCTTTAAATTTAGCTCCACAATGTAGTTAAAAAACTTGAAATTTTAAGCTTGAAACACTTTTTTTAAAATTTAAAAGTTGTTAAACCTTTTGTCCATTTACTTTGCAGCTTTCATCTAAAATGGATTTAAATTTCGCCACAATATAAAATCAAATTTAGCAACTTCACTCCATTATACTTACAATATGGCGAGCTCTAAGTGCTAGTTTTGCAATTATTTTTTATCATTTATAAAATCCACTTCTTAAATTTATACTCAAATACTTAAGCGGTACTTTGCTACAATGGCTCGCTTTATTAAATTTTTTGGAGTAAAAATGCTACATGACATTATTGATTTTATCGTTTCAAGCGTGAGTAGCTGGGGATATGCGGGTATATTTGTGATGATGTTTTTAGAGAGCTCGTTTTTTCCATTTCCAAGCGAAGTGGCGATGATACCAGCTGGATATCTAGCTCACAAAGGTGAGATGAGCCTAGTGCTTGCCTTTATCTCAGGCACATTTGGTAGCTTGCTTGGAGCTATTTTTAACTACTATCTTTGCTACTTTTTTGGACGCGAGATCATCTTAAAATACGGCAAATTTGTGGGCATTACTCACGAGAAAATGGATAAATTTGAGGCATTTTTCAACAAACACGGCGAAATTTCCACCTTTAACTCACGCCTAATCCCTGGAATTCGTCAATACATCAGCCTGCCAGCTGGGCTTGCAAAGATGAACATTTTTAGATTTTGCTTATTTACGACACTTGGCGCTGGGATTTGGTGTGCTGTTTTGCTCGCTATTGGCTACTTTTTAGGCTCAAATCCCGACAAACAGACACTTCTAACGATCACGATCGTTCTTTTAGCAGTGGTTGTGATAATAAGTGCTGTCTATATAGTAAAGCAAAAAAAGAGATAAATACATATAAAAATACATAAAATTTAACGTATTTTTTCTAAATTTAGCTCAAATTTCTAGTTAAATTTAGCCTAGCTGATTGCTCTCATTTTTTTTAAGCGAGCTAAATTTCTTGAAATTTTCTCTAGCTCGCTTTGCTCACGCACTTCGCTCCCAGAGTAGAAAAATTTCACATTTGGAGTTAAATTTACATTTGAAATTTGAAGTCCAAGCTCGCTTATGAGGCGCTTTATCGTCCCTTCGTTGCCGTCTATTATGCTTACATTTGGAGGTAAAATTTCTCTTAAACTATCTTTAAAATAGTTAAAATGCGTGCAGCCAAGCACCAAAAAGTCAAATTTACTTAGATCAAATTTAGCTAGCTCTTCTTTTAGATATGACTTTACATTTTCGCTCTCAAACTCAGCCTTTTCAGCGAAATTTACAAGGCGTGGCAGAGCAAGTAGCTCGGTTTTATCTTTTGCGTTTAAATTTGTGATTAGCTCTTTTAGTTTTGCGCCATTTACGGTGACTGGAGTTGCAATGACTAGCGTTTTTAGGGCATCATCGTGGCTTAGATCGTGAGCCTTTTTTACAGCTGGCTCCATACCGATGATCGGCACGCTTAAATTTGCTCTAAGCTCTTTTATAGCCACGCTTGTTGCTGTGTTACACGCTACCACGACAGCTTTTGCGCCATTTTCTATAAGAAATTTAACCGCATCAAAGCTAAATTTTAAAATTTCATCCCTGCTCTTTTGTCCGTATGGGACATTTTTCACGTCTGCGTAATATAAAAATTCATGCTCGCTAAGCTTGCTTAAAGCTTCATTTAAGACGCTAAGCCCGCCAAGTCCCGAGTCAAATATACCTATCTTCATGCCCATCCTTAAAGCCTGCAATTATAGCAAATAATATCTTTGTAAGCCGTTTTTTATTATACTTTGGCTCATTTTAAAGTTGGAGCTAAATTTGGCAGTTGATAAGGTTATTTTCTATCTTTGCGCGACTTTGATCGCCATTAGCATCATTTTTTCACTATCTTTGCCAGTTTTTACAGTTTTATTTTTTAACTACGACGAATTTCACTTTTTTATCCGTCAGTTTGTAGTCGGTTGCATCGGTATCTTCATCATGTGGTGGCTCTCCAGGCTAAATCCCGACAAAGCACTTGTTTGGATAGGCTTTGGACTGCTTATCTCGTGCGGTATCGCTATGGGGCTCATGCACGCCTTGCCAGCTTCGATGGTGACTGACTCTGGAGGCGCTAGACGTTGGATTAGACTGCCTGGCTTTTCACTTGCGCCAGTTGAGTTTTTCAAAGTCGGTTTTGTCTATTTTTTGGCGTGGAGCTTTACTAGAAAATTTAGCGATGGCAAGAGAACTTTGATGGCTGAGCTAAAGATACTTTTTCCTTATATCATTCTTTTTGGTATCGCTATCTTTCTTATCGCCGTTATGCAAAACGACCTTGGCCAGGTTGTAGTTTTGGCACTTACTTTTGTGACGATGGCACTTTTTGCAGGGGCTAGCGTTAGGCTCTTTGGTATCGGTATCTTGTGCGCTGCCTTTGTCATGACGATAGCGATAGTTAGCTCTGAGCACAGAATTTTACGTATAAAGTCATGGTGGGGCACTATACAAAATATGGTGCTCTCTTTCTTGCCAGATAGCGTGGCAAACGTGCTTAGAGTGGCAGACGCGCCTGAGCCTTATCAAATTTCTCACTCACTAAATGCAATCAAACATGGTGAGTTTTTTGGCGAGGGACTTGGAGCTGGGATATTTAAGCTTGGCTTTTTAAGTGAGGTACATACGGACTTCGTGCTAGCTGGCATAGCTGAAGAGGTCGGTGTTTTTGGCATTTTGTGCATCACTGCGATATTTATCACGCTACTTTATAGGATATTTAGAATTTCAGCTAGGAGCGAAAACAAGGTCTATCATCTATTCTCGCTTGGTATCGGGCTTATCTTGTCGTTTTCATTTTTGATGAATAGCTACGGCATAACATCGATCACGCCGATAAAAGGTATCGCTGTGCCATTTTTAAGCTATGGCGGTAGCTCCGTGCTTGCTATATGTATCGGCATCGGCATGGTCTTGATGGTTAGTAAAAAGGCAAAACTATGATAGTTATTTGTGGTGGTGGCACTGGCGGGCATTTGGCGATCGCTAGAAGCTTTTGTGAGGAGCTAAATAGACGAGACATGAAGCCTATTTTCATTGGCTCAACAAGCGGTCAGGATAAATTTTGGTTTGAAAATGATGATAAATTTGCAAAAAAATTTTTCTTACCGAGTAGTGGCGTCGTAAATAAAAGAGGTCTTGCCAAGCTAAAATCACTAACAAACATCATAAGCCTAGCTTTAAAGTGCAGGCAAATTTTTAAAAAAAATGGCGTTAAAGCAGTTATTAGCGTGGGAGGTTACTCAGCAGCGCCAGCAGCCATAGCAGCCATCATCTCAAAAACGCCACTTTTCATCCACGAGCAAAATGCCGTAACTGGCAAGCTAAATAAAATTTTAAAGCCCTATGCAAAAGGCTTTTTTAGCTCTTATGATGAGCTCTCACTTTGCCCTTACCCTGTGGCAAATAAATTTTTTGAAAGCCAAAGAACAAGAGATGAGTTAAAAACGATACTATTTTTAGGTGGCTCACAAGGGGCAAAAGCGATAAACGAGCTAGCTATAAATTTAGCCCCATATCTTAAAGAAAAAGGGGTAAAGATCATTCATCAATGCGGCAAAAACGCCATTAATGAGCTTGAAAAAAGATATGATGAGCTTGGTTTTGATGAGTCAAATTTAGAAATTTTTGACTTTAGTAAAGAGATAGAAAAGAAGATGAGTGAAGCTGATCTTGCCATATCAAGGGCTGGAGCTAGCTCACTTTGGGAGCTTTGTGCAAACGCCCTGCCATCTATCTTTGTACCATTTCCTTATGCCGCTAGCAATCATCAATTTTATAACGCTAAATTTCTAAAAGATAAAGGCATAGCTGAAATTTGCTTGCAAAATGGCGAAAATTTAGACAGAGACGAAGTCATAAAAATGATCGAGAGCTTTGATCTAAACAAAAGTAGCAAAGCTCTAAAAGATATCCTTTTGCCAAATGGTGCAAAAGAGATAATGGATAAAATTTTAAGCTAGATCCTCGCCTATGGCGTAGGCTTTTAGCTCTCGTAGCTCGTAAATGAGGTAGTGATAGATGAGCTCGTTTGTCTTTAGGCTCTTGCCTGAAAGCACTGGCCTGATCATCTCGATTATCCTATCTGTGATGCCTGCGATCTCAACCAAAAGTAGCTCGTCGCCCCTTTGTTTGGCCACTCTTATGCAGTTATAAAAAAATGTGTAGATAGTTTTAAAATTTTCCAAAACGACGTTTGAGACGATCTGAGAGTCGAGATGTAAAATTTTATTCATCCTATTTTGTAGTTCCATTAGCTCAGCAAGTAGCCCTCTTATCATAGCTGTATCGCCACTTCTTGAGAAGATACTCTTTTTCTTTTTTTTGTTTTGTATCTGATACTCAGCAACCAAAACTTGCATGATGTTTGAGATATTTGTCAGGCTCTCTTGTAGGTTTTGATTAGTTTTTAGGCTCACTCCAGCCTTTTCTATCTTGTAGTATAAACTTTTGTTTGTTTGATCAAGGTATGAGCTAATGTTTTCGTAATAATCTTCAGTATTAAAGACATTTTTAAAAAAACTGCCCTCATCTGTTGTGCTGTAAAGTCTTTTTTTAATCTCTTCGACATTTTTATTAAAAGTAAGCGCATCGATCTTTGTTTCAGGCTCGACAACGCCGTTGTTTTCGATAACTTCCAAGTTTTTCTTAAGCGTGTTTATCAGCTTATCAATCTCATTAAAATCCATTTTGCCTCTTTGAAATTTTTGGCTATTTTACTATAAAAAACTGAAGTTTTCGCTTGCAATTCTTAAAAAGATATTTATGCTTCTTTTAATAAAATGTCTCAAAAAAGGAGCAAAATGAATGGTGAAGTTTTTAACGCTTGTATTATCGTAGCCTCTATAAAGCAAGCGTTAAAGTCAAATTTAGAGTTAGACTACAAAGGCGAAAAATATATAAAAAGCCTAGTTTTTGACTATATTTTGAAGGGCGAGCCAGAAAAAAGAGAGCAAGCTAGCATAAATGAGTGGTTTAAGCAGGCAAAAAAGCTTGGTTTAAAAGATGTGAGATACGCCACAAATTTGAGCGTCACTTCAGAGGAGCGCTCGTTGCAAGGCTTTTCAAATGTAAGCTACAAGTCAATTCTTTGCATTTATAAAGATAAAATGAGCTATCTCGTGCCACACTGGAGCTATAAAGAAGATAAAAGGGGCTGGGATATAGTCTATAAAGAATTTAGCCTAAATGGCATGTTTGAGATTCAAAAATTTAGTGATAGCACTTTGGAATTTAAAGATATTCTCACAAAAATAGCTAAATTTGCAGATGAGATAGAGTGTGAGAATTTTGGCGACTGCTTTAGAGAGGGGCTAAAAGCGCTAAACGAGCCAGAGAAGATAGAGCAAAATATCCTAAACGCACCACTCATGCCAAAGCTAAATTTAGCTCTTTTTAATGCGGCAAGTGTGGCTGATGTCTTTGGTGGCATGGGCTCATGGAATGACGATGCAGCAGGCTTGGCGAAGCGCAAAAAGTGTGAAAAAGAGTATGATGAGCTTAGCGCAGAGCTTTTTACGCAGATGCAAAAGGCGATACTTTTTGCCATAAATGAGTGGTAGCTAGCCGTTTATCTGATAGATCTTTTTTCGCTGGCTTGAGCTGCCGATGTTTAGAATTTTGCGGTATTTGGTAATGGTTCGGCGAACGATCTGGATGTTAAATTTAGCTTGAATGAGTTCTTGGATTTTTAGATCAGAAAGTGGCTTTTTATGGTCTTCATTTTTGATAAGCTCTAGTAAAAATTCCTTTATCGCAGCATTTGAAGTCTCCTCGTCAAAGCCAGTGGCGAAGAAATTTTTAAGTGCGACCGTGCCTCTTGGAGAGCTTAGATATTTGTTTGCGATCGCTCTTGAGATGGTTGAAGGGTTGCGTCCAAGCTCGTCTGCTAGGTCTTTTAGCTTCATAGGCTTTATGTCGCCGCCCAAAAAGTAGTCGTATTGATACTCAACTATCATTAGCCCTATCTTATAAAGCGTTGATTTTCTCATCTCAAGGGCGTCTATGAGCTCGCTTGCCTCTTTTATACGTGAGCTTACAAAGGCCTCTTTCTCGTCTAGTCCCTCGGTGTCGATTGAAATTTCAGGATAATAATCGTCATTTATCTGCACGCTTATGCCACTACTTGTGCTTAGCACGAAGATGTCAGGCACCTTTTGGCTAGCCTCTTCAAGATACTCAATGGCTGGGGGATTTTTAAATTTCTTTATGATCTTTAGCGCGTCGTCGTAAAATTTAAGCTTTCTAAGCTTCTCTATATTTTCAAAATCTAAGATGATCTTTCTTGCACACTCTATGATCTCTTCACTTGCCTCAGTCTCACCAAGCTGAAACAAAAAGCTCTCTTTAAGATCCTTTGCTCCAACGCCACATGGCTCAAGGTAGGCAAATCTAGCCCTAACCCGCTCCACTTCGCTCTCGCAAAAGCCTGCAAAAATTTCATCATCATAAGAAAAATAGCCCTCCTCGTCTAAACACTCGATGATCTTATATGCGATATCTTGGGACTTTTGCGTGGGGAAAAGTGGTGGATTTATCTGACTAACAAGCTTTTCATAGAGGCTTTCTTTATAAACACTTAAAGCCTCGATGCTCTCGCTAACCGAGTTTTTGCTAACCTGCTCGAAGAAATTTCGTTTTTTTTCGCTTTTTTCTAAATTTTTATGTTCGAGCGTGGCAAATGGATTGTCTTTTATAAAAGGCTCAAGCGTCTCTTTTAGCTCATCAAGCCCGCTTTGAAGGATAGGAAGCCAGCTTCTTAGCGTTTGGTTTAGTTTGATCTTTGGCGCTAAAGTTTGCTTTTGCCTTAGCATCATCTACTCAAGTAGCTTAAATTCTTCGCCAAGATAGTGCGTTCTAACAAGCTTGTTGTTTGCCACTTCACTCGCACTGCCGCTTGCAAGTAGTGAGCCATCTTTGATGACGTAGGCTCTGTCGCAAATGGCTAGCGTCTCACGGACGTTGTGGTCAGTTATCAAAACGCCAATGCCTAGCTTTTTAAGGTCTCTAACGATACTTTGGATGTCGCTAACTGCGATAGGATCGACGCCTGCAAATGGCTCATCAAGCAGCAAAAATTTTGGCTTTATGATAAGACTTCTTGCGATCTCACAGCGTCTGCGCTCGCCGCCACTTAGACTAACGCCCCTTCTTAGGCGGATAGGCTCGATGTTTAGCATATTTAGCATCTCATTTACTCTTTTAGATATCTCTTCTTTGCTTTGATTTAAAATTTCAGCGCCAAGGAGCAAATTTTCTTCTACACTTAGCTCTTTAAATATGCTTGATTCTTGCGGCAAATAGCCGATGCCAAGGTGTGCTCTTTTGTGAAGTGGGACATTTGTGATCTTTTCGTCATTTAAAAAGACATCTCCGCTAGTTGGCGAGATGAGCCCGCAGATCATATAAAAAGTAGTCGTCTTTCCAGCGCCATTTGGCCCAAGAAGCCCCACGACTTCGCCACTATTTACCTCTAAAGATATGCCTTTTATGATTTCAGTTTTCTTAATCGTCTTTTTTAGATCTTTTACTTCTAGTTTATGCACTTATAACCTCGTATTTTCTGCCATTTTTGCTAGGAGAAATTTTTACTAACGTATAGCTCTCGCCGTTTTTCTTTAGAGCTTTTTCTAAATTTTCATCGCCCCACTCTACTAGATGAAGCCCCTCTTCAAATAAATTTTCAAAAAGGCCATTTTTTGCCATTCCGTCAAATCCGATCTGATAGATGTCGTAGTGGTAGATATCTTTACCATAAATTTGCATCAAAGAAAACGTGGGCGAGGTTACGCTCTCATCTATGCCATGATCCTTGATGATCGCCTTAACTAGCGTCGTTTTGCCACTTGCTAGATCGCCACTAAGAAGCACAACGCCACTTTTTGGAAGCACCCGCACAAGCTCATCAAGCTCATTTTCTAAAAGCTCAAAAACCATCAAAGCTCTTTTACATATTCGCTTTGGGCGCTTTTTGGTATGCTTTTTGTAGTTGGGATCGCTAGCACCTCGTATCTCGCCTCACGAGTTAAAAATTTAATGCTAACTACATCGCCAACTTTAACATCTTTTGCCGCTTTTGCCTGCACGCCGTTTATGCTCACAACGCCGCTTTTGCACATATCTTCGCTAACGGCACGCCTTTTGGTGATATTTACTACGTTTAAAAATTTATCTACTCTCATGCGGCGGATTTTAACAAAAATAGCCTTAAATTTTTAATCCTTTAGATATTTTAAAAGCTCTTTTAAATTTAGAGGTATGACGCTGCCATGACTCTGTCCTTTGTAAAGCTCAAAGTGAGAATTTACGCCACTTTGCTTTAAAATCCTAGCCAAATCACTCACCTTTAAAATGCCAGCTTTGTCAGTTTTCCCCTTTCTCTTTTCAAGCTCACCAACGCTAAGAAAGACAAATTTAGCTCTTATTTTCTCTTTAAATTTACCATCACTCACATTTTGCTTTAAAATTTCAGACTCGCCCCACCAAAGAGATGGCGAAGCGATAAAGAAATTTGAAAAAATGTCCTCATTTTTAAGCATCGCATAAAGCGTAAAAAGACCACCAAATGAGTGTCCATAAAGGCTTTTTTGGCTGCCTTGCACGTTAAATTTTTGATCAATTAACGGCACTAAATTTTTAGTTAAAAAGTGGTAAAACGCATCTGCGCCGCCTCCTTTGCTAAACTCCTCGCTCTCTGCCTTTGGTGTGAGATCTCTTGTGCGTTTTTCTACCTCGTAGCTTTTGTCTGTGTCATATCCTATGCCTATTATTAGCGGTGCAGTCGTGGCGTCAAATTCATTTAAAAGCATGTTAAACTGAGCGTTTGCATCCAGTAGATAGAGCACGTTTTTAAACTCATTTTGCCCCTTTAGCTTGGCTGTGAAAATTTTATAAATTTCACCATTTGCGCTCATTTTAAAGGTTGAAATTTCAAATTTATTAGCAGCTTTTTGGCTTAATGGCTCAGGTGTTTGCTGTGGGGCTGCTTGTAAAATTTGCGTCACACCAAGCGTAAAAAGCAAAAATTTAAACGCTCTTACCATTTTGCAGCGACCTTAAACCAAAATCTCCTGCCCTCTTGCGGATACCAGTAGTAGTTGCTGTCGTCTGCTAGCGCCTCCTCGTATCTCACATTATCAAAGATATTGTAGGCATTTAGGCTAAGCGTTAGGTGCTTGTTTGCATCCCAGCTGACGCCTGTATCGAAGGTGAGCAGGTCTTTTGTGTTCTCTCTTACTCTGTTGCCAGCGCCAAAATTTACACTTGTTAGCTTGCTCTCGTAGTTTGCGCCAAAAAATGTCTTGACGCTTTTTATAGGCTTATATGTAAGCGTGGCGTGAAGTGTGTGCTCTGGCGTTGCTGTTAGGCTTTTGCCATCAAGTCTGGCAAGATTTGTCTCACTAAATTTCATAGGGCCATTTGGCGTGTTTATCGTTGGGTTGCCAGTTTTGATCTTTGACTTATTATAGGTGTAGTTTGAGCTTAAATTTAGATTTGAAAGGATGTCGTAGTCGCCACTTAGCTCCACGCCCCAAACGGTCGCACCTTCTATATTAAAGTAAGTTCCCCAGCCAGGACAATTAACGTGTGGCGCACTTGTGCAAGTGCCAAAGGCTGGAATTTTATTTACATTACTGCCGTCTGTGTCTAGGATTTTATCCTTGAATTCATTTCTAAAAAGCGTTACCGAGCCTCTAAAATCAGCCTGATTGTCATAATATGCCCCAACTTCATAAGTTGTGCTCTTTTCTGGTTTTAGATCTTTGTTGCCAAAATCAACTATTCTCCAAGCATTTTGAATAGTGCCTACTTCTGGAGAAATTTGATTGACATCTGGTGTTTTATAGCCAGTCGCTACGCCGCCTTTTAAGCTTAGCGTATCTGTGGCGTTATAGACTAGGTAGGCTCTTGGTGAGAGGTGGTTGCCAAAAAATTCGTTGTGTGTGAGCCTTGAGCCAAGCGTTAAAAATAGCTTCTCATCTAAAATTTGCCACTCATCTTCGATAAATCCCGCATGCTCACTCATCGAGTAGGTCTTTGGGTCTTTTAAGCCGTTTTTTGAAGCGTTTGAGACGATGAAGGTCGTGCCGACATTTTGCTTATGAAAGTCATAGCCAAAAGTTAGAGTGTGTGCGCCAAAAAACGTTGTAAATTTAGAGTTGAAGTTGTGATTTTTAGCTTTTGCAGGTATGAGGCTGTCAAAAAGGCTCGTTCTTTGCGTCTGATCATAGATGTAGCTGATATCGGCATTTAGGCTATCAAATTCACCAAGATAGCCCACTCCGTAGCTCTTTTTCTCATAGTCATAGGCGTTTAAAAGCTTATTTGTATTTATAGTGGCTGTTTTGCCGACGGTTCGCGAGTAGTCGTGCTTTTCATTTGAGCCAAGGATGAAAAATTTATTGTGCTCATCTGGCGTGATCCAAAGTTTAGCGCTTAAATTTCTCTTATCGCTCTTTTGATAGCCACCAGTGTAATTATCCTCATCTCTTAACTTTTTGTATCCCCAAAGCTGAAGTGCTAAATACTCTTTGTAAAGTGGTAAATTTAGATAAAAATCGCCCTGTCTGCCATCTCCTATGCCCTTGTGAGTATTTATCGTGGTTGAGATGCCGACATTGCCACTAAATTTTGAAAAGTCCTTTTTGGTGATGATGTTGATGACACCGCCGACTGCGTCGCTACCATAAAGCGAGCTCATCGGCCCACGGATGACCTCTATACGCTCGATCGCCTCGGCTGGCGGGATAAAATTTGAGTTCATATCCCCTGCTCCGCCCTTTGGGTTTGCGCTGCTTGAATTTACTCTTTTGCCATCGATTAAAACTAGCGTTTGAGATTTTTCCATGCCACGTATCGAGATGCCACTAGCTGCTCCGTCCTCACCACCAACGACATTTACACCTGGCACTTTTTGAGCGATAGAATGAAGTGAAGTAAAGCTATCTTTTGTAAGCTCATCGCCACTTATCACGCTTATGCTTGCAGGGGCTTCTTTTATCTGCTGCGAAAAGCCGCTCGCACTTACTACGACGCCATCTAGTTTGGTTTCATTGTTCTCTTTTTCTACTGCATAGAGAGAATTTGCCACGCAAGCACTAAGGCAAATGGCAATAAATTTTGATCTATTCACGGATATCCTTTTAATAAATTTGATTTTCGATAATGAAAGCGAAACGCAAATTTAACAAAGCAAGCATAAAAACAATATTAATTATCATAATTTTAAATGATGGTATTAAAAATCTATCTGTAAAAATAAAATTTAAATCAATCTAAGAGAAGCTAGACCCAAGATGAGTCTAGCAAATTTGAAGTTATTTTGAAGCGACCATTTCGTTGTATGAGTTAAATATCTCTCTGCTAAGATCTTCAAGCTTTCTAAACTCAGTGACAAAATGTTTTAAATTTTTCTCGTTATAGCCCTTGCCAGCTTCTGTCAAGATGGCTTTGATGTTTTTGTTAAACTCGTCCACCAAATGGCGTGATTTCTCGTATGTTTTAGTGTGACTAAAGCTCTTTGCACACTCATTTTCATACCACGCTACAAGATCGTCTGCGTCTTTTGCTATATCATCGCTATAGCCTTGCTCATTTACCGTATCTGAATAAACACCCACTTTATAGACGATGATAGCTATCTTTGCGATGATGCCAAAGGTCTTGTCTTCTACATATTTTGATCTTTGGGCTGTCTCTTTTGCATTTTGGTTAAAGCTAGCTAAAGTTTGTTTGAAATTTTCAACATTTGCTGTGGCGATCTTTGAAATTTCATCTATCTTTTTAGAATTTTCGTCGATGTCTTTAGCCTCTTGCTGAAGTGTTTGGATATTTACACCGATCTCGTGTGTCGCTTTTTGAGTGTTTTCGGCTAGTTTTCTAACCTCATCAGCGACAACTGCAAAGCCACGTCCATGCTCGCCTGCGCGTGCTGCTTCAATGGCTGCGTTTAGAGCTAGTAAATTTGTCTGCTCAGCTATATCTTTTATCAAATTTACAACCGAAGTGATGTCATCTGTTCTGCTATTTAGCGTGCTTATAGCGTGGCTTGAGCCCTCTATCAGCTCTTCAAGCGAGCTCATATTTACGCTTAGCTCATTAATGCTTTGCGTCGTATCCTCAGCGATTCTAGCTGTATCTTTTGCCATGTGCGCCATTTGACTAAGGTTTTTGATACTCTCATTTAGATCGTTTCTAACATCTTCTATGCCGTCGTTGCCGTTGCCAAGCGTGTCAAGCTCTTTTGAAAGCAGGCCACGAACTTTACTTTTGTGACTATCTTTTATGCCAGTTACGCCGTTGCTCATAGAGATGGCATTTTTCTTAAATATACCGCGAAATCCCTCTGTAAAGATATTTCTATATGTTAGTCCGCTTTGAGCAGCGTCTATTGAGGTTGAAATTTCTCTTTGAAGCGCTTCTACTTGATCAAGCAAGTCATTTATGCCAAGTGCTACTTCATAAAGTGGGTCATTTTCTTTTACATTTACTATCCTAGGCTCTAAGATGCCGTTTCTAGCCGAGCCTACTACGCTTAAAATTTCATTTATAGAGTCAAGTTTTTTTCCAAACATCATTATAGCCTTTGTAGGTTATTTACAAATTCATCATAACTTATATTTTTTTCATTTAAAAATTCAGTTAAAAATTTCATCGAAGCATCCATGCCACCGCTCTTTTCTACCGATAATAACTTTTGATATATAGGCTCTATCACTTCAATCGCCTTTGGATTTGGCTTGCGTCTGACTGAATAGTAGCCAACCGGGTTGTTTTGCACATCAAGCGAAGTTGTGATATTTGCAAAGACCCAGTAGTATCCACCATCAAAGCTTTTATTTTTAACATAGGCAAAAATTTCTTCTTTATTTTTTATGCGCTCCCAAAGTAGCTTAAAAACAGCTCTTGGCATATCTGGGTGTCTTATGATGTTGTGAGGCTTACCCAAAACCTCAGCTTGTTTAGCTCCAACTATCTTTAAAAATGGCTCGTTACAATATGTAATACGTCCCTTTAAGTCGGTCTTTGAGACCAAAAAGGCACTCTCTTCGACCATATGTTCTTTGTTTTCAGACATCTTCTCTCCTTTAAGATTTTAATTATTTTAGTTTTTAACGGCTTTTGATAGATCCCACATCGGCAAAAATATACCAAGAGCTAGCAAAAGCACCATAGCTGCTATAAAAACAAGCAAGATAGGCTCGATATAGTTTGAGATGTTATCAATAATATCGTTAAATTTCATCCTGTAATAATCAGTAACTTTTCCAGTCATATCGTCTAAGCTACCGCTTTGCTCGCCAGCGCTTATCATCTGTATGAGCATATTTTCATATAAATTTGTATCTCTAAAAGCCTCCGTTAGGCTAACTCCCCTACCAACAAGTATCTTAACTCCGCTTAGCTTCTTTTTGATATCCTTGTTTGAGACCGTTATCACAGCCGTATCAAGGGCATCTGCTATAGGTAAACCAGCTCGAACGAGCTCTGTAAAGATGAGGTTAAACCTACTCATATTTGAATAAAATATGATCTTGCCGATGAGATAGACTTTCAAAAGGTATTTATCGACCTTATCTTGAAATTCTTCACTCTCAAGGTAGTATTTTCTAAGCAAATATCCAATAGCCACGAGCGCGCCAAGGATATAAAAGCCGTAGTTTGTCATGACGTATTCGATATTTAGTAAAATTTTAGTTGGCAGTGGTAGCTCTGCATTTAACTGCTCGAAAATTTCTCTAAACTGCGGTACAACAAGTATCATAAGGATGACAAAGGCTATGATGATCGCGCAGATGACTGTTATCGGATAGCGGATAGCTTTTTTAAATTTTTGCTGATTATCCCAGACTTCTTGCAAGATAGAGGCGAGCTTTGCAAGCGCATCGGCCATATTACCAGTGCTCTCACCTAGCCTTATCATCGCTAGCGTCACGTCGCCTAGCTCTTCTTTAAAATTTTCTATACTATTTGTGAGGCTTGAGCCTTGATTTAGCTCCTCATCTATGGTCTGAAATATAAATTTCAGGCGCTTATCCTCGGTGGAGTTTGCAACCTCTTTAATGCTATCGTGGATAGAAATTCCAGCATTTGTCATAACGCTAAGCTGTCTTATGGTGGCTACTAAATTTGGGATTTTTACCTTTGGATTAGTAAAAGCCTTTGCGATCACGTTTTGTAAATTTTCAAAGTTATTTATACTAGAACTTTGCGTCTCTTTGATCTTTACGATCATGCCAGTAACATTTGCTTTATCTTTGATCTCGCTTTTATTGTTCGCTCTTAGGCTCATCTTATGGCGTTTGCCATTTTGGATGTACTCAACCTCGAAGTATTTCATATCTTAGCAACCCTATAAACTTCTTCAAGCGTGGTTATGCCATTTGCTGCTCTTATGACGCCATCATGAAACATATCTATAAAACCCTCTTGGTAAGCCACGCTTTTAAGCTCGTCTTTAGAAGCGCCATTTGCAACCATACTTGCTATATGATCGCTAATAGGCAAAATTTCACTTATCATTTCACGTCCAAGATACCCTGTTTGTGAGCATTGCGGACATCCTACACTTTTGTAAAACTGATAGTTTTCAGGGACAAATTTCTTAACCTCGTCAAATGCCTTTTGAGATAGAGTGATCTTTTGTTTGCAGTGCGGGCAAAGCTTTCTAACTAGCCTTTGAGCCTCTATGCAAACGAGCGCGCCACTTACTAGATAAGGCTCGATACCCATATCTGTCATACGAGGAAGCGCGCTTATGGCATCATTTGTGTGAAGCGTAGAAAAGACAAGGTGCCCGGTAAGTGCCGCTTGTATCGCTATGCGAAGCGTCTCTTGATCCCTGATCTCGCCTATCATTATGACGTCTGGATCTTGCCTTAAGATAGAGCGAAGGGCTGAGACAAAGGTAAGTCCAGCCTTTTCATTTACATGCACTTGTTGGATCATATTTAGCTGGTATTCGACCGGATCTTCAACTGTGATGATCTTAGTTTTTACGCTTTTTATATCATTTAGCGCACCATAAAGCGTCGTCGTCTTTCCTGATCCTGTTGGGCCAGTGACTAGGATGATGCCATAAGGTGCTTTCATACTCTTTTTAAATTTAGCGAAGTTATCTGGATGCATGCCAAGATCTTCTAAATTTATAATAACCTTTGACTTATCAAGAATTCTTAAAACTATACTTTCGCCGTTTAAGATAGGTAGCGTCGAGATACGAAAATCATACTCTTTGTCTAAAATTTGAGCCGAAAATCTACCATCTTGTGGGCGGCGGCGCTCTGCGATGTCCATATTTGAAAGTAGCTTCATACGGCTAACCATCGGCGGATAGATATCTTTATCAAATATAAATGTCTCGCTTAGCATACCATCGATCCTGCTTCTTACGATGCAGTTTGTCTCAGTTGGCTCGATGTGGATGTCGCTGGCTCTACTTTGGATAGATGTTTTTAAGATGATCTCGATAAGCTTTAAAATTCCAGAGTTTTCACTGTTTTGCCCTTGACTAGCTGAGCTTGAAAGCTCTCTTCTGATCTCTGTTATCACATCTTTTATGCTCTCATTTAGTGCTAGCTTGCTTATATATTTCTCTATCTGAGTTGGCTGAGCGATGGCAACTTTTAGCAGTTTTCTATTAAATAAATTTTGCACCTTATCTTGAGCGATAACGTCAAACGGATTTTTAAAAGCAACGTATACGCTTATCTCATCCTCTTTTACTGGGATCGCGCTATACGTCTTTAGCTGAGCGGCACTTAGCTTTTCGCTAATGCGGTAGTCGATGTCGATATCATCAAGGTCAAAGTATAAAACCTTAAATTTCTCGCTTATAAATTTAACAAAAGCTTTTATATCAAGCTCAAGATCGTTTGAAATTTCATCGATATTTACGTGTCCTCTTCTATAAATATCAGATAAAATTTCCATAAAGTCATCGTCATTTAGTAAATTTTCATCTCTTAAAATTTTAACAAGACCTTTGCCTTCTTGCTCGCTTATCTGCTTTATCTTTTCTATATCTGATGTGCTTAGTTTGCCGCTTTGTTCTATATTTTTTAAGATTACATTTTCTACATTTTTCATTATCTATACTCTATTTGTGATTTCAGGTCGTTATTTTTAAAAATTTTAAGCACAAGCTTTGGTGTTTGTCCATTTGTCGGACTGATCTCATACCTTGTATCAGAATTTGGCTCTTCAAAGATAAATGTGCCAAGCTCTTCAACATACTCTTTTTTTACAAATTTATCAAACAAAAATGAAAGTATATAATCACTCTTTGGAAGCCTGATATAGCTTATATCAACGCCATCTATCATAGCGTGAAATAAGAGCTTTTTTTTAAATAAGATGTCAGCAAAATAAGCAGCATTTTCTCTTGATTTCTCGCTCTTTACTAGCTTATCGATAGGAGTTGCTAACCTGTTTAGATCGTTCATCTTTATGCAAGCGATGCCAAACATAGAAATTTGCTCTTCGTTATTTTGTGTTTTTAAAAAATCCTCAACCTTTTGGTTACAAACTTTTGCATAGTTTGCGCTGTTAAAGTCATCTCTAATCTCAGTTAGGCTAACAGCAAAAACTTCGCAAACAAAAACCAAAAAAATAACGAAAAATTTCATAATGTTCCACTTTTTATCTTATTTATAAGCTCGTTTATCGAAGCTTTGTTTAAGTTTTTATTATACTCCCTTAGCGCTTTTATGGCGTCATCGCTTTGCTTTAGCTTATATTTTGACTTTGCAAAGATGATCCACGACTCCTCTAAGCTATTATCTATATCGTTTGCAGCAAGCGACCACTTTATAGCTTCTTTGAAATTATTATTTCTAAAATTTAATCTCGCAAGCTCGAGCGCGATAGTTGGGTTATTTGTCTTTAAAAATTGCTCCCTTAGCACGCTCTCTTCATTTGATGCTGAAGTTACTTGTATATTTACACGCTTTCTAGCTGGTTTTGACTCAAGATCTATCACTTCATCTTGTGGCACGCTTATGCCATTTATGCCATTTTGTTCAGTAAGTGGCTCTTCATCAGGTATATTTAGCTTAAGCCAACCTTGTGAGCTTCTTTGCTTTTTTGGGTCATTTTTTGAAGTATCATTTGTTTCGTTTATCTTTACAACCTCTTCAAGCTTTTTAGCTATCTTATCAGCCAGCTCGTCTTGCTTTTTACCCTCTTCAAATTTGGCCTTAGCGACCTCACTCTTTTGTTTTAGCTCACTAAGAATGCTTACATTTGTCTCATTTTTTTCTACCATTTTTACTGCAGTTGCGTTTTTAGCTAAAATTTTATCGCTTTTGCTAGCAAGACTTGGAGTTTTTTCTAAACTTAGCGCTATCAAGGCAGCCAGCAAAATAATGATAAGCAAAAGCTCGATGATTAAAATTTTAGAATTTTTAGCATTAAAAATTCTATGCAAAAAGCCACCATTTTTTTTCTTGTAGCTCTCATAGAGCTTTTCTAATCTTTGAATTTCTTGTGGTTCAAGCATTAATTAGCCCCGCATCAAGTGCAGCCATGGTAAGTATCATGATATTTGCCTTATCACCGCTAAGCTTTGAAGGCTGATACTGCTCGTAGTATTCGCAAATTTCATAGAATTTATACATTATCTTATTTAGCGTTCTTAAATTTCCACCGCAAAATGAGTAGGCACACTCGTAGTCTTTTTTGTCAAATTTAAGGTATTTATCATAGTTTTTTTGACTAAGCTTTCTTTGTAAGTATATGATGATCTCATTTACATCAGCGCTACTTAGCTCGATACTCTCCCAAATTCTAGTTTGAAAATAATCCTTTGCCAAAATGTCTTCATTTTCAGTTTTATGTATCGTAAAGAGAAATTTAAACATCCTAGTATCGGCCATAAGTCTTATTTTCTCAATAAGCTCGGTCGGATAGAGCTGCGCTTCATCTAGGATAACCGTCATTTGATTTTTTAAAATTTCATCTTTACTGCTAAAGTCTTTTGAATAAAATTTTATAAAGCTCTCAAAGTTATTTATATCTTCAAGCTTTTTTCCATAAATTTGCTCACAAAGTGCCTCGATAAATGTCGCCTCACTAAAAAATGGATGCGGAAAAAAGATGAGGCTTTTATCTTCTTTTAGATCATTTGCGATCTTGTTTAGCAAAAAGGTCTTACCGCTACCTGGCTTACCATAAAACAAGATGAGCTTTAGTGGCTTTTTTAGAGCTAAGACTATCTTGTTGTAGCAGCTTATAGAGTTGTCTAAATTTACGAAATTTAAACTCTCGTCTTCATCTATGAAAACATCTTTTATATGTGTATAAATATTTTCGTTACTCATAGATCGATTTAGAAAATCCTAGATCTTTTAGCGACTGCTGTACTGGTTTTGGATCTTCAAGATCAACAACTCTTGGTGTGATGACAAAGATAAGCTCAGTAGTTTTTACTCCATCTCTTGTGCTTTTAAAGACACTTCCTATCAAAGGTATGTCAGCAAGAAGTGGCACAGCTGTGTTTTGCTTATTTTTAGTCTGTCCGATAAGCCCACCAAGTATGATTGTATCACCGCTATTTACCTGAACGACGGTTGAGAGTTTTTTCTGAACTGTATCAGGAGCTATCTCTCTAATGGCTGTATTTTGTGATCTTGTGTCATCTTCTGCATACTTGAAACTACTTAAACTTGGGTTTATACGAAGCATGATCTTGTTGTTGTCAGATACTTCTGGTAATAAATTTAATAAGATGCCAATAAATACAGAGTATTGTTTATATGTAGTTGTCAGTCTGTCGCTGTTGCTGTTGCCGCTGTCTGTTTGCTCTTGAACGCGGTAGTTTATGTTATCGCCAACTGAGATTAGTGCTTGTTGGTTGTTTAGTGTCGTTACTTTTGGACTTGAAACGACCTTTGCTTTGCCGTTTGTCTCAAGGAAATTTATCATACCATCAATGCTAAAGTTTAAATTTGCTGCGATGCTTAACGTGCGTCCAAAGCCATCGCTTAAGCTATTTCCTTTGTTTGTCCAGCTTGCGCTAGAGCTATTGCCAGTACTTGCGTTGCCGATATATGAGTTAAATCCAAGCTCAAATTTACTCCAATCAACACCTTGCTTATACTCATTATTTAGATCAACTGCTATGATAGAAACGTCGATGATGACTTGTTTTTTAAGCCTTCTTTGCATCTCGGCTATGTATTTTTCCACACGTTTTAATTGCGACGGAGTAGCTGTAACCGTGATAAGTCCAGCATTTTGGTTTATGATAGGATCTGGTGCTGTGATGTGCTCGCTACTATTATTTAAGATAGCTTTTAGCTCAGCGTCAAGCTTCTCCCAAAAGTCAAATTTCTCAGTTGTCCTTATTAAGTTATTTTCATTTTTTATATCGCTCGAGCTATTATCACTACTTGAGCTATTGCCTACTTCTGACGGAGAGGCATCAACTGAAGCTTTTGTGATGGCTGTGCCTTCACGGATAGAGGTTATATAGTCTATTTTAAAAATTTTTGTTTGAAGCGATGAGATTTTTAAGACATTGTTTGAAAACTCATAGCTTAAATTTTTCTCATTTAAAAGCAGATCAAAGACCTCGCTTAGGCTCATATTTCTTATATTTACGCCAAAGACTTTATCATCAAGCTCTTTTTTGCTATAAGCATCTTTTGCGACGATACTAAAGTCACACATTTCAGAGAGCTGATTTAAAACATCACCAAGACTTATATCGTCTGTGATCTTCATACTAAAATTTTTACTTAAGCACGTGCTTGGTTTTGCCATCATAGGTGTAGCTAAAAATGAAGCTAACGCCGCAATTATAATAAATTTACTTAATTTTGATACCAACATTTTTACTTCCATTTTTAAGAGTTAGTTCTTGTTTTTCATCATCTTTTACGATGATAACCTTGCTGCCTTGAACACTTGTGATATTGTAATCATCAATCATATCCCCCACTTTATACCACTTGCCATTTATATTTGCTTTATTTAGCAAAATGGCCTTTAGCATAAACCCCCTTGCAGAAGAGTATTTTGTAGTGTTTTGATCACCTTTTGAAACAACTGGCAAATTTAGCTTGAAAGGATCTTGTAAGCTAGAAATTTCACTGCCATTAAGCCCTTTTCTCTGCTCTTTTATCTTAACAAAAACTTCATCGTAGTTTTTCATCTCGCCTTCAAATTCACTGCCAAACAGGCTTAGAGCTAAAATTAAAAATAAACCAAATTTTTTCATCAGTACTTCATACCCCACACTGAGATAGAGAGCTTAGCTCCTAGATCTTTTTGAGTGGAATTTATATCCATTTTATGAAGATCTACTACGAGTTTTGACTCTTCAAGCCCGTTTATATAGCTAAGCATATCTTTAAAATTTCCAAGGCAAGTGACATCTATATTTAAAATTTGCTCTATCTTTTGGAAATTTGGCTCTTTTATATCACTTTTAAGCTCTAAAATTTTTATATTATTTTGTTTTGCCAAAAGCACGATACTATCTATATAGTTTGCCCAGTTTTGATTGTCAAAAAGCAAAAACGAAAGCTCTTTAAGCTTTGAGTCAAAATAGGTATTAAATTTCAAAATATTCGTGTAGCGAAGTTTTAGATTGCTTAAATTTCTATTTTCTTCGTTTATCTTAAAATTTCTATCACCATCAGGAGAGCTAACAGAGGCTAGATAGTTTCTAGTGTTTTCTAGCTTTGTAGAAATTCTCGTATGTTTATCAAGCTTTTCATCAAAGAAATTTTGCGCAGGATCAAAGCATAACATATAGACAAGATAGGCTATGATAAGCGCTGAGCCAAGAAAAATAAGGTTTGTTTCGTTTGGCTTTTTGCTATCAAAGTACTGATCTATTTTGCTTAAAATATCTTGTCTCATTGTCTAATCTCTATGCTTATATTACTTTCATACTCGTGTTTAGTGTCATCTGAGCGAATCTTCTTAGTATTTACCAAGTATTTTTCATCTTTGCTGATATCTTTGATCAACTGGGTTATCCTTTTTTCATTATCACTAACTGCAGTTATGGTCAAATTTCTATCGTTATTTACGATGTTTGTGATATAAACTGCGTTTAGATTTAAAATATCGGTAATTTTAAAAAGATTTAAACCCTTCATAGCGTAATTATCTTTTTTATTTTCAATCTCAGCAAGCAGACCTTTTCTGAAATTTAGCTTTTCATTCTCTTTTTGAGTCTGTTCTTTTACTGCCTCTTGTTCTCTTGAAATTTTAGCTAGCGTCTCTTTTATCTGCATCTCTTGGGCGTTTAGGACGCTATATTCGTCATTTAGTCTAGCGCTATCTTTTTCTAAAACAAGACCAGCTATATAGTTGTAAGCTGGATATAAGATACTTAACGCAAATGCCGCAGCGCAAGTGAGTAAGAATTTGCCACTTTTTCTTTTGACAAATGGATCTGGACGAAGCATATTTGAGAGGTTGAAATTCTCATAAAATGGCTCTTTGGTATAAAATCTACCATATAAAGCCATAACATTATAACGCTCGTTGATAGTATAGTTTTTGTTATTTATCGCAACTTTTATGTTTATATACTCTGCATCTAAACCAAGTTTAGTTGAGATGAAATTTGCAAAATTTTTGATCTCGTAGTCACAATCTATGTAAATTTTCTTTATAGATATGCCATTTTGGTTATTTATAATATTTAATATATCGTTAAAATAAAAAATATAATCTTCAAAAACAGTGTTTAGATCATAGTTAAAGCCATCATCGTCTTTATTTACAAGTCCTCTTTGAGATAAAACTTCTATAAATTTTTCATCACTCAAGCGATCGCCGCTTTGCTCTAAGAATTTATCTTTAAGATAGTTTAGGTTGTAGCGAATTTCTCTAGCAGTAAAAAAATCACCATCTAAATATATACTTAAAAACGATTCATCTTTTCTAAGAGCGATAAAGCAATCTGCTTGTGTGCTAGGAAGCAAGCCTTTTTTATAAATAGCAGAGTAGATTAAAGGCTCAGGCGCAAGGTAGTCGATATATGGGACTTTTTTTGCAACTGCTTTAAAGATTGAATTTATATCTTCATTTGTGATAGCAAAAACGGTAAAAATTCTCTCTTGAGCTTTTGTAGTGCCTTCTGAAAAAAATATCTTATTATCAAGCGCTGGATCAAGCGAAAGCTCTGCATATGCCTTTGAATAAAGCTCCTCATAAATGGTGTCATTATCAACGCTTCTAGGGATAAAAATAGTTGTTGTTTTTAAGTCTTTAAATTTTATGTATGAGATAAAAAAGTCGCGTTTATTGACTGTTTTTGAAAAGTTAAAAGCTTCTACGCTGCTGTTGTGATAACGAAATCCTTTATAGTCATACGGATCTAGTGAAACTATAGAAATTTCACTATTTTTTTTAATATTCATCATGAATCAAAAAACCTTCCTAAACGCTTATATTGGGTATTTTAATATCTTTAAAATAAAAAATCAATAGCCGATTATCTGATTTAGGCTCTTTTCTTCTTTACTCCAGCCTTTTTTAGCGACTACATCGAGCTTTAAAAAGACCTTTGTGTTTGTTAAATTTTGTATTAACTTTCTTGCAAAAATTCCAATTCTTTTAATGGTTTCACCATTTTTGCCAATAATCATACTCTTATGAATGTCACGCTCCGTGATGATGCTCGCATAAATTTCAGTAACAGCTGGCTTTTCTTTGACGCTTTTTATGATCGCATCGCTAAGATATGGGATCTCGTCACTTAAATTTTCATAGATCGCTTCAAGTATAAATTCTCTAAAAATTTCCTTCTCATTTGTAGGCGTAAGAAATTCTGGATCATAAAAATACTCATGCTCTGGCAAAAGCTTGCAAATTTCATCAAGAAGCGGCTTTTTATAGGTAGGTTGCTTGGTGCTAAAAGTAAGCAAAGCTACAAATTTATCTTGAAATTTTTGATACTGAGTGATCTTTTCTAAGACTTTAGCATTTGAGCTTTCATCGACTTTTGTTAGCACTAAGATGTGCGGCTTTTCAGGATTTAGAGCTAGAAATTTTTCATAGTCGCTTGTATCATCATGAATAGGTGCTAGAAATACGATGAGATCGCAGTCCCCCATCGATTTTATAGCTTGGCTAATTAGTAGTTGATTTATCGCCTTTGTATTCTCGTGCAGCCCTGGTGTGTCGGTGAAGATGATCTGATCTTCACCATTCATTACTATACCATTTATCTTCCTGCGAGTTGCATTTTGCTTGTGCGAGACAATGGCGATCTTTTCGTTAAGAAGTGCATTTAAAAACGAGCTTTTGCCAGCATTTGTGCGTCCTATGATGCTAACAAAGCCTGATTTCAAAGTATGTACCTCGCTAGATCTTGATCTTCTATCACGTCTTTTAGGCGATCTTTTACAAGCTCTTTTGTGACATTTATCTTCTCACCGCTCTTTTCACTAGCTTCAAAGCTGATATCTTCTATCACGCGCTCGATCACCGTGTGAAGGCGTCTAGCACCGATATCTTCCATCTTTTCATTTGCCGCATGAGCGATCCTGGCTATCTCTTTTATCGCTTCATCGTCAAATTCTAGCTCAACATTTTCAGTTGAAAGAAGTGCGATATATTGTTTTAAAAGCGAATTTTTTGGCTGAGTTAAAATTTGATAAAGCGCGTCCTCATTAAGACTATCAAGCTCGACTCTTAGTGGGAAACGGCCTTGAAGCTCAGGGATTAGATCGCTTGGTTTGCTTATGTGAAAAGCACCAGCCGCGATAAATAAAATGTGATCTGTCTTTAAATTTCCAAATTTAGTATTTACATTTGAGCCCTCAACGATAGGTAGTAAGTCTCTTTGCACGCCTTCTTTGCTAGGATCTTGCCTGTTTGAGCTACCTGAACCAACGGCAACCTTATCGATCTCGTCTATAAAGATGATGCCCTCGTTTTCAGCTCTTCTTATAGCCTCAGTTTTTACGCTCTCAAGGTCTAAAATTTTATCGTTTGCCTCGCTTTGAAGGGCTTTTTTGGCGTCTTTTACCTTCATCTCTTTTTTAATGTTTTTGCCGCCGATACCAATTATCTTTATAAAGCTCTCTTGCATCTGCGCCATATCAGGTGGCACGTTTGAGCCAGCTTCAAGTGGGTTTTGCTGCACCTCGATCTCGATGCTTAGCTCGTCAAGCTCGCCGTTTCTTAGCCTATTTAGCATCTTGTCATAGCTCTTTGCGTACTCTGCTTGCTTCTCTTCACTTGCACCTTTTGGCAGTGGTGGAAGCAGCTTTGAGACGATCTTTTCTTCGATATAGGCATTGATTTTGTCTTGGTTTTTCTCGCTTTGCTCGTTTTTTACGAGATTATATGAGGCCATTGCAAGGTCTCTTACCATACTTTCAACATCACGTCCGACAAAGCCAACCTCTGTATATTTGCTAGCCTCAACCTTGATAAATGGCAGTCTCATCATCTTTGAAAGACGCCTTGCGATCTCAGTTTTACCAACGCCAGTTGAGCCGATCATCAAGATATTTTTTGGCATGATGTCATCTTGCAAGCTCTTTTCAAGCTTCATTCGGCGATATCTATTGCGAAGTGCGATCGCTATGATCTTTTTGGCGTCTTTTTGTCCGATCACATAGTCATCTAAAAATTTAACAATTTCTCTTGGTGTTAAGTTCATTCTCTCTCTTATTCTAAAACATAAGTTTTGATGTTTGTATTTGTATAGATGCAAATTTCGCCAGCGATCTTGAGGCTCTCTTTGACGAGCTCCTCTTCGTCGATATCAGCAAATTTATCTAAGGCACGAGCTGCTGAAAGGGCGTAGTTGCCACCGCTTCCGATCGCTGCTATCTTACCATCTTCTGGCTCGACTACATCTCCAGTGCCGCTAAGTAAGAAAATTTTATCTCTATCAAGCACTAGCATCATAGCTTCTAGCTTTCTTAGATACTTGTCTTTGCGCCACTCTTTGCTAAATTCTATTACCGCCTTTAGCAAATCGCCCTTTGTATGCTCTAAATTTTTCTCAAACATATCAAAGAGGTTAAACGCGTCAGCAGTGCTGCCAGCAAAGCCAGCTAGGACTTTGCCGTTGTGAATTTTGCGAATTTTTACGGCATTGCCTTTTAAGACGGTGTTGCCAAAGCTCACCTGCCCGTCGCCGCCAATAACCGCTTTATTTTTGCCTTTGTAGGCCAAGATGGTTGTCGCATGAAACATCTACTCTCCTTGCACATCAACCTTTAAGGTCGCATTTATCGAGTGGCCAAGCTTTATAGAGACGTCATAAAGACCAACGGCTTTTAGGTGCGTATCTAGGTCGATAGCCTTTTTCTCAACTACCAAATGATGTGTCTTTTCAAGCTCTGCTGCGATCTCCTCTTTTGAAACTGAGCCAAAAAGAGAGCCATTTGCACCAAGTGTTTTCTTTACGACGACCGTCACTTTCGCAAGCTCTTCTTTTAGTTTTTCTAAATTTGCGATCTCATATTTTAGCTCTTCAGCCTTTCTCTTTTGAGCTGCCTCGTATTGACGAAGGACATCTGGAGTGGCTGCTTTTGCAAAGCCTTTGCCGATTAAGAAGTTGTTGCCGTAGCCATCTTTTACCTCTTTTATCTCGCCAGCTTTTCCAAGTCCTTTTACATCTTTTATTAATAGTACTTTCATTTTTGTCCTTTTAAATTTTATTTTTAGTCAAATTTTCGCCCATTTTTGCGTGCGATTATAAAACGAAGCGCATTTAGCTTGATAAATCCAGCTGCATCTTTTTGATCATAAACGCTGTCTTCTTCGAATGTGCAGTATGCCTCGCTAAATAGATTATCATTTTTGCTGCTTCTGCCAAGGATAGTCACGTTGCCTTTATAAAGCTCAACTTTAACAGAGCCATTTACGTGCTCTTGGCTCTTGTCGATGAGCGCTTGGAGCATATTTCGCTCAGGTGACCACCAGTATCCGTTGTAAATTAGCTCTGCGTATTTTGGCATGATCTCATCTTTTAAGTGAGCCGCACCGCGATCAAGCGTGATACTCTCTATCGCTCTGTGAGCTTTTAGCATTATAGTGCCGCCTGGAGTTTCGTAGCAACCACGGCTCTTCATACCAACTGAGCGGTTTTCTACGATGTCAAGTCTGCCGATGCCGTGTTTTGCGCCAAGGCGATTTAGCTCGGTTAAAAGATCGCTTGGGCTCATTTTTTTGCCATTTATGCTCACTGGATCGCCTTTTTCATAGCCGATCTCTATGATCTCACTCTTATCTGGAGCATCTTTTGGGCTTACTGTCCATCTCCACATATCATCTTCTGGTGCGTGGCTTGGGTCTTCAAGCACTAGACCTTCGTAGCTTATGTGAAGTAAATTTGCATCCATTGAGTATGGGCTTTTACCTGGTTTTTTAGTGATGTCTATACCGTTCTTCTCAGCGTATGCTAGAAGTTTTTCGCGGCTGTTTAGATCCCACTCGCGCCATGGGGCGATGATAGTTAGGTTGTCGCCAAGTGCGTAGTAGCCAAGCTCAAAGCGAACTTGGTCGTTACCTTTGCCTGTTGCTCCGTGGCTTACGCCATCAGCGCCAACAGCTCTTGCGATCTCACTTTGGCGTTTTGCTATGAGTGGGCGAGCAATCGATGTGCCAAGCAGATATTCGCCCTCATAGACTGCATTTGCTCTAAACATTGGAAATACATAATCACGTACAAATTCTTCTCTTAAATCTTCTATAAAGATATTTTCAGGTTTTACGCCAAGCGCTAGCGCTTTTTTGCGTGCAGGCTCTAGCTCTTCGCCTTGTCCGATATCAGCTGTAAATGTGACTACTTCGCATTTGTATTCGTCTTGGAGCCACTTTAAAATAATACTTGTGTCAAGTCCGCCTGAGTATGCTAAAACAACTTTTTTTACATCTTTTTTCATAGCTGTCCTTTTGTTGAAATGGTCGTATTTTAGCCTAAATTGATTAATCTTTAATAAATTAATCTATTAAATAATGTAAGTAAAATTTTATTTTTATGATAGTTTTTATCTGTAGAAATTAGAAATTTTAGTTCAAATGAAAATTTGCTTGCAAATTTTAAATTTACAAGCAAAGTGTTTTTCTAAACAACTAAAAATTTAGCAAGGGCAAAATAAAATATAGCCGATGAGATAGCAGCTGCAGGAAGCGTAATGAGCCAAGCTAGGATGATAGGTCTTACCATTTTCCAGTTTGCATTTTTATTTACGATGCCAATACCCAAAACTGCGCCTATTAGGATATGCGTCGAGCTAACTGGTATACCAAGCTTTGTAGCTAGAAGTATGACGATACTTGAGGCAAGCTCCGCGCTAAAGCCAGTCGTAGGTAAAATTTCAGCTAGTTTTGAGCCAATAGTAGTGATAACCTCTTTGCCTAAAAACCAAAGTCCAACGACAAGCGAGATGCCAAAAGTTACCATCGCGATGCTAGGTATGGGTGAGGTTTCGTTTATAGAGCCAGTCTTTAGCACGTCAAGCACCGCAGCAAATGGTCCAACTGCGTTTGCAATGTCGTTTGCGCCGTGTGAAAATGCAAAAGATGAAGCGGTAAAAATTTGAAACCATGAGAAAATTCTATTGATACTTTTTTCGCTGTCGTTTTTACTCATAACGTTGATGATAGCGAGGCTTGCTAGATATGCAAGCGCACCGATAACAAAGATGATCCAGACTGTTTGGATGATGCTAAAGGCTAAATTTATATGCTCAAGCCCTTTAAAAAGCATCATTGATGAGATGACCATTGCGGCAAAACTAGCGATGATTGGGATGTGCTTTTTCATCGCTTTAAAGGTATCTATCTCTTTTTCGCTATCTTTCATGATACGGATTTTTGAGCGGTACTCGCTGTATTCAGTAGTTTCTATCTCATCCTCATCGATAACTGCGATCTTTGAAAGAGTGGCTATCTGCTCCTCAGCTGGCTTTGTTTTAAGCGCTTTTATGAAGCTTTCTTTATAAGCTTTTCTCTCAGCTTTTAACGCTTTTAAATTTGTCTTTAACTCGTGCGTTGGCTCGATTATTTTGCTTTTTACGTAGCCAAATATAATGTAAGACATAACGCCGCCAAGCAGTGGTGAGATGACCCAGCTAACGGCGATCCTGCCGATCTCGCCCCAAGAGACCATATTGAGTGGTTCAGGATCTTTTATCATAAAACCCATTGCAAGTCCAGCACCTACGATGCCACCAACTATCGAGTGAGTTGTCGAGACTGGCAGACCTTTTTTAGATGCGTAAAAGAGCCAAAGGCCAGAGCTTAGAAGGGCTGAAATCATGATGATGACAAATTTCATCGGGTTTAGATCGCTTGGAAATTTCACGATCTCGTTTCTAATCGTATTTGTAACCTCAGAGCCAGCAAATATCGCACCGCTAAGCTCAAAAATGGCTGCGATGACAAGAGCTTGTTTTAGCGTGAGTGTTTTTGAGCCAACGCTTGTGCCAAAGCTGTTTGCAACGTCATTTCCGCCGATATTAAACGCCATAAAAAGGCCAAAAATACCAGCGATCAAGAACAAAAAGTAGTTATTTGTCGGGATGTATTGATAGCCCCAAACGAAAAATCCAACGCTGCAAATCGCAAAAATAACTAACGCCAAGAAGTTATCTCGAAGCAATCAAGCCCCCTTGTAAGAGTTTTTGGCAAAATTATATCTTGAAAATTATTAAAGTTTTTAGAATTTTCTCACTTTAAATGATACTAAATTATCATATGTTAGAATTTGGCAAAAATATTAAGGATAAATTTTGGTTATAGCGATCGATCTTGGCTCAAATACCTTTCGCGTGGCGCTTATAAAAAAAGAGCAAAATGGCTTTAGTAATGAGCAAATTTATGAAAAGATAGTTGGGGCTGCAAGTGGCTTAAACGAAAGTGGCAAGATAGGCAAAGATGCTAAAAATAGACTTTTTGAAGCGATAGCGGAGTCTAAAAGCAAATTTGACTTTACTAAATTTAAATGTGTGGCAGTTGCAACTGAAGCTTTTAGAGTGGCATCAAATAGTGAAGAAATTTTTAGTGAGATAAGAGAGAAATTTGGCATAAATTTTCATATCATTGATGGGCAAGCTGAAGCAAAACTTACATTTTTAGGCGTGCAAAATGCTTTAAGAAAGCTTGGCATAAATGATAAATTTAGCATCATCGACATTGGCGGTGCAAGCTCAGAGATAGGCGAAGAGGGAAAATTTATAAGCTTTAAATTTGGCATTATCACATTTTACGAGAGGTTTAAAACGCTTGATTTGATGCAAGAAAATGCAAAAATTTATACAAAAGAGGCAAGAGAATTTTTAACAAAACTTAATAACAGACTTATAGTGCTAACTTCTGGCGTGCCAACTACCATTGCAGCACTAAAGCTTGGGCTAAACTACGAAAGCTATGACGCTAAAAAGATAAATGGCTTTGAGCTTAAAATGAGTGACTTTGACCACTTTATAAGCGAGCTTTTAAAGCTAGATGAAGCTGCAGCAAATGTGGCGGTCGGCAAGGATAGGAAATTTCCGCTCATCGCTGGAACTCTGCTTTTAAAAGAGCTGCTAAGCGGGCAAGAAGCGAAATTTATAGTTATCGATGATGGGCTTAGAGAAGGCGTTGGAGCGGCTTATTTAAAAGGCATATTTCAAGAAATTATCACAAATTTTTAGTTATTATTTCAAAAATTTAAAGGAGAGAAAATGAGCATAAGAGAGCAAATTTTAGCCGATATAAAAGAGGCTATGAAGGCAAAGGATGAGTTTAAAAGGGATACTTTAAGGACGCTAAATGCAGCACTTAAGCAAGTCGAAGTCGATCAAAGGATTGAGATGACCGACGAGATCGTGCTTCCGCTACTTCAAAAAGAGATCAAAAAGAGAGCTGACTCGGTTGAGCTTTATCTAAAAGGCGAGAGAGAGGATCTAGCCAAAAAAGAGCAAAGCGAGATCGAGCTAATCAAGACATATCTGCCAGCGCAGCTAAGTGATGATGAGCTAAAAGAGAAGATCAAAAGTATCATTGAAAAGGTTGGTAAAAATTTAGGTGCTGTGATGAAAATGGCAAAAGATGAGATCGGAGCGAGCGCTGAAGCAAAACGCATAAGCATGATCGCAAAAGAACTTCTGGCTTAAAAACCAAATAAACCCATGTAAATTTTCGCATGGGTTTTAAAAGTTATAGTTAAATTTTAAACGTTATAAAAGTATTTTATTTTTTTTTAATTTTTAAAAAGCTATCTTAAAAATAAAATAATTTTGTATATCTTTTTAAAAAAACCTTGACAAAACGTGTCAAAATCTATATAATTACAATTCCTAAAAACATTGGGGTATCGCCAAGCGGTAAGGCAACTGGTTTTGGTCCAGTCATTCAGAGGTTCGAATCCTCTTACCCCATCCACCTTTAAAATCCCAAAACAACTCTTATCGCGGAGTAGAGCAGTGGTAGCTCGTCGGGCTCATAACCCGAAGGTCGGCGGTTCAAATCCGTCCTCCGCAACCAAATACCGATTTTATCGGCACTCCGAGCCACTTTTTAAAACGCTTAAATTATTCTGAAATTGAGTTTATTAAAATTTCGATAGTTTCTTGAGATTTTTTAATGTTTGCAGTTATGTATTTTTGAGTTGTGATTATATTTGTATGCCCTAATGTAAAAGATACTTGCTCGATAGGAATTTTAAGATAATTAATTGAATAAGTGCCAATTAGATGCCTTATATCGTGTAATCTTATCTTTGGTAAATTATTACGTTTAAGAAGTGAAGCCCAGCTTTTACGTAAATCTTTAAATTTATCATCTGTCATCGGATTAATAAAGACATAATCATTTAAACGTTTTTGCTCTTTAGCTACTATATACCTTTTATAAAGCCTAGTATATAGCTCATCACTCATCTTATAGATCATATCTCTTTTAGCCTTATTGATCTTAAAAGGAATAGTATATGTTCTTGTTTTAAAATTTATATCACTAAATTTAAGGCTTAATACTTCGTTTTTACGCCTGCCGTGAAGTAAGAAAAAGAATATATCAGAGTTTGGATCACTATTTTCACAAATAGCCTTTATAAAGCGTTTTTGAATAGCTATTGAATAATCAAAGTATCTTTTATTGTCAAATTTTGGTAGCTCAATAAAATCACAAGGATTTTTATTTATTAACTCCAGCTTTATACCTAGTTTAAAGATAACTTTAAGCTTAGCAACAATATTTTTAATTGTCTTAATCTTGTATTCTTGCTTTATTAGATTATTACAAAACTTTTGGATATCAATAAAATTTATCTCTTCTATTTCTTTTAAGCCAAGAGAGTTTTTAAAAGCAATATTAGAGGCATTGCCAAGCGATACAGTATTCAAATTTACTTATAAATTTGAATACCTTTAGTCACCAAGACATTTTTAAACCAAAATTTCTCTTTGGCCTTTTGCATTGACTGGGCTTAAAACGCCCATTTTTTCCATCTGTTCGATTATATTTGCAGCTTTGTTGTAGCCTATTTTTAAGCGTCTTTGTAAATAGCTGATCGATGTTTTTTGCTCGCTTAAGATGATCTCTTTTGCCTCTTCATAAAGCTCATCAAGCTCTTCTTCGCCTAGCACGCCAGCAGCTAAACCTGCGCTAGAGCCCTCTTCTGCTAGAAATTTCTCATCATAGATCACATCTTGTTGCTCTTTTAAGAAATTTACTATCGTTTCGATCTCTTTTTCGCTAGCAAATGGCGCATGCAGTCTGATCACTCCAGGACTTCCAGGAGGCGTAAATAGCATATCCCCGCGCCCTAGCAAGCTCTCAGCTCCCATTTGATCAAGGATGACCTTACTATCGATCCTCTGCCCTACTCTATAGCTTATCCTACTTGGCAAATTTGCCTTTATAAGGCCAGTCACGACATCAACACTTGGGCGCTGAGTCGCTACTATCAAGTGTATGCCACTAGCCCTTGCCATCTGCGCTAGACGGCCTATATAAAGCTCCACGTCCTTGCCGCTAGTCATCATAAGATCGGCTAGCTCATCGATGATCACGACGATGTATGGGAACTGCTCGCCGCCCTCGCTTTTCATCTTTTCGTTGTAGCTCTCTATATTTTTTGTGCGAGTTTGGCTCATTATCTTATATCTTCGCTCCATCTCAGCGACCATATTTGAAAGCGCTGTGATCGCCTTTTTAGCCTCTGTGATAACCGGTGTCAAAAGATGTGGGATGTCGTTGTAGATGCTAAATTCAAGCATCTTTGGATCGATCATCATTAGGCGCAAAGTTTGCGGGCTATTTCTATATAGCAAGCTTAAAAGCATAGCGTTTATGCCCACACTCTTGCCAGATCCCGTTGTTCCAGCGATTAGCAAATGCGGTAATTTTTTAAGGTCGGTCACAAAAGGAGCACCAACGATATCTTTACCAAGAGCCATAGTTAGCGGACTGCTTGCATTTTTAAAGACTTCACTCTCTAAAATTTCTTTTAGATAGATCGTTTCTAAATTTTGATTTGGCACCTCGATACCAACGACGTCTTTGCCAGGGATCGGCGCTTGGATACGGATCGTTTGAGCCTTTAGCGCCATAGCTAGATCATCTTGCAAAGTAAGGATTTTACTCACCTTGATATGTGGCGCTGGTCGAAACTCAAATGTCGTGACGATAGGACCAGTGTAAGTTCTCACCACGTCGCCATCTATCTTAAATTTACGCAATTTGTCGAGCAAATTTGAAATTTGCTGATCGATCTCGGCCTCATTTATATTGTGCGAGCGCTTTGGAGGGTCGTTTAGAAATTTAAGTGGCGGCAAGACAAAGTCTTTTGGCTTTTCGACCTTGCCACGTTCTATTTGATCAAGAAGTTTTTTATTTTCAGCCACTTCATTTAAAATTTCAACCCCGCTTATAGTTGCAGGTCTGCTCTCTTGTGCTGGTTCCATCTCTGGCTCGCTCTCTAAATTTGACTCATCATCATTTAGCACCTGAGCGTCTATAAGCTCTTCTTCTTTTATCTCTTCATTTTTTGGCTTTTTGCGCTCTATCTTTGGTATCTGCCTTGCCCTTACCTCTTTTACGCCTCTGCTTTTTTCTTCATAGCTGTTTGGCTCTTTATCTACAAAGGCCTTTCTTAAAACGATGATAAAATTCTCTCTAAAAGTAAGTCCAAGTGAGATGATAAATATCATAAGTATAGCAACTGCAGTGCCGATAGTACCGATAACTTCTTTTAGTGCTGAGACTATAAAGCCCCCTATCATACCGCTATTTGCGCCAGAAGTACTCAAAGCTTGAAACATCAAAAATGCGATAAAAAATAGAAAAGTCCCCACTACAAACTGAGCAAAATCAAAGTCAAATTTCTTAAAATTTTTATATACAAAATAGCCTAGAACGATAAGCAAAAACGGATAAACATAGGCAATAAGTCCAAAATACTTAATGTTAAAAACGCCAAGACTTTGCCCAAGTGAGCCTACAAAATCAGCAGTCGGAGCGGCCGTAGCGATACCAAAATATATAAAAAAACAAACAAAAATAGTAAATAATATATGTCTTAAAATTTTAGATCCTTTTGTTAAAAAGGCTTATTATAGCACGCTTGAGTTTAATTTTTAAAAAATCAGCAAGCTAGGCCTGCTGATTTATCATTTTAGTTTAAGTAGTTTAGTAAGCTTAGTTGATTTATCTTAGCGCTTGCTTGAAGAGTAGCTTGGTATGAGAGTGAAAGCTGTGTAAATTTAAGATATGACTCTGCATAGTCTGCGTCTATGACGTCATTTTTAACGGTTAGCACATTTACTTTCATAACCTCTGCGCGCTCTTTTGTCGATGTCAAAAGCTTGGTTTGAGAGCCTATCTTTGTAAGCTCTTTATTTGCGTGATCTATCAAGTGATCAAGCCTTTTTAAAGCGCCTTGCATGCCTGTATTTCGTGGGTCGTGATTGTTAGCGTCTGCTCTATAGTAGCCATTTCTAACGGCAAATATCATATCATCAAGGTCTTGAAAGACACTTGTGCTTGGCTCATCGATCGTTAAAGCATTGTTTTCGTTAAAGCTAAAGACAGAGCCCTTCCCTTGCGGGTGACTTGCAGCGCCAGCTGTATTCATACCAGTGCTATCTCCGTCAAATTTATCTCCATTTTTTGCATCATAGATAGTTAGCTCTATATTTGTGACAGATTTTGTCTTATCGGTTAGTACCATCCTGCCTTTATCATCTAAATTTACCTCTACTGCGCCTTTGGTCTTTGACAAAGCGTCTTTATAGGCGTTGTAGTTTTGATCTCTTCTTACCTTTTCGATATCTGTATCAAAATTTGCATTTTCTACGTTTTGAGGATCAGGGATATTATCGCTTGCAGCCATTGCCACGATGTCCATTAGCTGACGATATGTAAAGTCACTAGCATAGGTTCTGTAACTGCCAAATTCATCTGAGTTATAGACAGTCAAATTTCTAGTTGGAGATACTACGCCAGCAGCTGTTGTTGATGTTATTTGAAACTGCACTGGGGTGTTTGTGCCACCTGCTTCACCCATTTTTACTTTAATGTCGTAGGTCGTACCGGTGATTGATTTTACCTGCATGCCTATCTCTTGATGATCTATGTTGTAAAGCTCCCTCTTTCTAGCATCGACATCTTTTGGGTATAAATTTCTATTGTAGCTCTCTTTTGTGCCAGAGACCTCGCTTAGCTTTGTCTGATCGGTTGCAAACTCACCAGTTCTTCTAGCAACTTGTGGTAAATTTGCGATTAGCTCGTTATCTTTTCGCTCAAACCTAACCTTGTCATAGTCAAATGCATTTGTTAAATTTCCATCTTTATCAAGGTATTTGCTCTTTGTAAATTCAGTTATATGAACCGTTTTTGGCACAGCATTTGCCATATTTTCAAGAGCTTCTAGTGAATTTATCGTATCAAGCGCCGTGCTTGGGGCGATAGTATCACGATTAGCTGCGACAGAAGTAGCTGCAACCATGTGAAAGTCTATCGTTTGATTGCCTTTTGTAAGATCTTTTATATTAAATTGTCCGTCGTTATTTATGCTCACATCGACAACTTTTGTCGTCTTTGTGTTGCCAAATTCCATACCGATCTTCTCCATCAAGCCAGCCATTGAAGTATCGGCACTCATCTTAAATTTACTTGTAAATGTCGTGCCATCTGGCTTTTTACCTTGCATAAAAAAGTATGTATCAGGGAAATTTACATTTGAAGTATCCAAAAAGTCATAATCTGGCTCGATCGTACCTTTATAAGAGCCGTCACTGCCCACGACTGAGTCACTAGCGTAGTTTAGACCGATCATATTTTTTATCTTGCTATTTTCATCAAGATATTTTGGCGCATAAGCGATGTCAGTTCTAGTTTGATCAGCTAACATCACGTTTGTTGTCAAAATTTTGTTATAGTCACCATCTTTACCCAAAAATAGATCAAATCCCGGGATATTGTAAGGAAGCTCTACCTGCGCACCAGCTGAAGTTTTCATATAGTCGCGGTTGCCTTGATATTTGCCTGAGCCATCGATCGGCTTGGTATCTACGGCACTTCCAGAAAACAAAAACTGCCCATTTATGGAGGTATTTGCGATATTTACAAGGTGGTTTTTGATGCCTTGAAGGTCGTTTGCTAAAGCTTCTAGAGATGTTGTGCTATGCACGTCGCTGGCTGCTTGAACGACTTTGGTTTTAAAATTTTCAAGCTGTTTTTCAAATTCTCGCAGCGAATTGTCTGTGTTTTTCGCAAAATTTACTGACTTACTGGTAGCATCAGCCACTTGAGTGAGAGTGGTCGCTTCATAATCAAGCCTCATAGCATCGTTATAAACTGCCGCACCATCGTATGGATCTTGAATTTTTAGTCCGTTTGAGAGCTGCTGATAGCTTTTATTTACGCCAACCATATTTTTTTGATAGTCGTGCAAAGTCTGACTAAAACGTAGTTGATTTGTAATTCTCATAATTTTTCCCTAAATTTTTATTCACTCTAAGCAAGAATAATTCCGCTTTGTGATATATCGGTGAAAATTTGATTTTTTTTAGTGCAAAAAAGTTTTATTGTATAATCTGTCAAAATTTACATATATATAATAGGAAAGAAAATGGCGTTAAAAATCCTCTTCTCACCAAGCGAAAGTAAAATTTCTCTAAACACAAATGATAAATTTAATGGTAAAAATTTGATATTTCCCGAGCTTTATAGCAAAAGGGCTGAAATTTTAAAAAGATATGATAAGTTTTTAAAAAGCGCAAATTTAGGTGAGATAAAAAAGCTTTTTGGGCTAAAAGAGCTTGAAGAGAGTGAGCAACTTCGAGAAAGTCTCTTTCAAAAAGGTAGCATAAAAGCTATTTTAAGATATGACGGCGTTGCTTATAAGCACCTAAACTACCGCGGACTAAGCGATGACGCTCAAAAATATATAGATAATAATGTTTTAATATTTTCAAATTTACTTGGTCCTATTTTGGCAAAAGATGAGATAACCGAATATAAACTAAAACAAGGCGAAAAGCTAGCTTGCTTTGATATCTCTAAATTTTACGAGCAAAATTTTAGCAAGGCAATCGATAACTTTTTAGAAAATGATGAAATTTTAGATCTTAGGGCTAAATTTTATGAGAAATTTTACGTAACAAAAAAAGAATTTACGACATTTTGCTTTTTGAAAAATAAAAAGATATTAAGCCACCATGCAAAAGCTTATAGAGGTGAGGTTTTACGCCAGATCGCAAACGCTAAAGTGACAAACAAAGATGAGTTAATGTCTCTAAATTTTGAAAATTTAAAGCTTGTAGATATGAAAAAGATAGGGCTAAAAAACGAGCTTACCTTTGAAATTTGTGAGTGAGAGTTCAAAATTTGGTCTTTTTTACTAAAAAAATGCAAAAAAAGAGCTAAATTTAGGGAAAAAGTATTGTATTTTTTTTTAAAAGAGTGTAGAATTGCCGCATAACTTCTTAAAAGGATGGTTCATGAAAAAAGCTGAATTTATTCAAGCGGTTGCCGACAAGGCTGGTCTTTCAAAAAAAGATACTCTAAAAGTTGTTGATGCTACTTTAGAGACAATCCAAGCGGTTCTTGAAAAAGGCGATACAATTAGCTTTATAGGCTTTGGTACTTTCGGTACTGCTGACAGAGCTGCAAGGAAAGCTAGAGTTCCTGGAACTAAGAAAGTAATCGATGTTCCTGCTAGCAAAGCAGTCAAATTTAAAGTTGGCAAAAAACTTAAAGAAGCAGTTGCTGCTGGTGCTGCTAAAAAAGGTAAAAAGAAATAATTTTCTTTTTCGGGGAGCAAGTCTCCCCTTTTTCTTTCTACTCACAAATCTAAAAATTCAATCTTAACTTAGCCCGAGTGGTGAAACTGGTAGACGCGTCAGACTCAAAATCTGATAAGGGCAACCTTGTGTCGGTTCGAGTCCGACCTCGGGCACCATTAAACTTTTCTTTCAACTACGTCAAATTTTAATATCAAAAAAAACTAACAAATTTAAAAGTAGATGCAAATATAAATTTTTAGTGATAACTTACTTCAAATTAAAAGATAAAAAAGATAAATTTGTGTAAAAGCTCTTTTTAATACAAAGCAGACAATAAATTTTTGAAAAAGTTTATTGTAATTTAATCTTTTGGGGCATATAATCAATTTTTTGTAAATTTCAAACTTAAAAGAGACTGCTATGAATTTCACACCACTTTTTGCAATATTTTTCATAATCGCAACTGGTTTTTTTGCTAAAAAAGTCGGCATTGTTGAGCAAAAGCACTCGATCCCATTTGTGGATTTTGTCCTTTGTTTTGCAATGCCTGCGCTAATCTTTGATAAAATTTACCACGTAAATGTCGATGCTTCACTTATAAACACGATCCTAATCGGCTTTGTATCAACCGCCATTAGCGCTGTTTTGGCAGCTGTTATAGGCAAGGTTTTTAAATTTACCAAAATAACAACCGTTAGTATGGTTATGCTAAGCCTTTTTGGTAACACCCTATTTGTCGGTATGCCTGTCATTCAGGGCTTCTTTGGCGATGCGATGGTAAATGAGGTTATTTTCTACGATCAAATAGCCACTGGCATCCCTCTTTCGATCCTTGGACCACTCATCCTATCTTTTGCCGCATCAGAGAAGGTCTCATTGTTTCAAAATACAATGAAAATTTTAAAATTTCCACCATTTATAGCGCTTATTATGGGTCTTGTCTTAAAAGAAGTTCCACTTCCAGATTTTATCTTTGCGCCACTTAGGATGTTTGAAGGCAGCGTCACTCCAGTCGCACTTTTTGCGATCGGTGTTGGTCTTAACTTTAGCAGCATCACAAGCTCATATAAGGGCGTTAGCGTCGTGCTTTTGTGTAAGATGATCTTGCCAGCTATCGTATTTTTCATCATATTAAAAGTCTCAGGTATCCAGATGAGCAAAACTTGGGTCGTTGGTCTCTTTCAATGTGCGATGCCGACATCAGCCCTTGCAAGTGCGATGGTCATAAAAGCTGGACTTGATAGCTCTCTAGCCATCTCATCAGTAGCTATCGGTGTGCTTTTTTCATTTATCACGTTACCAGTTATCTATTTTGTATTTGCATAAATTCACACTTATTTCACACTAAGAGGCTAGTATTTCATCATATTTCATTTAAAGGAGACGTTATGAAAAAGTTAATCTTAGTTGCACTTGGTGCTATGTTTATGTTTGGCGGTCTTGCAAATGCTACTGAAATGATGCAAAAGGACAAGATGGGCAAAGATGAGATGATGAAGAAAGAGCAGATGATGAAAGATGATATGTCTAAAAAACATCCTGTCAAAAAACACGAAGCTAAAAAAGAAGACATGGGCATGAAAGACGAAATGAAAAAAGACGACATGGGCATGAAAGACGAAATGAAAAAAGATGACATGGGCATGAAAGACGAAATGAAAAAAGGCATGTAAAGGTGCTTAATGGTTAGAATTTTGCTCGTTGAAGATGATGAAATTTTACTTGATCTCATCAGTGAGTATCTAAGCGAAAATGGCTACGATGTCACCACTTCAAACAACGCAAAAGATGCACTAGATCTTGCATACGAGCGAAATTTTGACCTACTTATACTAGACGTCAAACTCCCGCAAGGCGACGGCTTCTCCCTACTTTCATCGCTACGTGAGCTTGGCGTCACAACACCTAGCATATTTACCACCTCGCTAAACACCATAGACGACCTTGAAAAAGGCTACAAAAGCGGCTGCGATGACTATCTAAAAAAGCCATTTGAGCTAAAAGAGCTACTTATCCGCATGCAAGCTCTCATAAAAAGAAATTTCTCACACCAAAACGGCGAAGATATCAAAATTTTAGATGATCTTTGCTTTCACCCACAGAGCAAAACTCTAAGTAAAAACGGCGAAAATGTAAATATCTCGAGCAAAGAGAGCGACCTGCTCGCCCTATTTTTGCAAAACAAGGGCAAAATTTTAACCAAAGATGAAATTTTTAATAAAATTTGGAAATTTGACGAGGAGCCAAGCGAGCTTAGCCTTCGTGTATATATCAAAAATTTACGCCAAATTTTAGGCAAAGATGCCATTTTAAACAAGCGTGGAGACGGCTACATCTATGTCTGAAAAGACGCAAATTTTATTTAAAATTTTATCCCTCTATCTTGTTAGCTCCGTGCTCTTTCTGGGCTATTTTTTCATAAATGACTATAAAAATAAAAAAAACGCGCTCATCTTAAACGAGGTCAAAATGCTAAAAGAGATAAAGATGGGCATTTACATGAAAGCTAGAATGAATGGACTTGACTCAATCTCAAGTCTAACAAAAGAAAAAGGCGTGAATGCTTGCATCGTGCTAAAAAATGATGAGAAAATTTACAAAGACTTTGACTGCCAAAAGATAGACAAAAGCAAAAATGTAAATTTGATCGGCGGTAAGGTCGCGATATTTGAAAAGATCCAATACATGGATGACAACGCCACAGACGAGCTATCGCACGCTGATATTTTTCTAGTTGGCAAAGATATCAAGATTGAAATTTTATCTTTGCAAATTTCAACCACACTAAAGGCGCTCTTTTTCCTTTTCGCCCTGCTCTTCATCGCCTTTTACTTAGCAAAACTAAGCCTAAAGCCACTTTATAAAAAGATAGAGACGCTAAACCGCTTCATAAAAGACTCAACGCACGAGATAAACACGCCTCTAAGCGTCATCTCGATGAGCATAGAAACGGCCGATCGCAACAACCTAAATGAGCGAAATTTAAAGCGTTTTAACAACATCAGCCTTGCTGCAAAGAGCCTAGGTAGCATCTATGACGCGCTAGTTCATCTAAGCTTCAACCTAGATAAACCAAGCAAAAAAGAGCTAATCGATCTAAATTTACTAACCACGCAAAGGCTTAGCTACTTCTCGCCATTTTTTGCTAAACGCGGACTTAAGATAGAGGCTAGCCTAAAGCCAAGCTTCATAAACGCAGACCTTGAGGATGTGAGTAAAATTTTAGATAATCTCCTTAGCAACGCCTCCAAATACGCAGCGCCAAATTCAAAGGTTAGCATCGTTTTAGAGCCAAATTTCTTTAGCATAAGCAACACTGGACGCGGCATCAGTAAAGAGGACCAGATGAAAATTTTTGATCGCTACACGAGATTTAACGACGATCAAGGCGGCTTTGGCATAGGGTTAAATTTAGTCAAAGAGTGCTGCAAGAAAAATAACATCACCGTAAAATGCCAAAGCGAGCTTGATGGCGAGACTACGTTTTCACTCTCTTGGCAGAGTTAAATTTAAAACCACCCTACTCTAAATAATAAAATTTATTAAAAAAGAGAATTTATATCCAAAATTTATTTTTGATAAATTTTATTAATATTATAATCCTTTTACAAAATCTTAATCAAGGAGAAAAGTATGAAACTACTTGAAAAATACGGGCTTTTCATAAATGGTGAGTGGCGTGACGCAAAAGACGGCGCTACACTTGATGCCAAAAATCCAGCAAACGGCGAGCACCTTGCAAAGATCGCTGACGCTACCGAAGAAGATGTAAATGACGCAGTTCGAGCTGCACGTGAGGCTTTTAAGAAATTTAAACACACCACAATTAGCGAGCGAGCAAAGCTACTAAACAAGATCGCTGATATCATCGACGAGCACAAAGAGCACCTCGCAAAAGTTGAAAGTATGGACAACGGCAAGCCGATCCGCGAGACGCTAAATGTCGATATCCCTTTTGCAGCCGAGCATTTTAGGTACTTTGCTGGCGTTATCATGGGCGAAGAAGGCAGCGCAAACGTGCTTGATGAGAAGCAGCTCTCTATCGTTTTGCGCGAGCCAATAGGCGTAGTGGGTCAGATCGTGCCTTGGAATTTTCCATTTTTAATGGCAGCTTGGAAGCTAGCTCCGGTTATCGCAGCAGGCGATGCGAGCGTGTTTAAACCTTCAAGCGAGACAAGCCTAAGCGTGCTTGAGCTTTTTAGGCTGATAGATAAAATTTTGCCAAAAGGTTTGATAAATATAGTAACAGGCAGAGGCAGCAAGAGCGGTGAGTGGATCAAAAACCATCCAGGCCTTGACAAGCTAGCCTTTACTGGCTCAACCGAGATCGGCCGTGATATCGCCATAGCTGCTGCACGTCGTATCATCCCAGCCACACTTGAGCTTGGCGGCAAGAGCGCAAATATCTTCTTTAGCGACGCAAATTTAGACAAGGCACTTGATGGTCTTCAGCTTGGAATTTTATTTAACCAAGGTCAAGTTTGCTGCGCAGGGTCTAGAATTTTCGTAGAAGAGAGCTTTTATGACAAATTTATCGAGGCTGCTGTTAAGAAATTTAGCACTATAAAAGTTGGCGATCCGCTAGATCCTAACACTCAAATGGGCTCTCAGATCAATAAAAAACAAGCTGAGCAAATTTTAAACTACGTCGAGATCGGCAAAAAAGAAGGCGCAAAAGTGGCAGTCGGTGGCAAAGCCTACACCGCAAATGGTTGCGACAAGGGCGCATTTGTCGAGCCAACGCTGCTAGTTGATGTGACAAACGATATGAGAGTGGCCCAAGAAGAAATCTTTGGACCAGTTGGCGTTGTCATCAAATTTAAAGATGAAGCCGAGCTTATCAAAATGGTAAATGACAGCGAATACGGCCTTGGTGGCGGTATTTTCACGCAAGACATCACAAAAGCACTTCGCGTCGCAAGGTCTATGGAGACTGGCAGGGTCTGGATTAACACTTATAATCAAATCCCAGCAGGCAGCCCATTTGGCGGATATAAAAACTCAGGTATCGGCCGTGAGACGCACAAGATCATACTTGAGCACTACACTCAGATGAAAAATATCATGATAGACCTAACTGGCAAGGTTAGCGGCTTTTACGCACAATGATTTTAGGGGGGGGTTTTAGCCCCCTCTACTGCTTTAAAATTTATAAATAATTTTTCTTTCTAAATTTATCAGCAAATAACAATCTTTATTTTTAAGTTTAATAGACTAAAATTTGGCGCAAAGGAGAAAATTTGAGCGAGCAAATTTACATTATCGGCGACGTTCACGGCTGTTTTAACACGCTTTTAGAGCTTATCAAGCAGTTTCCAAATAAAGAAAAATCTCAAATTTGCTTTGTTGGCGACGTGGTAGATCGTGGGCTTTTTAGCTGCGACGTGGTCGAGCTTATCATGCAAAATGACTATAAAATGGTAATGGGAAATCACGAGCGAAGACTGCTAAGCAATAAATTTGAATTTCTAAACAACAAAGTGCCATTTGACAGGAGCTGGTTTTTTGGAAACGGCGGAGAAGCGACATATAGATCATATCTTGGGCAAAGCACGGAGTTTAAGCAAAGGCATGTGGATTTTTTAGAAAGCAGGCCAGTTTATCTGGAATTTAAAGATTATAAAACCCAAAATGGCGAGCATCTAGTCGTCTCTCACTCAGCCGTTGGCAATATGTGGGAGCTAAGAAATGACAAATATGCTAGTGAAGAGTTTAAAAGGCACCTACTCTCAGGAAGAGGCGACGAGATGCAAGTTAGTGGCATCTTTAACGTCTATGGGCACACGCCAGTAAGAGAGGTAAAATTTTATAAAAATAGCGCAGATATCGACACAGGCTGTGTTTTTAATGAAGTTGGTTTTGATAAACTTAGTGCGCTAGAGTTTCCATCGATGAAAATTTATACGCAAAGAAATGTTGAAAATTTTAACAAAAAGGATAAAGATGTGGTTTTCTAAAAAGAGTTCTAGCTTTGCTAGTAGGGTTGATAAATTTTGGAGCGAGCTTGGTAAAAATTTAGATGCCATCAAGCGTAATTTAGAGGATAAAAATTACGAATCTGCAAGTAAAATGACTGAAGAGGCGCTAAATTTATGTTTAGTAGATCCAACCTTTATGATAGGTCTTGTTGATAATAAGATCGATCTAGTGCTCACTCCAGAAGGGATGAAATATAGGCTTTTTTGGCTTAAATTTATCAAATCACGCATGCCAAAAGAGTATGAAGCAAAGCTTACTTGCACGCTTGGCAAACAACGCGCACCACGCGAAGTAGCCACTATACAGATGTATGGCGTGAGTGTTGATGCAAACGAGGTCATGGTCTATGCAAATTTTGAAGAAAAAAGCGTGGATATGTGCCTATACAACGAGACTTTAAGCAAGCTAAAAAGCGAAGATGAAAACAAGGCCTACACGCTAGCTTTCATACTTTGCGACAACGTTGTTGGCGAGACGGCGATGATAAACACGCTTGGCGACTTTGAGATTGTAGATGAAGCAAGAGAAAAAGGTGTCGCGCTTACCGACTTTGCCGATCTTATAGATGATAAATTTGGCAAAGAGGCATCAAGCGAGCCGCTAAAGCAGTTTAGCTTTTATGAGCTTGAACCCCGCTCAGATGCACTAAGAGATGATGTTTTTATGGGATATACAAGCCTAATCCCACTGCTAAATGAGTACTATGACGGCAAAAGCGATATCTATAATGAAGCCTACGAGCTTGGTATAAATTTCTGCTTTTTAGTATTGTATCACGGCGGCGACGTGCAGTTTGGCATTGATAGCAAAACTAAGATAGAAGATGAGCTTGAAACTAGCACTTTTTGCGAAGGCATGGGCGCAGCAACTGGCACTAAGCACTCTTATGTTGATCTTATATGCTTTGACAAAGACGAGCTTGAAAAGACTGTTAGCAAATTTAGTAAAGAGCTTGATATAAAGATAGAAATTTGCGAATTTAAACGCTAGATACATAAAATTTCACGTAAAATATTACATATCCTGCTAGCTGGTAAATTTAAAATAGCCAGCTAGCAATAAATTTATCCTTTAAATTTAGAGCTATTTGAGAGATAGGCGCAAAATTTAAGCCCATACAAAAAGATGATCCACGAGATATATATCCACACAAAGAAAAAAAGCACAGCTGAAAACGAGCCATAGACGCTTAGATAGGTTTTGTTGTAAAGGACGTAATAGACAAAAGCTGACTTGCCAAGATACCAAACGAGCGAGGCAGCAAACGAGCTAAAAAGCGCGCTTTTAAATTTTATCTCGTCATTTACTGAGATGAGATATGTGACGCAAAATATCACCCAGATGATGAGATATGGCACGATACTTAAGAAATTTATCCAGCTTGTAAATTTAGTCGAGTTTAGCATCTCTTGCACAAGGCTTGAGAGGTAAAAACTGCCAGCAAGTCCGAGCGGTGCAAGCGTGATGAGCGTCCAGTACGAGCTAAGTGCCGACCAAAAGCCCCTAGCCTTGCTAGCTCTTGTCACTTTTAAGACTACGTATTCATAATCGCTAAAAAACATAGCTGAAGTAAATATCATCGCCACAAAGCCAACTATGCCCAAATTTCCGCTATTTTGGAGAAAATTTTGCAAGTAGTTTGAGATGATCTCTTGGTTGCTTGGCAAAAGAGCTGAGAAGACAAAGTCTTGAATTTTGGCGTAATAATCCTCAAAGCTAGGCAGTTTTGTAAAGATAGAAAACGATATAAGAAGTATCGGTATGATCGATAAGATCGTGTGAAAACTAAGGCTTGCTGCGTAGTGAAAGAGCTCTTTGTCCTTAAGAGCAGCTAGCAAATTTAAACCACTCTTTAAATCGCTCTTGCTTAAGGACAAACGGCTCATTTATCAGTTGTCTTCTTCAAAAAGCTTTTCGTAGTGAGCGTCGTAGTTGTTGATGTGCTCGCTATTTAGCTTCCAAAATACAGTGTCTATGTCGCTAACTCTTGTATAAAATGGTAGTTGATAGTACTCAACCTCGCCAGTTTTAAACTCTTTTAGCACCTTAAAGCTTTGGCAATCAGCAAAAACGCTTCTGCCATCCATCGCGACAAAGATAAGGCCAGCTGCACTTTGAGCGCACATCTTTCTAAAGTCATCTCTGCTTGGATTTGGCTTGTATTCGTAGCTTAAGTATGCTCCGACAAGGTCTGGGTGGATAAATATCATATTAGGAAATGCGCCTAAAACCTCTTCATAAATTTCTTTATTTGGTACGACAATTAGCGAGCGGTTATAAAGGTAGTTTAGCACGACTATATCGCCACTTGCAGGTGCGATGCCAGGGAGTGGAAGAGCCTTTTGCTCAAGCAGGTCAAACACCTCAAATCTAACCTTCGCAAAGCCGGCATTTTTTGAGACAACGCTCACTCTTGCGATGATAGAGCTATCAGTGTCAAATTTATGAAGCACGACGCCGCTTGATCCGATCAAAATTTCAGGACTATCAACTATCGTTGCTGTGCCGTCACTCTCGACGCTAATAAGAGGAGTTCTATACTCATTTAAAGAAAAATCAGCCCCAAAAGCAAAGCCAAAAAACAGCGATAAAATCACGATTATACGTTTCAAAAATATCTCCTAAGTTTAAATTTTTAGAGCGATTATAGCCTAAAATGCTTTATCTTTTGCAAAATTAAAGCAAGTTTTAGTTAAAATCCCATCCAGCTTTTTAAAAGGATATCGATGCCTCGTATTTTTGTGATTTTTGTAATATTATGTATAAATTTATATGCCATAAAACCAACTGTTGATGAGCTTAGTTGGCCAAATGGCAGCAGCTTTTTAAATTTCCTAGAGACAAACAAAATCCCACTTTCACTTTACTACAACCTAGCAAGCGAAGATCAAGAGCTAACAGAAGAGATCATCGCTGGCACAAAATATCAAATTTACAAAGACGATAACGGCGAGGTTAAACAAGCTCTCATCCCCGTTAGTGACGAGCTTCAGATACATATTTATAGAGATGACAAGGGTAAATTTCAGCTTGAGTTTATCCCGATCTTATACCAAAGCGAAGATAAAGTTTTAGCCCTAAAAGTCGATAAATCAGTCTCTGAAGATATCTTTGACTACACTGGCTCTGGCACGCTAGCGCTTGGTTTTAAAGAGGTTTTTAGCGGCAGCGGGATCGATTTTAAAAAGATAAACAAAGGCGATACGATAGCTATCGTTTATAACCAAAAACTACGCATGGGACGCTCTTTTGGCACACCTGAAATTTATGCAGCGATGATAGAGACTAAAAACAAACGCTACGTGATGTATAAATTTGAAGATAAATTTTATGATAAAAACGGCAAGAAAAATGACAAATTTTTGCTCGTTCGCCCTCTTGCAAACGCAAGAATCACATCAAATTTCACCCTAAAAAGATGGCATCCGATCCTTCAAAGATATAGAGCTCACCTTGGAGTTGATTACGGTGCTCCAAAAGGCACACCGATCAAGGCTGCAGGCGATGGCACGGTCAAATTTGTCGGACAAAAGAGCGGTTATGGTAGAACCGTCATCATCTCTCACGCTGGCGGCTACGAGACACTTTATGCCCATCTAAATGGCTTTGCAAAGGGCATAAGAAGCGGTCTTAAAGTAAAACAAGGCACGCTGATAGCATACGTTGGCACAAGCGGCATGAGCACTGGCCCTCACTTGCACTTTGGCCTCTATCTAGGTGGCAAGCCGATCAATCCAGAAAGCGCCATCAAGGTCGTAAAAAACATAGAAGACAAGAAAGAGTCGGCTAAATTTAAAGCAGTCATAAATAGAAATGATGAGCTGATAAGACAAGCTCTAAGCAACGACAAAGAGTATCACAAGGTGGAATTTTTCCCTAACGTAATAGATTTTTAAAGGTAAAACTTGAGCCAAGAACTAGAAGAAGCAAAAGAGCTGATAGATCAGCACTTAGATGAAAATTTAGAAGACGGCGAGCTCTCTGCTTACGAGCTAGCCCAGCATCTTAAAACACTTAAAAAGCACGATGAAGAGCTTTTTGCCAAGTACCTTGAAAAACTAGATCCTGAAATTTTGGGTGACGTGGCGATAGAACTACCTGATCACATGCTAAAAGACGTGATCGACACGCTCCCAGCTGAAAAGATCGTAGAAGCGCTTGAAGAGCTAGAGAGTGACGATGCGACAGACCTACTTCAATACATCGAGGATATCGATGAGGACAAGGCTAGAGAGCTTTTTAACGAGCTAGATAAAGAAAATCAAAACGAAATTTTAAGACTTAGAAGCTACGACGAAGATAGAGCTGGTGCGCACATGCAAACAGAGCTATTTTCAGCTCATCTTGAAGAGAAGCTTGGCAGCGCAGTTGCAAGACTAAGACAAGAGAAGCAAGAAGGCAAACTAGAAAACGTCTCACAGCTTTTCATCATCGATAAAAATAGCGTCTTGCAATACGCCATCCCGCTTGAAGATCTCATCCTCTTTGACTTCACAAAGACGCTAAAACAAAATATTGAATCAACCCAGATCGACCACTACAAGCCTCACATGGCAAATGATATGGATCTCATGCAAGATGTCGCTGATATGTTTCAAGAATACGATCTAAACGTTATCGCAGTTACAAGTAGCACTGGAATTTTGCTTGGTCGTATCACGTATGATGATATCCACGACTACATCCAAGAGAGCGCAACAGAGCAAATTTATAACCTAGCCGGCGTTGATGACGAGTCAGAAGAGGACGATACGCTATTTAAAGCGGGTCGCGGCCGTGCGGTTTGGCTTGGTATAAATTTACTAACAGCCCTTTTTAGCTCATCTATCATCGGACTTTTTGATGAGACGATCGCAGCTTACGTCGCACTTGCTGTTTTGATGCCAATAGTTGCTTCAATGGGTGGCAACACTGGCACGCAAGCACTTGCTGTTACGGTTCGCCGTTTGGCACTTGGCGAGATAGAATTTAAAGATGCAAAGAGCGTTTTAAAGCGTGAGGTGACGATATCGCTTGTAAATGGCCTCATCTTTGGCGCTATCATGGGTGTAATCGCCGCTGTTTGGTTTGACAAAGGCATGCTTGGCGTAGTCATTGGCCTTAGTATGGTTACAAATTTATTCTTTGCTGGCTTTTTTGGCACGATCATACCTTTGACACTAAGGCGCTTTAACATCGATCCTGCCGTTGGCTCAGCGGTCATTCTTACTACATTTACTGATGCGATAGGATTTTTTAGCTTTTTAGGACTTGCAAAATGGATACTACTATAACAAATTTAGAAATTTTACCTCTTGGTGAGTCAAAATACCTAAAACCATTTAAGATGAAATTTAAACAAAATGGCTTGCAAAGGGATTGGGACTGCGTCAAGGTGATGAATAGCGTTAGTATATTTTTATATCACGAGCAAAAAGATGCATTTTTGTTTGTTAAGCAGTTTCGCCCAGCCGTTTGGTACTCGCAAGAGAAAGAAGGTATCAAAACAAACGAGCAAGGCTTTACCTACGAGCTTTGCGCAGGGCTTATGGATAAGGGACTAAGCGAAGAGCAAACTGCTAGAGAAGAGGCGATCGAAGAGGTCGGGTACGAGCTAAAAGAGATGGAGCGCATCACGATGACATACGGCGCTTTTGGCTTTGGTGGCAACACTCAAACGATGTTTTACGCAAAGATCGATGAAAGTATGAAGGTAAATGCAGGTGGTGGCGTTGACGGCGAAGATATCGAGCTAGTTTTTATAAAACGAGAAGATATGATGAAATTTGCCTTTGACGAGAGCAAGGTCAAGGGCTTTGGGCTCATCTTTGCCTACTTGTGGTGGGAGAAATTTAAAGGCTAAAAAGAGACCTTTTTGATAAGTGCAAAGACAATAACTGCCACAATAAAAATGCCAACTAATATAATGTAATCCGACATAAAAAACCTTTACGTTTAAAATTTGCACTATTGTAACTAAATTTTTAACAAAATAAGAACTTTATAACCGCATATATCATAAAATAATCAAAAATCATAAGGAGAAAATGATGAGCGAAAATGAAACTCTTTTTATCAACCGCGAATTAAGCTGGCTACGCTTTAACTCAAGGGTGCTCGCTCAGTGTGAAAAGGATATACCTTTACTTGAAAAGCTCAAATTTTTAGCGATCTATATGACAAATTTAGATGAGTTTTATATGATCAGAGTGGCTGGTCTAAAGCAACTTTTCGCAGCTGGAGTGACGACAAGCAGCAGCGATGGCATGAGCCCGCTTGATCAGCTAAGAGAGATCAGAAAATATCTTCAAGATGAGCAAAATTTAGTCGAAGCTCACTACAAAAGCACCGTTGATGCACTTAGCAAAGAGGGTCTTTTTATCAAAAACTATGATGAGCTTGATGATAGCTTAAAACAAAAATGCGACGAATACTTTTTCTCAAACATCTTGCCAGTCATCGTGCCTATCGCCGTTGATGCGACCCATCCATTTCCGCACCTAAACAACCTTAGCTTCTCGCTTGCCGTTAAGCTTGCTGATATCGAGCATCCTGAAATTTTAAAATACGGCATGATAAGAATTTCAAGAGTTTTGCCAAGATTTACCCAGCCAAGTAGCAACGTTTTCGTGCCTATCGAGACGATCGTGCACCGACACGCAGAAGAAATTTTCCCAGGATATAAGCTCATTAGCTCAGCTGCCTTTAGAGTGACAAGAAATGCTGATATCGTCATCGAAGAAGAAGAAGCAGATGATTTTATGATGATACTTGAGCAAGGGCTAAAACTTCGTAGAAAAGGGGCTTTTGTACGTATGCAGATTGACAAAGATGCAGACGCTGATATCTTAGAGTTTTTAAATTTTCATATGAAAATTTTTCACAAAGATATCTACTTTTCAAGCATCCCGCTCACACTTAGCTCACTTTGGGAGGTAGCTGGGAGCAAAAATTTTAGCCACCTAGCAAATCCGCCCTACGCCCCAAAGACACTGCCTCCATTTGGTAACGGCGTCTCGATTTTTGACGCTATAGACAAAGAGGATGTGCTGCTAGTTCATCCATTTGAGAGCTTTGATCCAGTCGTTAGCTTTATAAGAGAAGCTAGCAAAGATCCAAAGGTGATCTCGATACGCATGACGCTTTACAGGGTCGATAAAAGCTCGCCGATCATTCAAAGCCTAATAGACGCTGCAAGCGACGGCAAGCAAGTAACCGTGATGGTCGAGCTAAAAGCGAGGTTTGACGAAGAAAATAACCTTCACTGGGCAAAGGCGCTTGAAGATGCTGGCGCACACGTGATATATGGCATCACAGGCTTTAAAGTCCATGCAAAAGTTAGCCAAGTGATCCGCCAAATCGGCGATAAACTTAAATTTTACATGCACTTTGGCACTGGCAACTACAACGGCAGCTCGGCTAAAACTTACACTGACGTTAGCCTATTTACGAGCAAAGAGGAATTTAGCCAAGATACGACCTCGTTTTTTCACATCCTATCAGGATATAACAAAAACCGCCGCCTAAACGCCCTTAGCATGTCACCCTTTCAGATAAAAGAGCGTATCATCGAAAAGATAAGAGTGGAGGCTAGCAAAGGCAGTGAGGGCAGGATCATCGCTAAGATGAACGCGCTAATAGACGAAGACGTGATAAATGAGCTTAGCCGAGCTTCAAACGCAGGTGTGAAGATAGACTTAATCGTTCGCGGTGTGTGTGGACTAAGGCCAGGCGTAAAAGGCAAAAGCGAAAATATAAGGGTTCGCTCAATCATCGGCAAATACTTAGAGCATGCTAGAATTTTATATTTTAAGCACGCCGATCCTAAAATTTATATCTCAAGTGCTGATTGGATGCCGCGAAATTTAGAGCGCCGATTGGAGCTTATGACCCCTATCTTTGAGCCAAGACTTCAAGAGAGGCTACTTGAAATTTTAGAGCTTCAGCTAAGCGATAATGACTTAGCATTTGAGCTACAAAGTAGCGGCGAATACATAAAAGTAGCTAGACGCGAGGGCGAAAAAACGATCTCTTGCCATGAAATTTTAGAAAACTACATCTCTAAAATTTATAAATCCGTCAAAAAAGATACCGACAAAGCAAAAGCTGATATGCTTGCAAGCAAGCTTTTAAAAGAGAGCTAAAAAACAAATGGCTTTTAAATTTAA